>JBMYXP010000001.1:0-100377 GCA_049608525.1 Winogradskyella sp.
AAGAGTATTTTTTGTTGGTATTAGAGAAGACCTTGATTTTAAATTTGAGTTTCCAAAACCACTAAAAGAAAAAGTAACTCTTGAACAAAAAATTACTGATTTGCAAAATTCAGTTGTTCCTGCTAAAGAAGGAAACAAAACAAATAAGGAAAATTGTAGAGTTCCAAATCACGAATATATGATTGGAGGTTTTTCATCTATGTTTATGTCAAGAAACAGAGTGCGAAGTTGGGACGAGCAATCTTATACAATCCAAGCAGGTGGACGACACGCACCAATTCATCCACAAGCACCGAAAATGAAATTTGTAGAACAAAATAAACGTATTTTCGTTCCTGGAAAAGAAGATTTATATCGTAGATTAAGTGTTAGAGAATGTGCGAGAATTCAAACTTTCCCGAATGATTTTATTTTTTATTATAATCATATTGCAGCTGGATATAAAATGATTGGAAACGCAGTTCCTGTCAATCTTGCTAAACATATTGCCATAAGTATAAAGTTACAAATTGAGAATGCAGAAAAGAAAAGAAAACCAGTTTCCAAAAGAAAAATGGAATTAGAAAACACGTTATCATAATATATGGCAAGTCAAACTGTAAACGGTAAAGCTTTTGAATATGCTTTACTTATTGAATTTTACGAACGTTTAAAAAATATTACGAGCGTTTCAATAATGAAAAATGAACCTTATAAAACAGCTAAAGGCTTTTTTGATAGTTTCAACGAATCTGAACAAGACACTTTTAGAATAACTGCGAGTGCATCTATTAACTTTCTTATCGATATTGAACCAAGGTTGTCAAATGGAGTTAACGAAGATGATGTTTTGGTTTTAGAGTTGGTTAGTGACCAAGCTGGACAAACAGGAGATGTTAGAGATGTTTTGTTAATTCGCTCGTTACAAAAATGGGAAATTGGAATTTCAGCAAAGAATAATCACAGAGCAGTTAAACATTCAAGGCTGTCTAACAAAATTAACTTTGGAAAAAAATGGTTAGGTGTTTCTTGTTCAGATAATTATTTTAATGAAGTTAATCCTATTTTTGATATGCTTTTAGATTTAAGAGCAAAAGATAAATCAACGAAATGGACTTCTATTGAAAACATGCACCAAGTTGTGTATTTACCAATTTTAGATGCTTTTAGAAAAGAATTACTTCGTTTAGATAAAGAAAATCCAAACATTGTAGCAGAGAGTTTAGTTCAGTATTTAATCGGAAATCAAGATTTTTATAAAGTAATTAAAGGCAAAAAGAAAGTTGAAATTCAAGCATACAATTTACATGGTACTTTGAATTTACCTTTTGAAAAAATAAAACCAAAGGCAAAGATTCCCAAATTGAAATTACCGACAAGGTTAATAGAAATTGTTTATCAAAAAAACTCAACAACTACATTGCTGGTTTCTTTGAATGAAGGTTGGCAAATATCGTTTAGAATACACAATGCGAGTTCGAGAGTTGAACCATCGTTGAAATTTGATATAAATTTAGTGAGTGCACCACACACTTTATTTACGAATCATATATTTGTGAACGGATAATCTAACGCTAAAGCTATGCACATTTGCAATTCGCTTTATCCGTTACATACTAAAAATTGTAGGCAGCGTATGCCTCTGCGAACGCTAGCAAGTTTGTGGAAAAATGCACGAAAATAAAACACTGTGTATAATTAAATACAGTCAAGTGCTTAATTCACTGGCTTTTTTATATGTTTAAATTCAGTTGTAATCCGAGAATTTCGTGCTTATTTACACGCAACTAATCACATACAAACACCAATAAACATAAGCTCAAAATTACATTTTTTACTCATTACATTTAACAAAGCACTATAATTAATAGAAAAGGATTCTTTTTATAAAATTCCTTTTTACAAAAAAAATAAAAGTATGCCACTAATAAAATCAGTTAAAGGAAAACAACCTCAAATACCAGACGACTGCTTTATAGCAGAAAATGCCACAATAGTAGGCGAAGTAACATTAGGCAAGCAATGCAGTATTTGGTTTAATGCAGTTATTAGAGGAGATGTTCATTATATAAAGATAGGAAATAAAGTAAACATACAAGATGGAGCCGTAATACATGCAACGTACCAAAAATCGCCAACCACAATAGGTAATAATGTATCTATTGGGCACAATGCTATTGTACATGGGTGTACTATAAAAGATAACGTGCTTATTGGTATGGGAAGTATTATTATGGACGACTGCGTTATAGAAAGCAATAGTATTATTGCAGCTGGTTCAGTAGTAACTAAAAATACAATTGTAGCATCTGGGAATATTTACGCAGGTATTCCTGCTAAAAAAGTTAAAGATATTAGCAAAGCATTAATTTCGGGTGAAATAAATAGAATTGCCAACAATTATTTAGAATATTCGAGTTGGTATTAATAGTCAGTAAATCTTAAAAATCTAAATAGTCAACTTCAAATTTATAGTCTAAAATTGCATTTAAGACATCAGTATTTTTGTTTGAATAGAGTTTTATTTTAGGCACATTATGAGTTGCATTTAAAACATTACTTAAAGCTAAAACGGACTGTGTCTGTTTGGCAACTGCCAAACCCGAGTCTATAATCTTTACGTGTTTTGGTAGCATTTTATTAAGCATTGGTATAAGATAAGGATAATGCGTACACCCTAGCACTAAGTAATCTATGTTTTGCTTTATCATGGGTTTTAGATATGTGCTTAGCAATTTGTACAGCGCTTTAGAGTTTAATTTACCAGCTTCAATAAGGGGTACAATACCTTCGCCAATTTGCTCAATAACTGTAATGTTATTTGCATACAAATCGGTTGTCTTATAAAATAAATCACTACTTAAAGTGCCTTTAGTTGCTAAAATACCAATAGTTTTTGTCTGTGTTTGCAGCGCTGCTGGTTTTATGGCAGGTTCAATACCAATAAAGGGAATAGTGTAGTTTTTTCTTAAATAATCTATGGCATTTGTAGTTGCCGTATTGCAAGCCACAACTATGAGTTTGCAACCTTTATTAATTAGTAACTCGGTGTTTTTAATGCTGAGTTGAAGTATTTCTTCTTTAGACTTATTGCCATAAGGGGCATTTTTACTATCGGCTAAATAGATGCAGTTTTCATTAGGCAGCAGTGCATTAATCTCTTTAAAGATAGATGTACCACCAATACCAGAATCGAATATGCCAATAGGTTTGTTACACATTAGTACAAAAATAAAAAAGCCGCTTATTACTAAGCGACTTTTAAGGGTATTATTTTAAGTAGAATTATTAGATACCTAATTCTTTTTTAACATCTGCCATAAGATCTTTTCCGTCTGCAACTATTAATGTAGTGGCATCTAGTACGTACTGAAAACCTTGTGCTTTAGCTACTTTTTGTATTGCAGCTTTAGCTTTTTCTGTAATAGGCTTTAGTTTGTCAAATTCTTTTTTCTGCAAATCTTGTTGTGCTTGTGCTTGGTACTGACGGATACTTTGTTCCATACCTTGTACTTCTGCTACACGTTTTTTGTTTTCTGCATCAGTTTGAGAACCTGCCTGAGAATCGTAAAGTTTCATCTTATCTTGTAGTTCTTTTGCAGAAGCTTGTATTTCTGTTTCGTATGTTTTGCCAAGTTTTTCAACTTCTGCTTGTGCCTGTTTAAACGCTGGCATAGATTGTATTAACTCTTGCGTGTTAATATGAGCAACTTTGCTTTGAGCTGCTGTTAAACTTGTTGCACCAATAAAAAGGGCAGTTGCTAATAATAAAGTTTTAAAATTTTTCATTTTTTTTAATTTGTATTATGTGTGTTATAGATTTATTTAATTATTTTTTTCTTTTTTTGCTTTAGCTATAGAATCTCTCTTTTTTAATTGCGCTTCTCTAGCTTTTCTTTTTGCTTCTAAGGCTTTCTTTTTTCTGTCGTCTAACGCTTTTTTACGCGCTTCTCTTTCTTTTGCTTTTTGCAAACGTTTTTCTTCTAAAATTTCTGCGGCAGTCTTAGAAGTTGTTGCGTTTGTTTCTGTACTGTCGCCAGTTGTTTTAGCGGGTTGGGCTTTATTCTTTTTGGCATCTAAAGCTTTTTGTCTGCGCTCTGCAGTTTCTTTTCGTTTTGCTGCTCTAGCTGCGTCTTGTTCTTCTTTTCGTTTTTTAGCAGCTTCTATACGCTGTAATCTTCGATCTTCTGCTTTTTTTTCTGCTGCAGCACGTTTGTCATCTAGGGCTTTTTTACGAGCATCTTTAGCTTTATCTACTTCTGGTACAACGGCTTCAGCTTCTAAGGCTTTACGCTCTTTTTTGTTTTTGGCTTGTGCACGTTTAGATGTTCTTGTAATGGTTCTTAAAACTTGCTCGCTAATATCGTAACGTTCTGCGGCATATAGCATAACGACATCTGCGGATTTATCAAAAATAAAGTCGAACTTCTTTAATTCGGCTATTTCTTGTACGGCAGCAAAAATTTGATCTTGTATAGGTTCGATTAATTGACGTTTTTGAATCATTAAATCGCCATTAGGTCCAAAACGCTTTTGCTGATAGTCAATAATTTCGGCTTCATCAAAAGATAAATCCTCAAATCGCTCGTCGTAAAGTTCTTTGGTTAAAAGTATTTTCTCGTTTTCGAGTTCCTTTTTTTTCAAATCAATTTCAGCCAAACGTTTTTCAACTTCAGATTTCCATTGTGTTACTTTTTTGTCTAATAGAGCGTTGGCTTGTTTGTACTCTGGTACATTTTCTAAAATATATTCAGTATCTATATAACCAAGTCTTACTCCACGTTGCGCACTTAAGCTAAAGCTAGTTAATAATATTGCCAGTAAAAAAAGAACTTTAAATTTCATTGTTACTATGTTTTTAATTTTTTGAGACATTTTTAAAACTAAATGTTTATTTAATAAATGTTACTATATTTCAAATTAACGAAATATATTCTTAAAAATTTTAAGACCTTAATGAAATTCTTATTAAACTATTAGAAAATATCGTGCCAAACTTAAAATTGTTGTCCAATTATAAAGTGAGTTTCCCAATTACCCTTAGATCCTGGTGTTCCTGGTATATCATCAAAACGACGCCCAAAATCAATACCTAATAACCCAAAGGCTGGCATAAATATGCGTAGTCCTAAACCAGCAGATCTATTAAGATTAAAAGGGTCGAAGTCTTTAAAATCGTTAACAGAAGATCCTGCTTCTAAAAAGGATAAGGCATATATTTTTGCTTGTGCGCCTAAGGTAATAGGGTAGCGCAATTCTAAAGAAAACTTATTGTAAATAGAACCACCATCTTGAGATGATAACGATTGGTTAGGGTAGCCACGTAATTGTACGACTTCTCTACCATCTAATGAAAAATTACCCAATCCATCACCACCTACAAAGAAACGCTCAAAAGGAATAACACCTCTTGCCGCATTATAAGCTCCTAAAAAGCCAAACTCCATACTTGGTTTTAAAACTAAATCGTTATTGCCAATTTTTGTTAGCGATGTGTACCAATCTACTTTAAATTTTACTTTATAAAACTCTAACCACTTAAAACGTTCTTGATCTATTTCTCCAATACGTGCAAAATCGTCTGGGTTAGTGGCATCTAACCCATCTCTTTCTTCTTTTAACGCATCGTAATCGACTCCATTTACTAATGAGTATGGAAATGAGAATTTTGCTGATGCAGAAAAGTTAGAACCACCAGTTGGGAATATAGGGTCGTTATATAAGTTATTTCTAGTTAAACCTACGGTATAAGATAAGTTGTTAGATGTACCATCGCCAAAGGTAAATAAACCTGTATTATAGTTTTGAAGATCGTAATGTTGGTAACTTAAAGCATGCGATAATGAGAAATAATCGTCGGGTACAGAAAGCCTAGTTGCTAAACCAACGGTTAAACCAGTAATATTAAATCGTCTGCTTTTATCTGCTCTACGTGTTTGAGGATCGAACAAAAATTGTCTAGAATGCGAAAGTGATGTTGACATTTGGTAAGGTTTTTTACCACCAAACCAAGGCTCACTAAATGAGAAGCTATAAGTTTGAAAAAACTGACTTGCTTGTAAACGCAAAGCTAAGCTTTGCCCATCGCCTCTTGGTACTGGTTTGTATGCTTCTTTCTTAAAGATATCTTTTATAGCAAAATTATTAAAAGATAACCCTAATGTACCAATAAAGCCACCTCCACCATAACCACCTTGTAATTGTATTTGGCTAGAGCCTTGTTCTACAACTTCGTACTCAATATCTAAAGTGCCATCTACAGGATTTGGATTTTTAATATTTGGTGCAATTTGTTGTGCATCAAAATACCCTAATTGTCCTAGTTCTCTTATGGTTCTAATAATATTTGCTTTGCTGTATAGTTCTCCTGGGCGTGTGCGTATTTCTCTATATATTACATGGTCATTGGTAACATCATTACCTTTTACTTTAACATTATTAAAATAGGCGGGTTTACCTTCAGAGATACGAATTTCCATGTCAATTACATTGCCATCTGCGCTAACTTCTACGGGGTTTATAGTAGAAAACATGTACCCAAAATTTTGATAGGCATTGGTTAAATCGTTAGCATCTGGTTTAGTTTCATCTGCAATACGTTCTCTTAATTCTACACCATTATAAGTGTCTCCTTCTTTTAGCTTTAAAATACTTGCTAATTGCCTGTCGCTGTATATTGTATTACCAACAAAAGCAATGTTACCAAAGGTGTATTTTTCACCTTCTTCTAACTTAATATTTAAACTAATGGTTTTGTCGTTATTGTAGATGATAGAGTCTGAAATGATTCGTGCATCTCTGTATCCATTTTCTTTGTATTTATCAACAATACTTACTAAATCTGTTTTGTAATCTTCTTCTATATATTTTGAACGTTTTAAAATTCTAATTAGATTTTTTTGCTTCGTATTACGCATGGCTTTACGAAGTTTTTTGTCTTTTAGTTTTTCATTCCCTTCAAAATTAATGGTTTTTATTTTTACCTTTTGCCCTTTGTCTATTTTAACAAGCATATTAACACGCTCTTTTTCAACAGAATCTATAACTTGAGAGGTAATAACGTTTATTTTAGTGTTAAGAAAACCTTTCTTTTTGTACTTATTTGTTAAGTAATTTTTTGTTGTAGCTATTAGGTTTTCGGTAACTTTTACACCTGTTTTAAGGTTGTTTTCATTGGCAATTTCTTCTATTCTGCCTTTTTTTACACCTTTAACTTCTAAGTCTTTTAGTTCTGGTAGATCAATAAGTTTTATTTCTAAATCTGCTGTACTGCCGTCTATATTTATAAGATAGATATCAATGCTACTAAAAAGATTAGATTTCCATAGTGTTTTTACTGCATTTGCAATTTTTTCGCCACCAATTTGAATTTCTTCTGCCTTTCTCAATTTAGAATATGCAATAATAGTTTGTGCACTAAAATTGGTGTTTCCTGTTACAGAAATGTCGTTAATTACGTATTTTTTACCGCCTTCTACTTGGGCATTTGTACTAAATGCGCAGATAAAGAATAATGCCGTAAAGATGAGTTTAGTAAATGTTTTCAATATGCTTTTATTAGGTAAGTTGTTCGCTTGTTTTTCCAAATCTTCGTTCTCTGTTTTGATAATTTATGAGCGCTTCATACAGATTTTCTTTTTTAAAATCTGGCCATAAAACATCTGTAAAATATAGTTCAGCATAGGCAATTTGCCATAGCAAAAAATTACTAATACGTTGTTCTCCACTTGTACGAATAAGCAGATCTACGTCTGGTAAATTTTGCGTGTAAAGATGCTTATTAATAATGGATTCGTCAATACTTTCCGCAGAAATTATATTATTTTTAACTTTAACAGACAATTCTTTTATAACATTAACAATTTCTTCTCTAGAGCCATAGCTCAATGCCAAGGTTAATGTCATTGCTGTGTTGTGTTTTGTGTTTTCAATGACCCCTAAAAGTTCTTGGTGTACTTTTTTTGGTAAATCGCTTAAGTTACCTATTGCAGCTAGTTTTATGTTATTTTTATTAAGGCCTTTTATTTCTTTTTTTAAAGTTTTAACTAAAAGTTTCATTAATGTTTGCACCTCTAGTTTTGGTCGGTTCCAGTTTTCAGTAGAAAATGCGTAAAGCGTTAGGTTTTTTATGCCTAGTTTACCACAAGCCTCAATGGTTTCTCTTACAGAATTAGCTCCGCTCTCGTGCCCCATTACGCGCATTAAGCCTTTTTGTTTGGCCCAACGTCCGTTGCCATCCATTATAATTGCAATGTGGTTTGGTAAATTGTCTTTATTGATTTGTTCTATTAAATTCATTTAAAAATTGCAAAAGCATGGTTTTCTACCAAAGGTGTAAGTTAATGTAATTCCAGAAAATACATACCAATCATTACTATTTGTGTTTCCAAAACGCAACGATGCTCTGTCTCTAGAGTCTGGTACACTGCCATCTAACTCGTCTGAGAATGTATAGCGTGCGCCAATCTCTGCGGCTAAAATTATATGATTAGATAGGCGAGCTTTATATCCTAATACTATAGGTATGCCATAAGCCCAACTGTTTGTTTGCTCAGATACGTATCGGTTTTGTTGAAAATAATAATTATCGTGATTAAGAACAGAAATGCCCGAATATAGGTATGGTGTGCCTAAGAATCCTTGAGAGTGAAGATCGAAATCTAAAAACGTAAATTCCATACCTGCGGAAATTTCTATAACATTGGTTTTAAAACTGTAATCTCTCTTAATACGTCTAGGATCGTCAGATAAATTATCAACCCCTTTTAAGTTTGAAAAAATGACTGAGGCTCTAAATGAATGTCTTGGACTTCTGTTCCATTTAAATAATGCGCCAGCTGCAAGCTGGTTTGGTGCAATATAATCTGTAGCACCAACATCTCCAATAAAATTACTTCCACCAGCAAAAACACCAACTTCATAGATTTGAGCGCTAGTATTTTGTAACGTAAATAGACCAATTAGGGTTAAGATTAAATACCTCATAAATTTTTAAAAGTTTGCAAATATAACAATTATGACTAGCTCTACCAATTTGGTATTATAGTCTTAACTGATAAACACTTTTTAGCGTTATTTATTGTTTAGTAACAAGCTAATTATAGCCAGATACTAATTTCTGCGGTCTTCTCCCCAAAGTAGTTTTTTTCGTAGGGTGTCTATAAAGTTTTCATCTAATAATTTTACCATTTTAATAACAAAATTTGCTTTTTTTACTGTAACTTTTGTGGTGTTTGGTAGTGTAACTATCCTAGAGTCTAACGACATTAAAAACTGATCTTCTCTACCATCTACGCTTAGTGTTATTTCCGTATGATCTGGTATTACTAATGGGCGCGCACTTAGATTGTGTGGTGCAATAGGTGTAATGACAACGTTTTTAGATTCGGGCATAATGACTGGGCCACCACAACTCAACGAATACCCTGTAGAACCTGTTGGTGTGGCTAATATTAAACCATCTGCCCAGTACGATGTTAAATATTCATTATTTAAATACGTAGAAACCGTAATCATTGAGGTTGTGTTTTTTCGGCTTAGTGTAACCTCGTTTAAAGCAAAGTTTGTTTCTAAAATAGCACTGTGCTTAGGTTCTGTGTTAACACATAATAATGAACGCTCAGAGATTTTATAATTTCCTTTAAAAAACTGTGTTATTGCAGACGCAATGGCATCGGTTTGTATGGTTGCTAAAAACCCTAATCGCCCTGTGTTAATGCCAACAATTGGTATTCCTAAATCTTTAACATAGGTAACGGCTCTTAAAATTGTGCCATCGCCACCAATACTAATTAACAAATTAAAACTAGCATCTAACGTGCTAAAGGTTTTAATTGCAGAATTATTTTGAACCGTTGTATTTTGAATTTTAAAAAAAGCAGTTTCAAAAAAAACTGTAGCTTTCTTTTGTAGTAACACTTCAAGAAGTTGTTCTGCAGCTTTTTGAGTTGTTTCTTTTAAATAATCCTGACCGTAAATAGCTATTTTCATGCTTAAATATTTAGGTACTTATTTAGATATTGTGAGCGTTTTTTTAAACTTTCTATATAGGTGTCTTCTTCATGACCAGAAATAATTTCGTAATCATATCGTCTAAACGTTTGTATCACATCATTTAAACCTGCATTACCAATTTTTAGTGTTATTTGTATTAAATGACCATTTGTTTCAGAAATAAAAGCACCTAATAATTTGGCTTCATTAGATTCTACAATTTGGCTAATTTCACTAAAAGAATAATCGTTTAATCCTTTCTCAATAATTAAAATGCCGCCAGGCTCAGCAAAAAATGGGGTTTCATTAAATAAATGGATAATATCACTGAGTTCATAATATCCAATATAGGTATTTTGTGCATCTAAAATTGGCATAATGTTGGTGTTGTTTTGAGCAAAAGCCTTTAGCACATCTAGCCAGTTGGTTGCAGATTTTACAAAAAAATGATCAATTGCATGGCTGCAATCTTGTAAAGATGCTTTGCCCTCAAAACAATGTGCATCGGTTTCAGAAACACAACCCAAATAAACCCCATTAGTTTTAACAGGAATATGAGAATAGGTTAATTGATTAAAAAGCAATTTTAAATCGCTTATTTTATCAGTGATATTTAAGGGTTTTATATCGTTTATAATATAATTTTGTAATTGCATAATGGATGTTAAATGTAATGCAAATTAATTAAAAATAACGGTAAACGAGTTGCCTTACTTCGTATTTTTGTATTTCAAACAGATTATAAATGACAAAATTAAGCGTTAATATAAATAAGATTGCAACCTTACGAAATAGTAGAGGCGGTGATGTGCCAAATGTGGTGCAATTTGCAAAAGATGTACAGCGATTTGGTGCAGAAGGTATAACGATTCACCCAAGACCAGACGAGCGTCATATTCGTTACCAAGATGCTTACAATTTAAAACCAGAAGTTTATACTGAGTATAATATTGAAGGTAATCCTATTAAAAAATTTGTAGATATGGTTTTAGAGTTAAAACCTACGCAAGTTACCTTGGTGCCCGATGCTATTGATGCCATTACTTCTAATGCGGGTTGGGACACTATAAAACATAAGGATTTCTTAGTGGAGGTGATTAATGAGTTTAAGGCTAATAACATTAGAACCTCTATTTTTGTAGATCCTAGCTTAAAACAAATTGAAGGAGCAAAAGCCACAGGAACTGACCGAATAGAATTATATACCGAAGCCTTTGCGCATCAATTTAGTTTAGGAAATAAGGAAGCGATAAAACCGTATGCAGAATGTGCTAAACTGGCAAATAAATTACAACTAGGCGTTAATGCAGGGCACGATTTGTCTTTAGATAATATAAAATTTTTTAAAGATAATATTGAAGGTTTGCTAGAAGTGTCTATTGGGCACGCACTAATATCGGAGAGTTTGTATCTCGGCATTGAGAATGTGGTGCAGATGTATTTGCATAGATTGAAATAAAAAAAGTCGCAAAGTCGCAGAGAAAATAGTTACACAATTTTATGCAATAAAAACGTTGTGTCTTTGCAAGAGAAAAACCTTTAGCAATAAAAAATAACATGCTATTACACACCAACAAATTAGGAGAAGGAAAACCTTTTGTAATTTTACATGGGTTTTTAGGTATGGGAGACAATTGGAAAACCTTAGGGAAACAGTTTTCAGAATCTAATTTTGAAATTCACCTTATAGACCAACGCAATCACGGACGTAGTTTTCATTCTGATGATTTTGATTATGAATTAATGGTCAAAGATTTAAAGCATTATTGTGATATCAATAATCTAAATGATATTGTTTTACTTGGTCATTCTATGGGAGGTAAAACAGCCATGTTATTTGCAGCGACATACCCAGAATTAGTGCAAAAATTAATTGTTGCAGATATATCTCCACGATATTACCCAATACATCATCATGCCATTTTAGAAGGCTTAAGTCGTTTAGATTTTTCTGAAATTAAAAGCAGAGGTGAAGCAGATAAAGTGTTAAGTTATTATGTTACCGATCTAGGTACGCGCCTATTTTTGCTCAAAAATTTATATTGGGTGGAAAAAGGACAATTAGGTTTGCGAATTAATTTAGAAGTTTTAAAAGAAAACATATCGGAGGTAGGCGAAGCATTACCCATACATGCAACCTATAAAAAAGAAACTCTATTTTTACGAGGAGATAAATCTGAATATATTGGAGTAAACGACGAAGCTTTGATAAAACAACATTTTCCAAATTCTGAAATAAAAACAATAGCTAATGCGGGGCATTGGCTACATGCCGAGAATCCTAAAGCGTTTTATGATGCTGTTATTGATTTTGTTTAGTATTAATTAATGCAGTTTAAAAAAATAGTGTTTGCCTCATTAAACAATAATAGCCATCTTTGCCATAATGACAGGCACTATATATAAATCTACAGGCAGTTGGTACACCGTAAAAACAGAAAGCGGTAAATTCTATGAATGTAGAATAAAAGGACGTTTTAGGTTAGCGGGTATAAAAAGTACCAACCCAATAGCTGTTGGTGACCACGTAGAATTTGAACTGGAAACAAAAAATAATACCCAAACAGGTGTTATTCATCGTATAGAAGAACGCAAAAATTATATTGTAAGAAAATCTGTAAATCTTTCTAAACAAACACATATTATAGCCTCTAATATAGACCAAGTCTTTCTATTGGTTACCATAGATAATCCGCCAACGTTCACCACTTTTATAGATCGATTTTTAGTTACCGCCGAGGCTTATGCCATTAAAACCGTATTGCTTTTTAATAAAGTAGATACATATAACGAAGATACTTTGTTAGAAGTAAAATATTTGGCAAGTATCTATAGAGCTATTGGTTACGAGTGTATTGGTATATCTGCCAAAACGGGCAAAAATATAGATGAGGTAAAAGCAATGATGTTGGGCAAAGTAAGTGTGTTTGCAGGGCACTCGGGTGTTGGTAAATCTACATTAGTAAATGCTATTGAGCCTATATTAGATTTAAAAACTAAAGCCATATCTCAACAGCATAGCCAAGGACAACATACAACTACTTTTGCAGAAATGTTTGATCTCAGTTTTGATGCCAAAATTATAGACACACCAGGTATTAAAGGTTTTGGGGTTGTTGCTATGGAAAAAGAAGAAGTTGGGGATTATTTTCCGGAATTTTTCAAACTAAAACAAAACTGTAAATTTAATAATTGCATTCATGTTAAAGAACCAAAATGTGCTGTAAAAGAAGCGTTAGAGGCTAATGCAGTTTCGTATTCGAGATATAAAAGCTACCTTCAAATTATAGAAGGTGAAGATGAACATTACAGAACAGATATTTGGGAAGAGAAGTGAAATTAGTATTCAGTAAAAATAATTGATTTAAAAGTCTGCCTTTGGGTATTTAATATAATGAAAATAGTAATACAACGTGTTTTAGAAGCTTCTGTTCAAATTGAACATAATACAGTTGCAGCAATTAAAACAGGACTTTTAATATTATTAGGTATTGTTGAAGAAGATACTCAAAATGACATAGATTGGCTGTGCAAAAAAGTGGTAAATCTCCGTATTTTTCCTGATGAAAATGGTGTAATGAATACCTCTTTAAAAACGGCCAATGGAGATGTAATTCTTGTAAGTCAATTCACGCTTTACGCAAGTACAAAAAAAGGAAATAGACCAAGTTACATTAAAGCAGCAAAACCAGATGTTGCAATTCCGTTATATCAAAAATTTATTGAAACACTTCAAACAGAATTAGGTAAACCCATACAAACCGGGCAGTTTGGCGCAGATATGCAAGTGCGTTTAGTAAACGATGGGCCAGTAACTATAATTATAGATTCAAAAAACAAAGATTAATGTTTAACCCTACAACTATTTAATGCTAAATCTTTTTTTAAGGTTAGTTACCAAATTGCTAGCTAATAAAACTGCTTTTACAATGATTTAATACTTTAATTTCTTTGTCTAAAAAAAACATAAACAAAATTAAAACCAATTTAGTCTAAATGTACGGCAGGTATTATTTTTAGTTTAGTGATATAATCTACTACTGAAAATATACACTTAAATAGCGTAGGTTTAATATTATATGTACTTATTGTTTTTGCATTATAATCTATAATAATATCTTTATTAGAGTACACCTGTTTTATTAACTCGCTTAGATGTTTTTCATCTTGGTAAGTAGAGTCTGCATTAATAAAGCCTATATGTTTTAAATTAAATTGATTAAACATAAACCTTGCACCTGCGCGTTTAGCGACATCTTTGGAGGTGTGTTTTTTTATTTCAACAACAGAGATATTAGAAGAACATTCTTCTTTTATACTTGTTAATAACTGTAGCGTTTTGTCTGTACTATTATTATCTACTAAACATAGTTCTATAGATTTAGATTGGTTTATCTTTTCAATAAATAACTGTTTATTTATTAGAGCTTCATTGTTGTGAAATATAATTATAATTCCAAGTTTCATTACATATCTCAATTAAACTATTCTTAATTTAGTAGAAGTAGCAGTTTTAGTAGTCGTTTTTTTTGACCTGTACACCAAAGCAATTTGCACTAATTGTCCAACAATTTTTAATGAATCTTTCATTGATAATTTACTGCCATCTGCATGAATCCATCTTTTTAATGGTTGTTCGCAGAGCATAGATTTTGCTTCTTTTAATCCATAATAAATACTTATTCTTTTAAAAATCTCTACATCAAAAATCCACTGTGTTACAAAACTTTTACGAAAAGCGATGTCAATAACATCTTTATGAAAAATTTTAGCACCACATTGCGTGTCTTTAAAATCCATTTTTAAAATCTTTCGAATTATAAAATTAATAGTTAAACTGATAATTTTTCTTGCAGATTCTTTAGTAATATCAGCACCCATTCTTGCAATACGCGACCCACTCACAATTTTAAAATCTGATGTTTCTATAGTCTTTACTAAATCATCAAAATCCGCTAAGTCTGTGGATAAATCTGCATCTAAAAACCCGATATAATCTAAATCTTCTTTCTTTGCCATGTGAAGCATTCCTAAACGTACAGCTTCGGCTTTTCCTCCGTTTTTTTCACAATTATATACTGTAATGAAATCTTCTCTACCTTTTTGTAACTTTTGTAAAATCTCTAAAGTTTTGTCTTTACTTCCGTCATTTACGAAACACAAATGGTAGCCCGAGTTTTTGTCGATATAATTTATAAATTCATTACTCAACAAACGTTCTTCCTCGTTATAACAAGGAATAACAACACCTACACAACGTTTTTGTATCATAACATCGCTATTAGTCACCATATTCAATACCTTAGGTGCACCAATTAATCGTTTTACACGTGCGCTAATTTCGTTAAGGCTTAATGGCTTTTTCATATAATCATTAATACCTAAGTCAAAACCTTCAGTAATTGTTTCGTCTTTTGTATCTCCAGATAATACCATTATTGGGGTTTGAGATTTTACAACATTTCTAATATATTTTACAACTTCTAGTCCAGAAACTTTAGGCATATTAATATCTACAATAACTAAGTCTGGGCTAAATGAATTGTATGTTTCTAATCCCTTAGAAGCATTAGTTTCAATTTTTACTTCGTAGCCAAGTTCTGTTAATCGCTTTTGTAAAGGCAGTAGTACTAATTGTTGGTCATCTATTGCTAAAACTTTCATAATTAAGTTGTTTTTAGTTGTTTTTGATAGGTCAAATTTACTGAGTAAGCCACTTGTAAAATTGATATTTAGTTCAACCTATGGGCAAGTGTCGGCGAGTGGTAGAATTATGCAGTTAATTAAAAATGAACCACCATATTATTTATTTATCTTTGACCTAATATGTTACAGCATGTCTTTTTAAATGAAAGAAACCACTAATAAGTACTTAATTTCTGCTCTTCTTTTAGGGTTAGCGTTTCATGGAAGCTCCATTTTTTTTACTTTGGAAACCACCTATGATGCATTAATACACTTATTTTTTGCAGATCATTATGCAAATAGCTGGTTTGAACCTTGGAATTATGAGTGGTACACTGGCTTTACAGTGCAGAGTTATCCACCATTAGTACATCAGTCCATTGGGTTACTATCTTTAATTGGTGGTTTAAAATTTGGAATGTTTACTGTGGCTCTTATCGCAATTGTATTATTTATTACAGGAGTTTATCGCTTTTCGTTATTAATGACCTCAAATAAAACAGTTGCAGGTTATGCCGCAGTTTTGGCTGTTTTTTCATCTTCTTTTGTAGAAACGCTCCATATTTTTGGGCAGTTGCCTAGTATTGTAGGTATTTCGGTATTAATGCACGCTTTGCCAGAGATTTATTTATGGCTAAAAACAGGTAAGAAATGGTATTTAGCAACGTCATTGTCCTTAATAGCAGTAACGGTTACGTCGCATCATGTCACACCAATCTTCGGAATGGTCTTTTTTATCTTTCCTTTAATAGGAATGGTTATTATGGATGTATCTAGAGAACAGGTTAACTCAATGAAATTAGTAACCTTCAAAATTTTTTTATACAGCTTTTTAAAACTGTTTAAACGTATTGTTGGTTTTGGTGTATTATCTCTAGTATTAATTGTAGGTTGTATTTTACCGTATTGGATCAATTCTAAAGCCAACCCAATTACACAAGTCCCAATTCCGCATGGTTCTCGAGATAATTTTTTAGAAATCACATCTTCCGGACTGGTGTTTTTTCTAATTCCTTGGGGTGTTTTATTAGTGCTTTTACCTTATATATTTTATAGATATTACAGTAAACGTTATTTGTTTTTTGGTTTATCTATAACTATTTGTACCGTTTTAGGAACTGGTGGCACTACACCAATACCACTAAAAGTACTTGGGGAAACAGCATTTAATATATTAACCTTAGACCGTTTTACGCTTTGGGCTTCTATAATGTCGTTACCCCTATTAGGAGAATTTGCTTATCGTTTTGTAGATGGAGATTTAAAAGAACTGATTCAATTAAAATTTGGAGCGATTTATCATCGTATTATTGGCGGAATATTAGCAGGGTTATTTGTTTTTATGGTCGTTTTTACAATGAGTTTAAATTATTTTAGACCATCGCAACCTCAACAAATAAAGATGTTGCCAATCGTAAATTTTTTAAACCAAGATGATCATGATAAATGGCGATTTTTAACACTAGGTTTTGGTGATCAAATGGCTTGGTTGAGTGCGCAAACTAATGCAATGACGGTAGATGGGAATTACCATTCTGCTAGGCGATTGCCAGAGTTAACAACACGACCAATTGAACGTTTAGAAAATTCTAAATTTAAAGGTGTTGCAGGTATAGGCTCATTACAACAGTTTTTAACAACACCAGAAAAGTATAATCTTAAATATATATTTTCTAACGATAAGTTTTACGATCCTATTTTGTACTTCTGCGGTTGGCAACGTTTACGCCAATTAGAAAATGGTATTATGGTTTGGGAACGGCTTAATATTCCGCCAGTATCTGCTATTTTGCCAAAAGAAGACGTTGCAAAATGGTTAAAAATTATGTGGGGAATTATTCCGTTTTTAACCGTTTTAATTGCTTTTGTTTTAAATATACAAATGCTTTGGGTAACCATGTTAAAAAGTGAAATTAAACCCATACCAGATTTTTTGAAATTTCCGACAGATTATAGTAAATTTTCTAGAAACGTATTGCGACTTACACATTTTTGGTCTTTAACCTTAGCTATTATAATGTGTTATGGTATTTATTTGTTTTATATAAAAAATGATTCGCAACGTAGCCCCGAAAATGCTATAATAGCGTATTACGATGCTCTAGATTTTAAAGAATTTGAGAAAGCACACCGCTTAATTGACCCAAAAAATAACCTGTCAATTGCTCAATATATGCTAGAAATTTCGGTAACTGACGGTTTATTAAGTAGTTATGCAAAAATGGATGCTATTAAAACAGAAATCACTAAACATAACGATAGTACCGTCTCTGCAAAAGTGACAAGCCAATGGATTACACCTTTAGAAAAAATTGAAAAAGTAGATTATAAATCGTTATCAAAACGCAAAGGGAAGTGGTATTTGCAACCCAATGATTTAAATAATGATTTGCCGCCAGATCAAATGTATTCAGATAATATTACCTCATATTTTAACCAAGGGCGGCGACGCATTACAACAGAACAAACACACCACGAAGATGTTTTAAAACAACCTGTTTTAGAAGTGCTTTCTGCTAAATTGGTAAATTACAACGGTAGTTATGCAATTATTGGTGAAGTACAAAATATAGATAATGTGCCGGCAGATGTTATTTTAAAAGGCACTTTATATAATAATGCAAATAAAGAATTGGCAACTTATAATGCAAAATATCATATTAAACATAAGTTAATGCCCAAAGAATTAAGTAGTTTTAGGATTAATTTTGAAGGCATTGCTTGGGCTAAAACACAAGACTCTATACCAGATACATTTAACCCAGATGAGTTTACACCAATTGAGTTTGAAGAACAACCCACCAAATTTAATTTGCAAGTTGCGGGTAACGTATCGGGTTCAGATTTATACAAAAATGTAGCGTTGAGTGCAATTAATGCTACAAAAGAAACGGTAACTGGTAATCTGTTTAATAGCGGCATACAAGAAATTACAATACCGCAACTATTAATTACCTATTACGATAAAAATAAAGACATGCTTTGGGTTGACCATTTATTTGTAAAAGAAGGCATAAGACAACAACGCAAACACCATTTTGAATATAAAATTTTAAAAAAAGGGAGTGTAGATATTATTACTAATGATATGAAAAATATTTTTGTTAATGGTTTGCCAAACGCAGCTATTGCTGGTAAAATAGTGCCAAATAGAATAAAAAACCATAGTGATACGCAGTTGCAAAAAATTGAACACCCCAACTTTAGTTATATTAAAATTGAAATTAATACGTATATAGGAAACCCAAATTAATGCAGTTTAAACGCACATATCTATTTCTTTTAAGCTTAATTTTAGTATTCTCGGTTTCTGTTGCGCAAAAAAATGAAACAGGTATTGGTTATAAATTACTAACTACACAAACCGAGTATGAAGTTGGCAATATCATAGTTTTAAAGTTTTTTACCTCTAAAGATTTAAAACCGTTATTGTATTGCTCTAATAGTTACGGTTCTACTTTAGTTACAGCATCTTTAGAAAACAATATGCTTCAATATTATATTCCAGAAAGCATCACTAAAAAAATAGGTGTTGTTAATTGGCAACTTGTTGGTGATACTTCACTTTTGGGGCAATTAAACATTAATCCAAAAACCGAAGTCGCAACCCTAGAAACTTATATTGGACCACCAAGTATTGAAGCTGGCGGAACAGATTATACCATGTTAGTTGTTATTCCAACAGATTCATTAGATAATCCTGTGCCAACAAACACGTTAGTTAATGCTAAACATCAGTTTTTAGCTTCTGAGGAAAATAACGAAATATTTACTAAGAATTTAATTGCTTATAAAAACATCTACTCTAAAAGAGAAAGTGGTCGTATGCTAGTTTCATCAGAAAGTTTAGGAGAAAATTCAAAAGAATTTACAATTAATGTTTGGGCTGCAATACCAACAGATTTTAAGATTTTTGCAAAACGACCTCATCATTATGCAGACGGAAACCAGGTAACCACATTTATTACTTCAATATTAAAAGACAAACAAGATAACGTGGTTAGTGATGGCACATTTGTAACGTTTTTTATTAAAAACCAAGACGGAAATATTTTAAAAACTACAGGTATAACTATTAAAGGCGTTGCACAGTCAAAAATAATTCATCCAGATTATGAAGATACGTGGCACATTAAAGCTTTTGTTAATGGTATGGCAGAAAGTAATAACTTAATATTAAATTATAAACAAGTAATTATAGATTTTGAAGTCGCTTTTTCAGAAAATAATCGAGCAATAAAAGTTGGGCCTTTACAAAGCTTTATGCAACAAATGATACCAGACGGGTTACAGGTAAAGCTTCAAATTTATAAAGAACAAAAGCTAGTAAAAACCTATACTAAAACAGCTATTAATGGTTTTGTTAATTTTAATTTAAAACCAGAAATTTTTAAAAACGGGATTTATAGTTTTAACTTAAAAGTCGCTAAAAAAGCAAAAACATTTAAAGCTAAAAAACTATGGTAGGTTTTAATAAAAACATATTACGAACCATTTTAATAGCGTCTTATGTTATTATTATAGCTTTAGTGGTTTATGGTATTAGTTCACTTTTTAGTTATTTAAATACTGGAGCAGACAGAAGTAAAATGTTGCATTTAGAAATTAAAAAAATAGATCAGTATTTGCCTAAAATGGTTTGGGAGCCTTTAAATAACGAAGGCAGATCAATGGATAAGCAAAACTTAGATGCCTTACAAAATGATTATTTAGATGCTTGGTACGTAAAACAAGTTGCTTATAAAACTAATACGGTTGCTGGTATTAAAGATTATTATACAGATAGTGCAAGGAAAAATATTTATAATTTTATTAAACTAAATGCAATTGAGGATGTTACAATAGAGTGCACCACATTGAGACATAACCCTACTTTAGATTTTTTTAGTGAAGATGGGCAATTAGCCGTTATTACAGATAGAGATGTTGTAGAATACAAACGTGTTTCTAAAGCCAATACACTTGTTTTAGAAACGACCGAAAGTTCTACTTATAAAGTTGTACTCTTATTAGAAGATGGTTTTTGGCGTATTAGGCATTTAGTTAAAACAAAAAACGAACCTTTTGTAGCTAAGCATCAAGAAATTAAAACCGATAGTTTAATTATTAAAGGTATTAATTATTATCCGCAAGCAACTCCTTGGGATATGTTTGGAGATAAGTTTGAAAAAGAGACGATTACAAAAGACTTTAAAATTATTAAAGATGCAGGTTTAAATTCGGTTAGAATTTTTGTGCAATATGACGATTTCGGAAAAGCAAACGTTAATCCTAAAAAACTTGAAAAATTAAAACAAACTTTAGATGCTGCCGAGGAAAACAATCTAAAAGTAGTCCTAACACTTTTTGATTTTTATGGAGATTACTCCGTATTAAATTGGACATTGAACCAGCGCCACGCAGAAAAAATAGTAAACACTTTTAAAAATCATAATGCTATTATTGCATGGGACATTAAAAATGAACCGAACTTAGATTTTAAATCTAGAAAAAAAGAGACCGTTATTGCTTGGTTAGAAAACATGATAGATTTAGTAAAATCTATAGATAATAAGCACCCTGTTACCATTGGTTGGTCTAACGCACAAAGTGCTTCAATTTTAAAAGACAAGGTCGATATTATTTCTTTTCATTATTACGAAGATGTAGAGTTGCTAGATAGTGCAGTAAAAGCTCTAAAAAATGAAATGCCTAATAAACCATTAGTAGTACAAGAGTTTGGTTTATCATCTTACAGAGGTATTTGGAATCCTTTTGGTAATTCTGAAAATGCACAAGCGGAGTATCATAAAACCATTCAGTCAATCTTTAGTAAAAATAACATTCAATTTATGTCTTGGACTTTGTACGACTTTGATAAAGTGCCAAATACAGTTGTAGGTAAGCTTCCTTGGCGTAAAAATGCCCAAAGGCATTTTGGTTTTTTGGATAAAAATGGGATTAAAAAACCGTCTTTTAAGTATATGTTTAAAGACTAATTTCTTGTAGTTTGTTTGGGTTAACAACGTGTTTTTTATCTATAATCTCTTGAAACGTTTCTATATACATAGCAGCTATTTGCCACATTGGGTGAGCTGTTGCAGCTTTGTAGTTAGCTTTAGCCAGTTCTAATCTATATGCTTCATTAGTTACTATAGCTTCAATGGCACTTGCCAAACTTTGTACGCTTGTAGGTTCAAAAAATTCTCCTTTATAACCTTCATCTTTAATTAATAACGCTAAATCACCTAAATTTGGCATTATTACTGCTTTACCATAACTACCCGCTTGGTGTAAAACGCCAGAGCTACCCGTTGTAGATGTATATGGGAATACGACAACAGCACTTTCGTTAAACAATGTTGGCACTTCATGTTCTTCTACATAACCAGTAAAACGTATTTGAGGCACATGCTTATATTGCTCTTTAACTTTTGCTAAATAGCCTGGTACATTTGGGTTGTCTGTACCTGCAATGACAATTTCTAAATCTAAGCCTGTAGATGCGCTTACCAATTCTACAGCTTCAATCATGTTTTCTACTTTCTTGTAAGTACCAAATTTTCCGAAAGTCATAATTTGTAATGGGCCTTTTGGTAATGTGTAATCTGGTTCTTCTGGGATTTCAAAGGTTCCGTGTGGAATTAATTTTACATTTTTTGCGCCATACTTATTTTCTAAAATAGTAACATACTTTTGCATAGTTACAGCTACGGTATCTGCTTGTAAAATAAGTTTGGTTAAACTCGTGCCAATAAATCCATAAATTTTTTGCATCAATTTATTTGAAGTAAAACCTGCACTACCTAAATCTACTTCTTCAAGAATATTGTGTAATAAAACGATATTCGGAATTTTTTTTAGTTTACACACCAATGGCAACATTAAACCAAGAGCTGCTGCAATTTTTTTATCACCAAACTTCATAAACTGTAAGTTAAATAATACTGAATCTGGTTTTGTTTGGTTTATTGCTTTGGTTACCGTTATAATGTTTTTATAGCTATTAAAAGACCAGCATGCTTTTACTGTAATTTTACAACCAGCTTCTTTAAACTCAATATCTTTTTCACCTTCAGTTTTATCTGTTAACAAAATTAGTTCTGTAACATTTTTATTTTTTCTAAACTGTTTTACTAAATGATAAGCATATTCATTTAAGGTTACTTTACTTGGTGGATATGCTGTTACAATTGCTAGTTTCATAATATGTTATTTTATGTTTTGTCTTTATTACAGTGCAAATTTGCGGTTTTATGATGTTGGTATTGAAGCGTTTCGATAGAATAACTTTTACTATAGACGAGTGGTAAATTACTTTAGATTAAGCTTTTTTAACACACTTAGTGTCTAACATAAAAAAAGTGAGTTGAATTAGTAATAATAACACCATGGCTATAATTTGCATATAGACAACCTCATCTAAAGAATCGTGATAAAAAATCACTAATACCATTTGTAGCATTCCAAAAATTCCAGAAATAATTACCGGAATATATTTATCTAAAGACAAGTAGTAATATGCAAAAATATTTGAGATAGCAAACATTGATGTTGCAATAGCGTATTTCCATAATAATGGTGCCATGGTGATATAATCTTCGCCAAAAAGAATATTTATAATTAGCTCTGGGAAACTTAAGCATGCAACAACAATGGCAATAGATATTATGGCTATATATATTATGTACTTAAAGAGCACAGGTGTTGTTTCTTTTCCTTCTTTTTTTAACTCTATTACTGCTGGTAAAAGCAACATTACAAACATCCATGCAATAAAATATACGATGCGGCCTATTAAGGCCAATGAAGCATATAAACCGGCTTCGTAAGATTCAAAATAATGCTTTACTAATAAAATGTCACTATTGTTAATAATGATTTGTGTTAACTCATAGAATGCAGTTAATAAGAAGAAGTTTCTAATCTGCTTATTGTGTTTAGCTTCTAGCGGTATTAGTTTCTTAAAGCGTATTTGCTTAAACTTAAAAGGGAATAAACCAAACACAAAAGATAATACAATACCAATAGCAATACCTGCAGATGACTGAATGTTAACTACAAGTATTAAACCTAATGTAATTAATAACCGACTTAACATTTCTCCCTGATAGGTAATCGATAATGATTTATATGCTTTTTTACCCTGAAAAGCTCCTCGATTAACACTCATTAAAAAATAAAGCGGTACACCACAGCCAAAAATAACAAACATAAATGATGACGATGTATTAAAAACTGCTTTTAATTGTGGTGCGCATGCAATAATTATTGCCCCTAATATTAAACCAACTAAAAAGGCTTGTTTATAAACTTTAGCTATAAAGTTTTTAAAAAGACTATTATCAAATAGTACTGAAAACTTTGCCGTAACTAACTGATAGGTCATTGCAATAAATGAGAGTACTAATAAAAAGGTAATTAATACTGCTGCATCAGCAAACTGAGTTGGTCCTAATAGACGTCCTAAGATTAGGTTATATAAATAGTTGCCTCCATTTACAGCTAATACACTTACCATAAATAATTGCTCTGGTGAAAGTTTTTTAGATCTTATTACTGCTAATATTTGCATAATTTTTAATTTTTAGATTTTAAACAATTTTATTATGCTGCTGCAACGGTGTGTAAAAAGTCATTATAAATCTCTTTACAACCATTATATACTATAAAAAAATCTCTGTTGTAATTTAGTGTATTGGTGTATAACCTATTAGCATTAATACATGTAATATTTTTAATAGTAATAGTTAATCTTTCAATTGTTTTAAAATGTGTTTCAAAACTTTTTGTTGTTGCAGTATTGATTGAACCTTCTACTAAAAATACTCCGTTGTTTTCTTTAATTATAGGTGTCATAATTTTGTTGTTTTTTTAGTGTCTTTGTTTTAATTCTGATGCAAATATGTTACGGATATCTATGTAAGTGCCTTACATTTCGACGGATGGTAAATTGCTATAGATGAATGAACCATAAATAGTGCTTAACTTGCACTAAGTAAATTAAACAGAGGTTATGACTTTAAAATTATGTATTAATATTGGTTTTTTTTTAATTGTTTTTAGTACATCAGCTCAAAACATGCAAAAAGGGTTTACCTATTTAGAAACAGGAAAATATGCCCAAGCCGAATCCTTTTTTGAAACCATATTAAAAGAGTTTCCAAAAAATAAAACAGCACGTTTATGCTATGGTCGTGCTATAGGACTTAATGGTAATGCCAAAAAAGCCAATGAGTTGTTTATGTATTTGTTACAAGATTACTCACAAGATTTTGAAATAAAATTAAATTTTGGCGAATCTCTATTATGGCTTAATCAATTTGAAAAAGCCAAACGTTTTTATACTAATTTGGTAAAAGAAGATCCTAAAAGTTTTCCTGCATTACTAGGTTTTGCTAATACGCTATCTAACTTAAAAGATTATGAAATCGCTTTAACCTATGTAAATAAAGCTTTAGACGTATTACCTGGTAACCCAAATGCGTTAACTTCAAAAAAGTATATCTATTTAGGATATGCTTACCAGAATCAGCAAGTCCAA
The DNA here is from genome assembly GCA_049608525.1 of Winogradskyella sp. Taxonomy (GTDB): domain Bacteria; phylum Bacteroidota; class Bacteroidia; order Flavobacteriales; family Flavobacteriaceae; genus Winogradskyella. Next base: position 25,181 of record JBMYXP010000001.1, read on the forward strand.
AACTATGATAAGGCAGAAATCCTTTTAACGAAAAACCTAGAGTTATTTGGAGATGATAAAGAAACCTTATTAAATCTCGCAAATTTGTATTTAATATGGAACAAATTAGATGATGCCCAAACTGTATATAACAGACTAGCAGAGCAACCAGAGCAAGTTACTCTCGCTTTAAATGGGTTGGCTTTGGTTGCACATTTAAAGGGTAAAGAAAAAAAAGCGTTAAACCTAAGCACACAAGCATACACACGTTTAACCAAAACTACTAATGCAGCTACAACTCAGCAAACAACCGAACGCTATACACAAGCCTTGATTTGGAATAAAAAATATAAAGCAACCACAGCATTAATTAATGATTTAATTAAAACATATCCAAATGAAAATTGGGTTTTAGCCTTACGTGCTACTTTAAATGTATATAAGAGTAATTTTAAAAAATCTTTAAGCGATTACAACAAAATATTAGAGACCGATAGCACGTCTTTTGATGGTAACCTAGGAAAAGCAAATGTCTTAAAAGCTTTAGGCCGTTATAATGATGCCTATGCATCAGCGCAAAACACTTTAAAGTTCTACGCAAACCAAAAAGATGCCATTAATTTTATAAACCAAATAAATATTAGTTTTGCACCAGTTTTAGAATCTAAAGCATCTCATACTTTCGATAATGGAGATAATAAAGCCTTTACTTATACAAATAATGTAGTATTCCCTTTATCTACAAAATTTAAACTCTTAGGTAACTATAATTACAGAGCAACTCACAATACAATAACAAGTAATAGTGCTACTTCTAGTAACTTATCTTTAGGATTATCGTATCAATTAGTACCAAGTATAACGTTTAAAGGCACAACAGGTATTACGTCTGCAAAAGCACAAACTACAGACTACACGCAATTACTCACCGCTATTTCTTTTAATATAAAATCGTTTAAACTACAGACTTTAGATATCGGTTACAAACGCCAAATAGAAAGTTTTAATGCCGATTTATTAGACCGAGAGCTGGTACAAAACAATTACTACGCAAACTATAATTTGGGTACTAACTTTAATTTAGGCTGGTTTACTCAATTAATGCATACCTCACAAAACGATGGCAATAGTAGAAACTTAGTATTTACCTCAATGTATTATAACTTATTGGCAAAACCTGTTTTAAAACTTGGTGTAAATTACCAATACATTACGTTTAAAAACCAAGTGCCAACTATATATTTTAGTCCAGAAAAATTTAATGCTTACGAAGTTTTTATAAACCTTATTAAAGATGAAGCTACTGCAAAACCAAAAGAGTGGTTTTATAATCTTACAGGCGCATTTGGCTACCAATATATTGAAGACGACCCAAAACAAACCGCCTATAGACTGCAAGGTGCTTTTGGCTATAAATTCTCAGAACGTAGTGGGTTAAACGTTTATGGCACACATAGTAATATTGCTTCTGCAACTGCAGCAGGGTTTACGTTTACCGAGGTTGGCTTACGCTTTAAGTGGTTGTTTTTAGATAGAACAGTATTTAATAAATAAAGACCAATTTTGAAAAAAACTCCTGTAATTAGTGCATTATCTTTTGTTTTTAAAAATAGAACCTTAAGCACTCAAAACTAAAAAGTTACATTTGTTAATTTAATAAAGTCAAAAAAAATAGAGCTAAAAAACACTTATAGAAGACCAAAGATGGTTTTTGAGAATATTTTTTTCATCGACACATATCTGCCATTCATCGACACTAAACACCATTCAAACGAAATAAACCATAGTGTTAAATGAACTTATATAATTTCACACATCAGAAAAATAAATTTGCAAATGAATTTTCTTAAAATTTTACTTATCGAAGATGATATGATTGAGGTTATAAAGCTCAATAGAGCCATTAAGTCACTTCAACTCAATCACAAAATCATAGAAGCTAATAATGGCGAAGATGCTTTAAAATTGCTCGAAAACAAAAACGATTTGCCAGATATTATTTTGTTAGATTTAAATATGCCAAAAATAAACGGTATCGAATTTTTAAAAATTCTTAAAGCCAATGAGCGTCTAAAATATATTCCTACAATTATTTTAACAACATCAAACAATCAAAGAGATTTACTAGAGTGTTATAAAATAGGCATAGCAGGTTATGTACTTAAACCATTAAAATACGAAGATTATATTTCTAAAATTGATAAATTATTAGCATATTGGAGCATAAATCAGTTAATTACTATATAATACAAATCGATTACTAAAAATAGCAGCGTATGAAAGGGATTGTTTTTACAGAATTTTTAGAATTAGTCGAAAACAAGTTTGGTTTAGAAATGGTAGATGATATTATTTCAAGTTCAGATTTAGAATCTGAAGGTGTATATACCTCAGTTGGTACTTACAGTTTTTCTGAAATGCTACAACTCCTACAGCATCTCAGTAAAAAAACAGAGCTATCAATAGACAATCTCTTATTGGTGTATGCAGAGCATTTTTTTGGAGTAATAGAGCGAAGTTATCCAGGGCTTTTAGCAACCTATAAAGACCCAATAGAAATGATATCGTCTATAGAAAATCATATTCATGTTGAGGTAAGAAAAATCTATCCAGATGCAGAGTTGCCAACTTTTGAAATTGTAGAAAAGACTAAAAATTCTTTAGTTATGCTATACACATCTAGCAGAGCTATGCATCATTTTGGTTTAGGATTAATGAATAAAACATTTGAACATTTTAATTCTACAGCAACCATAGAGCTACAAAAAATAAAAGAAGATGGTACAGAGGTTAGGTTTATTATTAATAAAAACTAATGAGTAAAAACGAAGTAGATATTTTAAAAAGAGCACTTGCTCGCGAAAAGGCTTCTAGAAAAGCAGCCGAAAAAATTCTAGAAGAAAAATCTGCACAACTTTATAAAACCACACAGCAATTACAAATTTCTAATTTAAAACTAAAAAAACTTGTTAAAGAAAAAACATCAGAGCTGCAAGGTGTTTTTGAGAATATTGTAGATGCATATGTTGTTATGGATTTGTGGGGTAACGTTTTAAAAATGAACAAAGCTGCCACAACGCTATTGGGTTATAATAATAGTATTAAAGCATTTAACCTTTTGGAGTTAGCCAACCCTGCAGAAGCCGAAAATGTAATGAATGCTTTTAAAACTCTAACAGAAGAAGGTTCTGTAACTAATTTTCACGTTAAAATTAATACCAAAAATAAAGGAGAAAGGTTGGTGCATATTAATGCAAGTCTTATAGTAGATGATAATAACAACCCTATAGCTGCACAAGGTATTGTTAGAGATATAACATTAAAACACAAATACCAACAAGCCATTGAAGTAGAAAAACAAAAATACAGCAGTATTATTGCTAACATGAATCTTGGTTTAGTAGAAGTAGATACTAACGACAATATACTTATGATAAACCAAAGTTTTGCTAAAATGTCTGGTTATACTCAACAAGAAGTTATTGGTAAAAAAGGTGGTGAACTTTTTCCGATTGAAAATAGTGTAAGTGTAATTTCTGAAGAAAATAATAAACGTCATAATAATGAGTCTAATTCTTACGAAGTAAAAGTAAAAACAAAGCAAGGAGAAATTAAGCATTGGCTTATTAGTGGTGCACCAAATTATAATGTACAAGGTAATGTTATTGGCTCTATAGGTATCCATTTAGATATTACAGATTTAAAAACACTACAGTTACAAAAAGAAAACCTATTAGCTAAACTAGAAAAAAGCAATGACGAATTACAAGAATACGCACATATAGTATCCCATGATTTAAAATCACCTTTACGCAGTATCTATGCTTTAGTCAGTTGGTTAAAAGAAGATAACAAAGGAAAATTAGATGCGGCAAGTCTTCAAAATTTTGCACACATAGAAACCACTTTAGAGAAAATGGAGCAGCTAATTACAGATGTTTTAAAATACTCTAGTATTGGCGCAGATGATAACGAAAAAGTAGATGTAAACACAACGACCTTAGTAAACGATTTAATAAAAACACTTTATATACCAGATCATATTACCGTAACAATAAATGAAAAACTACCAATAGTAAAAGGTGATAAAATTAAACTACAACAACTGTTTCAAAATCTTATTAGCAATGCTGTTAAGTTTATAGATAAACCAAAAGGACATATTACTATAAATGTAAAATCAAACACAAGTTATTATGAGTTTTCAGTAGCCGATAATGGAATTGGAATTGAAAAACAATATCACACTAAAATCTTTAAAATATTTCACTCACTCAATAAACGCAAAGACTCAACAGGCATAGGTTTGTCTATAGTAAAAAAGATTGTCAATTTACACGAAGGTGAAATTTGGTTAGAAAGCAAACCCAATATCGGTACAACGTTTTACTTTACTATAAAAAAATAAAAAGTACAAAGGCATGAAAACATTACAGCTAAGAAAACAAAAAGGTAAAGATTGGGAGTACGTTTCAGAAAAAATAGAGTTAAACAAGCCTTTAGTACTAGTTTTTGGTAATAGGTATTTGTTAGAAAATGAAGATATATACACACAATTGCGAAGTCAATTTCCAAACGGTCATTTAGTTTTTGGATCAACAAGTGGAGATATAACAGCCAATTATGTAGATGATGAAAGTATTACCGCAACTGCAATTGAGTTTGAGAAGAGTAATTTTGAAATAAAAACAAGCAACGTATTACATACCGATTTAGATAGTTTTAAAACAGGTAAAGATTTAGTAAATCAATTTACAAAAAAAGGTCTAAAGCATATTTTTGTTGTAGCAGATGGTAGTTTTATTAATGGTAGCCAACTAACAAAAGGTTTAAACGCAGCTACTAACCATAACTTACTAATTACTGGAGGCCTTTGTGGTGATGCGGCACGTTTTCAAAAAACTGTAGCATCGTATAACGAAAATCCTAAACCTGGAGAAATTGTAGCTATTGGTTTTTATGGAGACACCTTCGAAGCATCTTTTGCAATACATGGAGGTTGGACACCTTTTGGCCCAGAACGCATCGTTACAAAATCAGACTCTAATGTACTGTATGAGTTAGATAATCTACCTGCATTAGATTTATATAAAAAATACTTAGGCGATAAATCTAAAGAACTACCTGGAGCAGCTCTACTTTACCCACTTAATGTAAAATCTGAAAATGAAGAGCAATCTTTTGTAAGAACAATTTTAAACATTGATGAAGAAAAAAACACAATGATTTTAGCTGGTGATATTCCAGAAAACTCAAAAGTACAGCTAATGATGACCAATGTAGATCACATAGCAAGCGCATCAGAGTTAGCAGCAAAGCAAGCGTTAGCAAAGCAAAAAAAACAACCGCAATTAGCCTTATTAGTTAGCTGTATAGGTAGAAAACTTGTGCTAGATCAGCGTGTGGAAGAAGAAATCGAAGAAGTGGTCTCAGTAGTTGGCAAAAACACAACCATTTGTGGCTTTTACTCGTATGGAGAAATAGCTCCTTTTAACTTAGAAGTAAACTGTCAATTGCACAACCAAACGATGACAATAACATTAATAAACGAATAATGGGGTCCTTATTAAAACGTCAAATTAGAAAATACCTAAACAAAGACTTAGCAGAAAGTAAAGATTTAGAATTGTTTTTAGATGCCGTTAGTAGATCGTATTCAAATTTTGATGAGCAGTTTGCCATGCAACAACGTGCTATGTCAATTAGTTCAGAAGAATTATTTATTGCTAATGAAAAATTAAAAAAAGAAGCCGCAACGCAAAAAGAAGTAATAGACAAGCTTAAGCATGTCATCGAAACACTTAAGTTTTACAAACTACCAGAACATCAAAAAACAGATAATATAGATTTAGATGGTTCTAAACTGGTTGACTTTATAGATAATCAAACCAAAGAAATTGTTAAAATTAATAAACAACGCGAAACGTTATTAAATGATTTAGCGTCTCAAAATCAAGAATTGAGTGACTACGCACACATGGTATCTCACGATTTAAAATCGCCTTTACGAAGTATAGATACATTAACAGCTTGGCTAAAAGAAGACTATGAAGAGAAATTTGACGATCAATGTAAAGAGCGCTTAAAACTTATTAGAAATAATGTAGAAAAGATGGATAAGCTCATTAATGGCATCTTGGAGTACTCATCAATAAACAAAAATTGCGAAGCAACTTACAATGTCGATCTTAATTTATTAGTAGAAGATATTTTAAATACAATATACATTCCAAAACATATTACGGTAACAAAAACTAAAAATTTACCCATAATTAAAGGCGATAAATATAGGTTACAACAGTTGTTTCAAAACCTTATCGAAAATGCTATTAAGTATAACGATAAAGCTAGAGGTATTATTGAGATTGGTTTTAAATCTCAAAACAGTTTTTGGCAATTTGCTATAAAAGATAACGGAAAAGGGATTGAATCACAGTATCATGAAAAAATATTTAAAACATTTGAAAAATTAGAAAACAACTCAGATTCGTCTGGTATTGGATTATCTATTGTAAAGAAAATAGTATTACATTATAAAGGAGAAATAAGCTTAGAATCTCAAGTAAATAAAGGAACAACATTTTATTTCACATTAAAAAAATAAAGATGGAGCAACCCAATATATCTTACATTAATCAATTATCTGATGGTGATAAAGCTTTTAAACAAAAGCTAATTAATATAATAAAATTAGAGTTTCCTCAAGAAAAAGAAACATATTACAATCATATAAATGCAAAACACTTTAAAGAAGCTGCAGAAGGTGTTCATAAACTTAAACATAAAATTAGTATTTTAGGGCTTGAAAAAAGTTATACTGTTGCTATCGATTACGAAAACAATTTAATTGAAAAACGTACAGAAGGTAAAGATGATTTTGAAATCATTTTGCAAAATATAACTGATTTTTTAAAGACCTTATAAACGTGTTTTATGAACTGTATTATTATTGATGATGAAACTACAGCACGAGTAATTATTACTCAACTGTGTTCTAATGTGCCAAACTTAACTATTTTAGAAGAGTTCCCTAATGCAATGCAGGCCATTAAATATTTAAATCAAAATCAGGTAGATTTAATTTTTTTAGATATTCATATGCCAGACTTTACAGGTTTCGATTTTATAGATACCATTAAAAATCCACCAAAAATTATTCTAACCACCTCAGATCCAAATTTTGCGATTCAAGCTTTTGGTTATGACTGTATTGTAGATTATTTAGTAAAACCTATTACACCAGAGCGTTTTAAAAAAGCAATTCAAAAAGCAGAAGCTATTAAGTCACCAAAACCACAAGAAAAAGCATCTGGCCAAGTGGAGACAACTTCTGGTAATGATTTGTATGTAAATATAGATAGACGTTTAATAAAAATAGATATTCCGAGTATCTATTTAGTTGAAGCTAAAGGAGATTATATCCAAGTAAAAACTGAAGATAAAAACTACACAGTACATTCTACCTTAAAAAAAATTGAAGAAAAATTGCCTAACAACTTGTTCTTAAAAGTACACCGTTCTTATATTATTAATGTAGATAAAATTATTGATATTGAAGATAATAGCGTTTTAATTAAAAAAAATGTTATTCCGGTAAGTCGTTCTAATAGACCAGAATTAATGAAGCGGCTTAATCTACTTTAATGCAAAATAAGGTTTGTATCATTTAGTTTTAAAATGTTGTATAACTACTTTGAATTATTTTTTGTTCAGATGCAATAGCAACCTTACGCATAGCATTTGCAACGGTTCTATTTTATATTGAAATAAAAATGAAAAAAACACCTAGTTATAGGCTACATTTTAATGCTATTTTGTTACAAAATCCAAGCAAGGTATCTTTTTATTACAACCTCAAAAAAACCATTCATCGACAGTAAATTGTTAGTTAACTTCAAACTTTTTATACCAATCGAAAACTAAAAAATAAGGCCCAATAGCAGCTTAATTTTGTACCATAATCTAATAATAAAAACAGATAATGGACAATTTTTACACTTTAAAGAATCAATTATTACTTTTTGCTTTACTACTATTAAATTTTAATAGCCAAGCACAAGATATTCCTTTTAATTGCGATTTTAATGCCTATTTATTTCAGCGTAACGACGTGTATGCTATTGATTTAGCTTCAGGTAATTCGTACCAAGTAGCAACAGATATAACACCTGGTAATATAAATGCAGCGGCATACAATCCTGCAGATGGTTTTATTTGGGGTTCTTTGTCATCTCCAGCAAAAACAATTGTAAGAATTGGTAAAGATTTTAGTACAACATCATTTTATATAGATGAACTACCAACTAATAATAGATATGTAGGTGATGTAAGCGCACAAGGTGTTTATTACCTTAAAGGTGGAGGAACAACGTATTATAAAATTAACCTCAATCCAAGCTCAGCAAATTACACACAACACCAAGCAACTGAGGTTTTATCTCAAAATATTAGTATTCACGATTGGGCTTTTAATGCTGTAGATGGTCAGTTGTATGCCGTAGAAAAAAACTCTAATATATTATACCGCATTAATCCGTTAAATGGTGTGGTAACTCCCTTAGGTGAAGTGCCAATTTTAGCAGGAAACAATTACACCTATGGCGCAGTTTACTTTGATGTATCGGGTCGTTTTTACGTGTCAGCAAACCAAACAGGTACAATATATGTTATCCAAGCTGTACAAAATGTAAATGCTCCTAGTGAGATAGAATCTAATTTATTTGCTTTTGGGCCTTCGAGTTCAAGTAACGATGGTGCCCGTTGCCCAACAGCCCCAGTAACGCAAGAGATTTGTGACAATGGTATAGATGATGATGGTGATGGCCTTATAGATTGCGAAGATCCTTCGTGCTCTGGTTTTGGTCAATGCGATGTTATTGAGCCACCAACTTCTGGAGGTAATGATGGCGGTTTGGAGAGTAACAATAGATTGTCTGAGCAGATTAATAAAAGAAACTTTAACAGAGCCAAAACGGGTTATAAATTTAATAGAAATAACGCACCAAAAATTTTAAAAAAGAGTGGTTACGCACAAAAAAGTAATGATGGTAACTTTACTCTAGAAGATTTTATACCATTACATACTATAGACGAAACAGAAACCATTAATTCTACACCGTTAGATCTAATAGCAATTACAAACGCTACAGAAGTTTTTGCCGTAGATTACATGAGTAATGATACACCGATAGCTTCTATATTAGCTTTAAAAACAGAAAACGGTGTGTATGAGCATACCAAATACATTTGCGATCGTTTATTGGGTGCGGAGTTAATCTCTGTAAATACAATAGATATTAATGGGCATTCGTTTATAAAATCTATTATTAAAAATGTAGATGGCACTTATGAATTTGTATTAAGTCTTTCTGCTAAAGTGATAAATAATGGCGATAATTTCTCTATAGAAAGCCACTGGAATTTAGATCAGTACGAAGAAAATGTAACTTTTTATAATTTTCAAATTTGGTCTAATACAATAGATAATTTATACCTTTTAGGTGAAGAACTACTAAGCTTATTAGATACAGAAAAACCAATCTCTGAGTACAATAACTCAACACCACCAACAGTATTTGTAAGAAAAGGAAAATATATAAACGGCGGATTAGATTTACAAATTATAAATACTAATGCAACAGATAATGTAACGTTAGATGCAGGTTTTAGAACTACAGAAACAAATAGTTTTGAAAACTTAAACTCTAACATAGATTTAAATGGGCAATACATTACCAATGTAACTGTAAATACAGGAAACTTATTTGATATCGGTTTTAGAATTGGTGATGGTGTTACCACACCAGACGATTTATTTATGTCTGATGGGTCTTGGGGTATTGATGACTCTCAAGACGGTACAGAGATTAGCTTTTATGATGTAAGCGAAAATAGTAATTCGTTTGCTTCAGGAGATTTTCCAATAGAACGTAATATAGATTTAACCGCAACAACCAGCACTTATGTTGCAGCATACAGATCTTTAACACCAAGATTTAAAGCCGTAGATTTAACAAGCTATAATAGTTTTAATTTAAGCGCAAAAGGTACAGGTAACTTAGAAATTACTTTTGTAAAGCAAAGCGTTACAAATTGGGAAGAGCAGATTAAAACAACAATAGCTTTAACAGAAAATACACTACAAAACTTTTCAGTTAATATTGAAGACTTACAAAATAACTTAGGTAATGCACCACAATTAAATGATGTGGTAACAATAGTATTTACTATGGTGTCAGAAGATGGTGGTTCAACACCCAAAACTATGATATTAAACAACTTACGTTTTTCGCAGGCGAGTGCATTATCTGTAAATGAATTTGAAAATGAAACACAGACATTAACAGCATCTCCAAACCCAATGACATCGCAAACAACATTACAGTTTATGTCTAGCTATAACGAAACTGTACAGTTTGTTGTCTATGACCAATTAGGCAAGCCAGTTTATAATACAACTTATAATGCTTCACCAGGTAAAAACAGCATTACTTTAAATAGAGAAAATTTAAGCTCGGGCTTATATTTCTGTAAAATTATTAGTAGTCAGTACGAGATTAAACCTCTAAAGCTAATCATTAAATAATAACCTTTTTAGTATGTTATTTTATATTAAGCAAAAGCGAAATCTTTTGCTTAATGTTTTTTTGAACCCTTTAAAACTGAGATCGATTAATATCTAAGTAGATTTTAATAATAAAAAAGATAGATTTTGAATCGTTTAGTTGGAGTAATAAAAATAGATGGCAGTTTTATGTAAACAATAAAACCATTAACGAAATTAAACACGTAAAGTAAAAAGTTAGAGGTTTATAAATTCTTACTTACTTATTCATGTTGTTGCTTTTTTCAAGTTTAGTTTATTTTTTAATCCCTAAGATCAAACTTCATTTACAGTTTTAAATAGCGCATACGCTTTTTGTAAATAAATCACATCACAAATTCAGGGTTCATTCAAGCCTTATTTTTTAAAAAACTAATGAAAATCCAAACCAATACTAATGAGTTGCCGATTAATCTGTAAGGATTATACAAATAAACTGTAATGACTAGCATTATAGGTTATAGAGCGTAAGTTAATAGGTTTGTATCATAAGTTTTAGGTAATTAAATAATAAAAAATATGACCACCTTCAAAGCCACTTTTGCCCTAATTATAACAATGATTTGTGGCATTTCTTTTGCACAACAGATCACAGTAGATAACACGATATCTGCTCAAAACTTAATTGAGAACACTTTAATACAAGGTTGTGTTGCCGTGTCTAATATTACATCGACAGTTAATGGTTCTGTAAATGGTATGGGTAGTTTTGGATATTTTGAACAAAACAATTCAGGCTTTCCGTTTCAAAATGGTATAGTACTCACAACGGGCAATGCCAACTCAGCAGGTAATACAACCAATAACGAAACGTTAAACGAGGGTAATGCCAGCTGGGGAACAGATGCAGATTTAGAAACGGCGCTAGGAATAACAGGTACATTAAATGCAACAGCCATTGAGTTTAACTTTGTTTCAATATCAAATACATTAGCGTTTAACTATATTTTAGCCTCAGAAGAATATTATGAAAACTTTCCATGTTCTTATTCAGATGGTTTTGCGTTTTTAATAAGAGAAGCAGGTACAAGTGATCCTTATGTAAATATTGCGTTAATACCAGGTACATCAATACCCGTAAATACAAATACTATTCATAACGAAATTTATGGATCTTGTGCCGCTGAGAACCAACAATTTTTTGAAGGATATGAAGTTGGTGACACAAATTACAATGGCAGAACAACGGTACTTACAGCAACCGCAGCGATACAGCCCAATGTGCACTACCAAATTAAGTTGGTTATAGCAGATCAGAGTGATGAAAACTATGATTCAGCCGTTTTTATACAAGGCAACAGTTTTGACTCTACGGTAGATTTAGGACAAGATATAGCTACGTGTGCAGGCGAAATGCTTTTAGATGCAGATATTCAAAACCCACAAGCTAGTTACTCATGGTACTTAAATAACAGCTTAATAGCTGGTGCTAACCAAGCAAGTTATAACGCTAGTACGTCTGGCAATTATCGTGTTGTTATAGAAATTCCTTTAGTTGATGACGTTTGTACCATAGAAGATACTGTTGTTATTGCATTAAACGCTACACAAATTTCAAACCCTATTTCAGATTTTGAATTGTGTGATGATATAAGTAGCGACGGTGTAGCGCTCTTTGATTTAACCACAAAAGATACTGAAGCTATTGCATCTGTATCATCACCAGGCAATTTTATCGTTTCTTACCATTTAACAAGTGCAGATGCTCAAAATAACACCAATGCCATAGCAAGCCCTTATCAAAATACAACAAATGAAGAAACGATATACATTAGAATAGAAGAAACTAACAATGGCTGTTTGGCTTATAATGACTTTGCGTTAATTGTAAACCCATTACCTATAATAATAGATCCATCGCCATTAGAGGTTTGTGATGATTATAATGCAGACAACAGAACCGCTATAGATTTAAGCGTTAAAAATGATGAAATTACAAACGGGCAAGCTAACCTAAACGTTACCTACCATAGTACCGAGGCCGCAGCAGCAGCAGGGACAAACCCTTTGCCAATACCTTATACAAATACCAATGCTAACGAGCAAATCTTTGTAAGTGTACAAAACGCACTAACTGGCTGTATTACTACAACGACTTTAAATATAACGGTACTAGATAACCCAGAGGTAAGTTTAGAGAGACACTTTATAGATGCTTGTGATACAGATTATGATGGCTTTTCAAATTTCGATTTAACAAGCATTATACCAAGTGTTATCGAAGACTCATCAAATGTTACAATAACGTTCTACGAAACAAATGAAGACGCTATTAGTGGTAGTAATGCAATAGCATATCCTGCAAACTATACCAATACTATAGCAAGCGAGCAAATCGTTTATATTAGAGTAGAAAGTGAAACCACATCTTGTGCATCTATAGCACCAATAGAAATTTACACAAATATGCTAGCTACAGAAACTACAATAGGTGATCTAGAATTTTGTGATACGGGTAATGACGGTGTAGAAGAAATTTATTTTAGCACAGTTCAATCCGCAATAGCTAATGGTATTCCAAATGTTTTTGTAAATTTCTATTCTACAGAAGAAGATAGAAACAATAGTAGTAATGCTATAAATAAATACACACCTTATCAAGCAACAGGAGCATCTTCAGAATATTATATAAGAATAGATAGCCCAACTTGTGTGTACGATTCTACCATAGAAGTCCTACTTATCCCAGTACAAGAGTTTCAATCTATCGGTAACCAAACGGTTTGTGATTTAGGACTATCTGTGGATTTATCATTTTTTAATAATCTAGTAACTAATGGGTTAGAGGGTTTTAATGTTAGTTATTTTTTAACAGAAGAAAACGCAAAACAAAACTCTGAAGCATTACCAAACTCTTACACAAATACAACCAATCAATTTACGGTATATGCCAGAATACAATCTAGCGGTAATAGCTGTTATGATGTAACGTCGTTTCAAATAACAGTATTAGACGCACCAGAAACAACAAGCCCGTCAAATATAGTAATTTGTGATGATGATATAGATGGGTTTTCTACTGTAGATTTAACAACAGTTATACCACAAGTTATTGCAAATACCAACCAACGCGCAGTAACGTTTCATAATTCATTACTAAATGCAAACCTCAATACAAATGCTATTACAAATGCAAATGCGTATAGTGCACAAACAGAGAATGTGTATATACGTGTAGAAAATACAGTTACAGGATGTTACTCTGTAGAGTCGTTGTCTATAATTGTAAATACGCTTCCGGTTTTTACTGAGATAACCGCTTATCAAGCCTGTGAAGACGATAGTGATGGTGTTGCCGATTTTATTTTTAGCACAAAAGATGCAGAAGTACTAAACGGGCAAACACTTAAAAATGTACTATATTTTACAAACCAAGCAGATGCAGATAATCGTGTTAACGAAATTAATAAAAATGTGGCTTTTCAAAATACATTAAACCCACAACAAATTTTTGTTAGAGTAGAAAATGCAACGGATAATAGCTGTTATGGTACATCTAGTTTTGCAATTAAAGTAGATAGCAACCCGCCATATAATATGCCTAGCAATTGGTCGGTTTGTGACGATACAACAAATGATGGAACAGAAGTATTTGACCTTTCAATTAAAGTTGAAGAAATTTCTGAAGGCATTAACGATCATTTAGACATTACGTTTTATTCAAGTTTAAGTGACGCAGAAAACGGCACCAATCCACTACCTCAAAACTTTACAAACACCTCTAGTATTCAAACAATCTACGTGCAAATAGATAATGGATCTGTGTGTAAATCTATGACTTCATTTACAATAGAAGTTATTGCAGCCCCAGAAGTAAATGCTATACAGCCCATACGACAATGTGACGATGCTTTAGATGGTACAGAAGTTTTTGATATTACAATTGCAGAATTAGCAATAGCAAATGTAAGACAAGATAATATAGAGGTTAGTTATTTTGAAAGCTTTAACGATGCGCAGGCAAACGCTAATGAAATAACAAACCCAGAGAGTTACACCAATATAAGTAATCCGCAAATAGCGTATGTAAAAGTATTAAATACATTTACAGGATGTTCTGTTTTTTCACCAATAAAGTTAATAGTAGATTTACCGCCAGTAATCAATGATTTTGAAGTTTTTGATACCTGTGCAACAGCAACAAGTAGTTTTAATTTGAATGAAGTTAATACTACATTAGTCGATACATCTGTTAATCGAATCATATCCTATTTTTCTAATGAAACAGATGCGGAAGCAAATACAAATGCTTTAGATGCTAACTACACCTACTTAACTAACAATGATACAATCTACGCCCGTGTAGAGTTTAATACAACACAATGCTATTCTATTTATCCATTTCAACTTAGAGTAAACGCATTGCCAATAGCAAATCAACCTTCAAATTTAGAAGCTTGTGATGATGATTTTGATGGGGTTTTAGAATTCGATTTAACACAGCAAAACGCAGCCATATTAAACGGGCAAAACGCAAATAACTATTCAGTTACATATTACAATTCTATTGCAAATGCAAACGAAGCTCTAGAGGCTTTAGATACAGACTACTATGCTTATAACAATGAAGAAATTTACGCACGTGTAGAGAACAATGCCACGGGTTGTTATAGTGTAACAAACTTTGTTACGTTAGTAAACAGAAAACCTTATGTAAACCTACCAGACCAAGTTATATGTTTAAATAATTCACCTTTAGTCGTATCTGCAACCACAAACACAGAAACAGATCAATACTTATGGTCCACAGGTGAAACAACCCCACAAATAGCTATCACTACCGTTGGTAATTATTCTGTAACTGTAACATCAGAAAATAACTGTGCAACGACAAGTTACTTTACAGTTACAGAGTCAGCATCTGCCGAAATAGATGTTGTTGAAGTGTTAGATTTTTCAGATCCAAACAATGTAACGATTACAGTTACAGGTATTGGCGACTATCTTTATCAGTTAGATGATGATGCACCGCAAGAAAGTAATGTGTTTCAAAATGTAACATTAGGTTACCACACACTAACAGTAATAGATCGCAATGGTTGTGGTAGAGTAAGCCGAGAAATAGTTGTAGTTGATGCGCCAAAATTCTTTACACCAAACGGAGATGGCTCTAATGACACATGGCATATTACAGGAGTAGAAACACTGCCAGGTACAGTAATTCATATATTTGATCGCTATGGTAAAGCATTAAAAAAGATTAGTTGCGATACCCAAGGTTGGGACGGAACTTATCGAGGGTCAAATTTACCACCAAATGATTATTGGTACTCAGCTCAGGTAAAACGTGGGGATACTTCTTTTGAAGTTAAAGGCCATTTTGCATTACGTAGGTAGATTAAGTCTTATTGCATAAAAGCCCATTGAAACTAAATTCAATAGGCTTTTTAATTTTTTAAACTCAATTCTTTTTACTCTTACCAAAATTAGGATTTAAAATGAGCTCTAAATAATTTGAATTAAATGTTGTTTAAATTTCAATATAAGCCAACTTATTTATTGTGTATTTTATACCATAAATAGTATCAGTTATACTTTAGAACCAGCTACGGAAAAAGTCTTAATACATATAAAAAAATCCTGTATCAAATTAATGAAACAAGATTTTTTTTAATCGTATAAATAACTAACCTGCTTAAACAAATAAGCTTAAGCGGCAGTAATTTGTAATATTACATTAACATAGTTACTGGGTTTTCTATATATCCTTTTAAAGTTTGAAGGAATTGTGACCCTGTTGCACCGTCAACCGTTCTATGGTCGCAAGCTAAAGTTAATTTCATGGTATTACCAGCAACTACTTGCCCGTTTTTAACGACAGGTTTTGCTACAATTGCACCAACCGACAAAATAGCTGAATTTGGCTGATTAATTATAGATGTAAAACTTTCTATACCAAACATACCTAGGTTAGAAATGGTAAACGTGCTGCCTTCCATTTCATCTAATGCTAATTTTTTGTGCCTTGCTTTTGCAGCAAATTCTTTAACTGAAGCCCCTATTTGCGTTAAACTTTGCTCATTAGCAAACTTTAAAACGGGCACTAATAATCCGTCTGGTACAGCAACGGCAACACCAATATGTACATGTTTGTTTAACTGCATTCTATCATCAAACCATTGCGAGTTAACTTGCGGATGTTGTTTTAGGGCTAATGCACATGCTTTAACAATTATATCGTTAAACGAAATTTTTATGTCTGGTTTTGAGTTATATTGCATTCTAAATGCCATTGCATTTTCCATATCAAACTCCACATTTAAATAATAATGTGGTGCGGTAAACTTAGATTTTGTTAAGTTTTTTGCTATCGCTTTACGCATGTTTGAGTTTGGTATCTCATCAAAACTCTCTTCACCTGTTGCCACAAACTGGCCAGCAGATGTAGTCTGTGTGCTTGGCACAAAGTTTTCTACATCTCTTTTAACGATACGTCCATTCTCACCAGATCCGTTGATTTTAGATAAGTTAAGTCCTTTATCCTCAGCCATTTTTTTAGCTAAAGGTGAAACAAATAGACGTTTTGAAATTGTTTTGTTTTGAGAGGTCTCGTTGCTTTGCGTAGTAGTAATAGTTACTTTTTCTTTTATAGATTCTGGCTTTGCAGTTTCTTCTTTGGTAATTGCAGGTGTTAAAGCTTCTTTATTAGCTTTCTCACCAACCTTAAAGTTTTTTGCTGTCGACGTTACATCTGTTCCTGCTGGGCCAATAATAGCTAATAAGGTATCTACTTTTGCAGCACTTCCTTCTTGCAAACCAACATGCAATAATGTACCAGATTGAAAAGATTCAAACTCCATAGTTGCCTTATCGGTTTCTATTTCAGCTAAAATATCTCCTTCCTCTACAACATCACCAACATTTTTTAACCAACTAGCCACTGTACCTTCTTCCATGGTATCGCTTAGACGTGGCATGGTTACTACAATGACACCTTCTGGGAGCTCTACTTCGCTTACAGAATCATTAGAGTTTATAGAATTAAGCTCTACATTAGAAATTTCATTTTTTTCCTTTTCAGTACTCTTACTAGACTTTTCAACTACGGAATTTCCGTTTAGTAGCCCAGAGATATCCTCACCTTCGTTACCAATAATTGCTAAAAGTGTATCTACTTTTGCTGTTTCGCCTTCTGGAATACCAATATGCAGTAAATAACCTTCGTTAAAAGATTCAAACTCCATAGTTGCCTTATCGGTTTCTATTTCAGCTAAAATATCTCCTTCTTCAATTTTATCTCCTACATTTTTTAACCAAGCCGCCACAGTGCCTTCTTCCATAGTGTCGCTTAATCGCGGCATATTTATTACTTCTGCCATAGCTTACTTAATTTTATGATCTATAAATGGATAATCGTTTTGCTCGTACACGGCGTCGTACATAACGCTTTTTTCTGGATAAGGTGATTCTTCTGCAAATTTTTCACAAGCTGCAACACCATCTTTTACACGTTTATCAATGATTTTAAGGTCTGCTTCAGTAGCATAATTGTTTTCAAGAATAATATTCTTAACCTGAGTTATGGGATCTATTTTTTTGTATTCTTCTACTTCGTCTTTTGTTCTGTAATGTTGCGCATCGGACATTGAGTGTCCTCTGTAACGGTACGTTTTTAATTCTAAAAATGTTGGTCCGCCACCTGTACGTGCTCTGGTTATGGCTTCATCAAAAGCTTCTGCAACTTTTACAGGATTCATACCGTCAACTGGTCCGCACGGCATTTCGTAGCCTAACCCTAGTTTCCAAATATCTGTATGGTTTGCGGTACGCTCTACGGATGTTCCCATAGCATATCCGTTGTTTTCGCAAACAAAAACTACGGGTAAATTCCATAGCATGGCTAAATTAAAGGTTTCGTGTAACGAGCCTTGTCTTGCAGCACCATCACCAAAACAACATAAGGTTACTCCGTCAACATTGTGATATTTGTCACCAAAAGCAATACCAGCTCCTAAAGGAATTTGACCACCAACAATACCATGCCCACCATAAAAACGATGTTCTTTAGAGAAAATGTGCATGGAACCTCCTAATCCTTTTGATGTGCCTGTGGCTTTACCATAAAGCTCTGCCATAACACGTTTTGGATCTACTCCCATACCTATTGGCTGTACGTGGTTACGGTATGCTGTTATCATTTTATCCTTGGTTAAATCCATAGCATGTAACGCACCTGCTAACACGGCTTCTTGGCCATTATATAAATGTAGGAACCCTCTAACTTTTTGTTGTATATAAACTGCGGCTAGTTTGTCTTCAAACTTTCGCCAAAACAACATGTCTTCATACCATTTAAGGTAAACCTCTTTAGTTACTTCTTGCATTTTCTTGATGGTTTTTATCAAACAAATCTAAATTTTATTTTCAAAATAAATAAGATTAGTTCGTTTCTAAAAAACAAAAATAACACTTTACAAAATAATGAAGAAACTGTAATACCAATTATTATTTAAAATGAGTTATAAATAATTTAAAGTAATGAGGGTTTGTATTTTAATTAAAATCCTAATTATAATCGTTGTTGCAATGCTATTTTATATTGAAATAGAATCGCTATAAAGACCTATTGCATGTTTTATAGGTCTCAAATTTTAGTTAAAACGATGTACTTTAGTGCATCTCGCTTTCGCTTCTAAAAATTTTTGACACGGATTTCACTAATTTTCAGGAATTTATGGTGTTATCTATTTGTCATTTCACGAAGCAGACTTTTAGTCTGCAAACCAAACCTATAGACTTCTAGTCCATAATGGTTTTGTTTGAATTATAATTGGTATAAATCGCTGAAAAAAGAGAAGAAAATTGAGAATTATGGCACAAAAATCATTACAATACTGATTTGTCGAAAACCAAAGGCAATAAATTGGCTAATGAATGAGATTTTACAACTTTACCTTTGGCGCCCATAAAATAAATCTCAATGGGTTGGTCTTGTTTTATTTCATATTCTGCAATGGCTTGTCTGCATGCTCCACAAGGCGGTATGGGTTGGTCTGTTATTTTATTTTGAGACGCTGCTGTTATGGCCATTTTAAGGATTTTTGCCTTAGGGTATTTTGCGCCTGCATAATAAATGGCTGTACGCTCCGCACATAAGCCCGATGGGTAAGCTGCGTTTTCTTGATTGTTGCCTGTAACAACTTCATTAGTATCTAAAAGTATAGCGGCACCAACATGAAAATTTGAATATGGCGCATAAGCATTTGCTCTGGCTTGGATTGCCATATTCATAAGATTTTGAATTGACTTAGGAAGCGCGCTAAGCGCTTCAAAAACTTGTAATGTAGTTTCTATTTTTACCTCTTTCATAATTTTAGTATCTATTTTAGACAAAAAAACTATTACTCTTTTGAAGCAATAGTTTTTAATTTGAAATTAGTTATTTCTAATACTCATCATATTCTCCGTCACCAAAATTAAACGTTAAAGAAAAACGCAAGGTGTTTTCTAATGGACTTTGAATTTTTGAAGCTGAAAATAAATACGATAAATCTATGTTTATAGTTGAGTATTTAAAACCTGCTCCTAATGAAAAGAATTTTCGCGCTCCTTTGTCGTCTGCTTCATTAAAAAAACCAGCTCTAAAGGCAAAAGATTCTTCGTACAAATACTCTGCTCCCAAAGCCCAAGTAAATTCTCTTAACTCTTCACTAAAACCACCTGGAGCATCGCCAAAAGATTGAAAAACACCAGTCATAAATGCTACATTATTATCTTGTCCTTCAATAATTATATTTTGTTTTATTGGGTTATTAGCTAAGTCGTCTTCATCTTCTTCATAAGTTCCATTACCATTGTTATCAGTAAATTCATATTCATCTCCTAAAATTGGTGGAGTTGGGACTAAATATTTTGAAACCTCCCCAGTAACAGAAAGTTTATTATAATCGTCAAAAATAAAGTCAAAACCAGCACCTAATCTTAAATTGGTTGGCTGAAAATTATCTTGCCCATCATCATCGTACTTAAATTTTGGGCCCAAATTTTGAATTGCAAAACCCATTCTCCAACGGCCATTAAAATCATTGTAAGCCTCTTCTTCACTTTGGTAATACCCTGTAACATCTGCACCAAATGTACTTGCTGCATTAGCATTAGAGTCCACAGCACCAATTCTTAGGTTAGATCTCATATATCTTAAGGCTACACCCATAGAAAATTGGTCGTCTAATTTTAAAGAGTAAGCAACATCTAAAGCAAACTCATTTGGTTTTACTGCAATGCCAGGATCATCAGCACTTTGTGTTAATACAATCTCACCTAAGGTAAAATATTTAACACTTGCAGATACGGCGCTATAATCATTTAATCTATTAAAATAGGTTGCATAACTTACTGAAATATCGTTTACTAACTTTGATAAGTATGGTGTATAACTTAAGCCTATACCAGATTTAGTTTCTGAAAACGCATATTTGGAAGCATTCCAATGTTGCGAATAACCATCTACAGAGGTCGCCACACCCATATCTCCCATACCTGCAGATCTTGCATCTGGTGCAATAAGCAAAAATGGCAAACCTGTGGTAATAACTCTACTATCGTTATCGTTTGGAATAACTACTGTTTGTGCAAAATTTAAATTTATTGTTGCAAAGGCAACGAGTGTAAATATGATTTTTTTCATGTGTGTTTAAAAGTGTTTATGCTTATACATTAGCATTAAATCGTTAGCAAATATAATTTTTTATTAGAGGATAACCAATTTTTGAATTTTTTCAACTTGTTTATTTAAACGGTTAGATTTTACTTTTAGTTTATAAACATAGACTCCTTTACCTATTTTATCTCCAAAATCATCTCTTCCGTCCCAAACAATATCCTTAGATAATGAACTTACCGATTTACTGCCACCAGTAGTTTGCCCATTTAAAGTACGGACTAATTTACCTGTAACTGTAAATATTTGTACTGAAATATCTAACGTGTCTGCACTGTTATGATTAAACCAAAACTCGGTATAACTCACAAAAGGATTAGGGTAGTTTAATACATTATCAATAACTAAGGCTTCATCTTTATCGAAGACGTTAAATTGAATTTCTGCCGTTGAAGAATTATTATACACATCCCAAGCTTTAAAAGTTATAGTGTGCATACCGGGTTCTAAATCTCTAAACGGATAGGTTACTGTTCCTTTTGTGTAATCGTCGATATCGGCTTGGTAATAATCGTTTAAAATAATAGGATTGGTTTCATCACCATCTAGTATTGCTGTGATGTTGTGGCCAATACCGCTGGCTGTATTAATGCCATTTTCATCTTGCAATTTGGCTAAAAATGTTGGTGACTCATTTGTAATACCGCCCGAAACAAAATTTTCGTCATTCATATACAAGTTAATAACTGGCCCTATGTTATCTTCTGGTGCATTTTCGTTAATACCACCAATTTTAATGTCAAAATTTGAACCCGTTTGGTCGGTTAAACCAATATTAGCTTGGGCATAAAAACTCACTTTTCCATTTCCGACAGGAATACTTATATCTCTTGGCACAATAAAATCGAATTCAAACTGACCATTTGCAACAGTTGCTTGGCCTTTAAATATAACCTCGCCTAATGTTGTAAAATCTAAGATGATTACTTCCCCTGTATTATCATCTACAGTACCATCATTAGCCAAGGTTTGGCGATTAATTCTTTTGTCAAAAACAGTTGCTGTTAATTTGCCATTATAATTTGATAAAAGATTTCCGTTTGCATCTGTAACTTCGCCCGAAAGCTTTGTATAACTTAGGGCTTTTAAAGTATCTATAGGTTGTGTAATGTCTATACCGTTAACTTTGGTAAGCCTAATATTTGGCTTAGGAAACGCTAATTTCATTGCCGGATCGCCAATAAAAAACACCAAACGTCTGCTTAAATTTCCAATATCATTTTTAGTAAGCCTTAAGGCTTCTGCCATGCTAGGGTAATCATTAGAGCCAAACGCAAATAAATAATCGCTTAGCACTTCATTAAAAGAAACACCTACATCAACACTTATTTGCCGGGTTGTTGTGATTAATGCTATTGCGCCTCCGTTTTTATTCCAAAAGGTATATTCGCCTGCGGTTTCTCTGTTAGGGTCGTCAAATTTGGTGTATTCACAGGTAATAGTTACAAACAAATTAAACTTACAAATGTTATTTACCTCTTGGGCGTCTATTTTGTCGTAAATACGCTCTTTGGCTAAACCATCTTCTCCGCCATGGCCAAAATAATTAACAACTAATGCACCTGCTTGTATGGCATCTTTAATAGCTTTATTAACTTTTGGATACCTGTTGCCCGCTGCAGAAGCCTCTTGCTGAAAAGCATCGGTATGAATTTTAATAACATTCATTTCGGGCTTTTCAGTTTCTATTTCGGTACCAAGTGCATCTGTTGTTTCTTGTAAAACTCGTTCCCAATCATTTGCAGGTTGGTACCGATCTACATCATCAGAAATAACGATGGCATTATTACGCCAACTTCCAAAAGCTTCTTTTTGGTAATACGCTTCAATTTTATCTACCATGTCTTTAGCACGCTGCACATCTTCAACTAAAATTCTGCCAATGGCAATATCTAATTTATCGCTTGTAAACATGTTGCCTTCATTATCATTTAACATGCCATAAAAATCATCGGACACATAAGATGAGCTAAGGCTAAAACTACTAATTGCATGCCAAGATGGTACCAAATTGGTGTTATTCCTTATTCTGTCTTTATAATCGTAAGAGCCGTCGCCAAACAAACACAAATACTTTAATCTATTATTAGGAGAACTGGCATTGTCGTAAACATATTTTACAAAATTTCTAATTGCGGCAATATCTTGGCTGCCTGTGCTGAACTCAGTATAGATATCATTAAGCGTTACAACTTTTACGTTAAGGTTATATTTAGTTCTGTTAATCTGTGCTAAACGTTCTGCCTGAGACGCTAAAATTGTTGGTGTTACAATGATATAATCTATATCCTCAAACTGCCCCTGTTCATTATTAAATATCGTGCCTTTTAAATTTTGATTAGCCACAGTCGTTTTGGCATCCTTTAAAGGTTGAAACACATTTGAATTTGAAAATGCGAGATAAATTCTTTCCTCGCCAGACACCGCTTTAAAAGATAGCGATGCCAGTTGTTCTGTATTTTCGGTATTAAAAACATTAAAACGATCTGTTATATCCCATATTTCATTTACGTTACTTGCATTAGAGACTGTGTATTCTGCAATTCCTGGGGTATTATTAACTATGCTATTTTTAAATATTAATTGATCACCTTCAAAAGTTAAAGCTCTAGTAGCTTCAATATTTATATAATCTAAAAATGCGTTAGCAGAAGGATTACCATTATTATCATAATCTAAAGTAACTGTGATTTTGTCTGAAGTTATATTTAAAGCTCCGTTGTAGGAACTTGAACTTGCTAACACTGAAGAATTTACTTCACTAAAATTTAAAGTTGACACTTCATTGTTGTTAATATTAATGCGCATTGTTGTATTTGGGGTCGTAGAAACCGAACCAGCAACAATACTAAAATTAACAGCGGAATTGGTGTCTAGGTTAGGAAAATCGAATTCGTAAACACGTTGGTTTTCTATATCAAATGTATCTCCAAACCATTTGCGACCTAATTTGGCTAAATTATACTCATCGACTTCATAAAATTGATAATCCTTAAATGTATCTATTTGTATATTAGCAGCAGCAGTAATCGTTGGTAAAGGTTGTATTCTTTTACCGTTACCACTACTAATATTTACATAATAATAGGTTTTGTCTGTATAAAGATTTATATTAGTGTTGCTCTCTTCACTAAAGGTTTTTGGACCTTCTCCATAAAATAAAATATAGTCATTGGTGTTAAATTCACCATCGGCTTCTCCAACAAATTTTATAGCATTTTCTACAACATCAAACGGGTAATTTTCGGCATTAGCATAAGGCAACATTCTGCCACCATTGCCATAAATTTTAATCCTTCTAGGATCTACCGAGTTGGTATTTATGCCTAAGCTGTTCAAGAAATTTTTAGTGAGTTTAAAAACACCAGATTTATCTATATAAAAACGATACCACTGCCCAGTGCTTAAAACAGAATTTGTTATAAAATTAGAAGTGTTTGTGGTATTTGAAGCACGCTTATTTTGTGTATTATAATTAATAGAAAACGCAGTAATTCTCTTATAAACACCATTGCTTTTAATTATGGGGGTTATTTCGAAATGGCATCCTTTTTTGCTACGCGCATTAGTATTAAAAAGACTAAATTGTGGTGCGTTTGGGATTTTTTTTAGATTTAAATTTGAAACATACACATTGCTTACAGGTTCATAAGATACGTTGCTCAGCGTTACAGAATTCTCATCAACAACACCAGTAGAAGCTTGCCATTGTGCAAAAAATGTTAATCCTTTTGCCGTATTGTAATTAAAATGCTTAGCGTCTAAGGTGAAAACTCGCGCTCTATTACCAGCAGTTTTCATAACCTCTGCATCATTCCATTCTATAATAAATTGTTTTTTTTGACTAAAAACAAGGAGTGAAAAACAACATAAAATGAGTGTATAATAATTTTTCATTAATAGGTATAATGTTAAACATACAAGTATATTAACGAGAACTTACGTTGTATATTATTAGCTTTATTTTTTATTTCAAAATTACAATATTTTATGAGGTGTCTCGTTATTATAGAGCAAAATGCGTTAAGCTAAACTTCAAAATAATTTTCAAACAAAATAAAAGACAATAACAAAATATACATTTTTATCTCTTTTTTTAATTTGAAAAATTGTTAGTTTACCTTTAATTGCTATATTGCAAGTCTAAAAATTTAACGCGCATACTTAAACGTACACAAATGAAAAACGTCTTAACCCTAAAATTTTTAATAACATTAGCCATTTGCATTACCATAGTTGGTTGCAAACGCTCCTCTAACTCTAGCAGTAATGTAGATAGTGCTACAGGATGGAAGATTAATGATAAAAAAGGTGGATTTCAATATAACACAAAGTTTGAAGAGCAAGAAACCCCTCCAGGAACTGCATTTGTAGAAGGTGGTACCTTTACCATGGGTAAAGTACAAGATGACCCAATGCACGATTGGAATAACTCTCCAAGTCAGCAACACCTTCAATCTTTTTATATGGATGAAAATGAGGTTACTAATTTAAATTATTTAATTTATTTAGATTATTTAAAAACAGTTTACCCACCAGAAGATGAAAATTTTGCTCTAATATATAAAGGTGCATTACCAGACACCTTAGTATGGAGAAATAGATTAGGTTATAATGAAATGATGATTGAAAATTATCTGCGTCATCCTGGTTATGCCAATTATCCTGTGGTAGGAGTTAGTTGGATACAAGCTGTTGAATATGCAGATTGGAGAACAGACCGTGTTGCAGAAATGGCATTACAAGAGGCTGGCTATATTAAAAGAGATGCACAATATACAGATGTAAACGCAGAAAGCACATTTAGTACAGACACCTATATTAATGCACCATCGATGACTTATGGTGGTGATGAAGCTATTAATGCTGGTGGAAAACGTAAGCCACAAACTGATGCTAACGGAAACCCAATGAACGTATATGCTAAAAGAGAATCTGGTATAATACCTGTAAAATATAGATTGCCAACAGAAGCAGAATGGGAATATGCTGCTTTAGGTATGAGTGAAGTAAGAGATTATAACGCTTATAGGGGTCGTAAAAAATACCCTTGGGATGGGCAATACACAAGATCTGGTAAACGCTCTAACATAGGAGACCAATTAGCCAACTTTAAGCAGGGTAAAGGTGATTATGGTGGTATTGGTGGTTGGTCTGATGATGGTGCAGATATTACAGCCGAGGTAAAATCTTACAAGCCAAATGATTACGGGCTATATGATATGGCTGGTAATGTTGCAGAATGGGTTGCGGATGTTTACAGACCAATTGTAGATGACGAGTTTAATGATTTTAACTATTATAGAGGCAACGTCTATACTAAAAACGAGATCACAGAAGACGGTACACCAAGAATAATAACAAGTACAGAAATTGTTTATGATACGCTCAGTAACGGTAAGGTTGTTGCTCGAGATTTACCTGGTGAAATTGCAACAATACCTATTGATGATGTAGAAACGTATTTAAGATCTAATTTTGATAAAAGTGACAATAGAAATTATAGAGACGGTGATAAGCGCTCATCTCGTTATTACAGAGAAAATTTTGATGACGAAGATATAGCTCAAAAAGACATGACTAAAAAAATGTATAATTCACCAAATCATACTATTTTTAAAGATACTATTAAAGGTGTAATTAGAAGTGTTTATGATAATTCTGATAGCAGAACAACCTTAATTAATGACGAAGTAAGAGTTTATAAAGGTGGCTCTTGGAGAGACAGAGCCTATTGGATTGATCCAGCACAACGTCGTTTTTTTCCAGAAGATATGGCAGCTGATTACATTGGCTTTAGATGTGCAGTATCTAGAGTTGGTTCTAAATCTCAAGGGAGTAAGAAAAAACGTAATTAAAATAATGCAAGTATCATAAAAAAGAGGTTTCTGTTTTAAATAGAAACCTCTTTTTGTTTTACACTTATTACAACACTTTAAAACGGGGTGATTAAAATCTATTTTCTTTAAGCTCGTATTATACGGCTTATGCTAATGATTATAATTAAACTCTAATGGTGTTATCTGTATTTAATAGGTAAATAGATTACTTTCTTGGTTTCAAAAAAAGCCTCACTAAAATAATCTGAAAGTAAAAAAGCTTTAACACTCTTATACGCTTTTAATTCTTCTGTTAAATCTCCTCCTTTTAAATATAAAATTCCATTTTTAAAAGCATTCTGTTGCTGTTTAGCAATTTTACCTTTAACCCAAGTGGTAAATTCTGGCATTGTAGTAACGGCTCTACTTACTATAAAATCAAAAGTTTCATCTATTGCTTCAACTCTGCTATGTGTGGTTTTAACGTTTGTTAAACCTATAGTTTCACTTACTGCATTTATAACTTTTAACTTTTTATTTATACTATCAACTAAATGAAACTTACAATTTGGAAACAAAATTGCTAACGGAACACCAGGGAAACCACCACCTGTTCCTACATCTAAAATTGAAGAGTTATCTGTAAACTGAATAATTTTGGCTATCCCCAAAGAGTGCAGCACATGTTTTAAATAAAGCGCATCAATATCCTTACGAGATATTACATTTATTTTGCTATTCCAGTCTTTATACAAAACTTCTAAATCTTTAAATTGCTGAATTTGAAGCGCTGTTAAATTAGGAAAATACTTAAGAATTAACTCCATAACTTTAATTTTTTCAAAAATACTTATTTTAATATGGATAATTTAACGTAACAGTTAACAATTGAAATCAATAATTAACTATCTTTGAATCTGCTATAATATGACTTCTAAATATTACGTTATAGCTTAAAAAATTAATTATATGGCAAAGCAAACACTATCTTTCTCAAGATCTGATTCAGCCAAGTTTTTTAGAACTTTAAATAAGCGTGTAAACTCCTACTTTAAGGACAACAATATTAAACGTACAGGTAATTGGCAACTTTGGTTAAAAACCAGTGTAATGTTTGCACTATTTTTAGCACCATACTTTTTATTAATTACATTAAACATTCCCACTTGGGCACAATTACTTTTAACTATTGTTATGGGTATTGGTATGGCAGGAGTTGGTATGAATGTAATGCACGATGGTAATCATGGTTCATTTTCTAACAAAGAATGGGTAAACCGATTAATGGGCAGCAGTATTTATATTTTAGCTGGTAATGTTTATAATTGGAAAGTGCAACACAATGTCCTTCACCACACCTACACAAACATTCATGGTCATGATGAAGACTTAGAAGCTGGCAGAATTTTGCGTTTTTCTAAACACTCAGAATGGCGCAAACATCATAAATTTCAGCATTACTATTCTGTTTTATTGTACGGTTTATTAACCATAAATTGGGCAATTACAACAGATTTTCAACAAATGAGACGTTACATGAAGCGTAAGTTGTCTTACGGTAAGCTTCCAAATCCATTTGTAAACTGGAGTAAATTAGTAATTTCTAAAGTTATTTATATTTCTATGTGGATAATAATTCCGATGGTGTTTACAGATTTGGCTTGGTATAAAGTTTTAATAGGCTTTTTAATAATGCACTATGTTGCAGGTTTAATTTTAAGTGTTGTATTTCAATTGGCACATGTAATGGAAGAGGCAGAAATGCCAATACCACAAGAAGACGGTACAATGAAAAATACGTGGGCAATACACCAATTAAATACTACAGTAAATTTTGGTGCTAAAAGTTGGTTAATTAATTGGTACACTGGTGGTTTAAATCATCAAGTAGAGCATCATATTTTTCCTCATATTAGCCACGTACATTATGGCAGAATAGCAAAGATTGTTAAAGCTACAGCCAAAGAATTTAATTTACCATACAAAGAATACGAAACTACACGAAAAGCTATTGCAGCACATTTTAGATTTTTAAAAGAAATGGGAATGCAACCTGCAATACAGGCCTAATTATATATTTAACCGCACATGAATCAACTTTCTGATAGAGTTAACAATCTATCTACATCAGCAACTCTAGCAATGGCAGCAAAAGCCAGACAATTACGTGCAGAGGGAAAAGACATTATTGGATTAAGCTTAGGCGAACCAGATTTTAATACTCCAGATTTTATTAAAAACGCTGCAATAGAAGCTATAAATCAAAACTATAATAGCTATACTCCAGTAGATGGTTATGTAGAGTTAAAAGAAGCAATAATTACAAAATTTAAGCGCGATAATAACCTCAGTTTCTCTGCATCTCAGATTGTGGTTTCTACAGGCGCAAAACAAGCATTATACAACGTAGCTTCTGTAATGTTAAACATAGGAGATGAAGTAATTTTACCTTGCCCTTATTGGGTTAGTTATAGTGATATTGTTAAGCTAAACGGTGGTGTGCCAGTTGAAGTAAAAACATCTATTGAAGATGATTTTAAAATGACGGCTACACAACTTGAAGCTGCAATTACACCAAAAACAAAAATGATTTGGTTCAGTTCTCCTTGCAACCCAAGCGGATCGGTGTACAGCAAAGAAGAGTTAAGAGCAATTG
This sequence comes from Winogradskyella sp., assembly GCA_049608525.1. Taxonomy (GTDB): domain Bacteria; phylum Bacteroidota; class Bacteroidia; order Flavobacteriales; family Flavobacteriaceae; genus Winogradskyella. The sequence continues at coordinate 54,898 of JBMYXP010000001.1, forward strand.
CAGATGTTTTACAAAATCACCCCAATATTTATGTAGTTTCAGATGAAATCTATGAACATATTAACTTTATTGGTGGTCATTTTAGTATGGCAGAATTTAGTGATATGTACGACAGAACTATTACGGTAAATGGTGTGTCAAAAGCATTTGCAATGACTGGCTGGAGAATAGGTTATATAGGTGCACCAAATTGGATTGCTAGAGCCTGCAATAAAATTCAGGGACAGATAACGAGTGGTGCAAATTGTATTGCGCAACGTGCAGTAATTACTGCTTTAGAAGCACCTCCATCAAAAATAAAATATATGATAGATGAATTTAAAACCAGACGACAACTGATTTTAGATTTATTAAGTAATGTTGAAGGTTTTAAAACTAATGAACCCGAAGGTGCTTTTTATGTTTTTCCAGATATATCTTACTACTTTGGTAAAAGTATTAAAGGCACAACAATAAACAATGCAACTGACCTGTCTTTGTTTTTACTAGAAGAAGCTTTGGTTGCTACTGTTACAGGTGAAGCCTTTGGAAATCCAAACTGTATTCGTATCTCTTACGCTGCTTCTCAAGATAATATTAAAGATGCAATTGCACGTATAAAAAACGCATTAAGCTAAAATTATAATTTATTCTCAAAAAAGCTATAACCTTAAATAATGTTATAGCTTTTTTTATGTCGCAATTTTATCATTAATAGTCAGGGTTTTTTCTATTCGCTTTCTTTTCGGCAGTTTTACGCTTATTTGTTAAACGTTTTTTTATAACGGATCTTGGTATTTTTGTTGGCAAACGTTTTTTATTTTCTTTTAAACCTTCTTCTAATAAAGTGAAAAAACGCTGTGTTACTATAGCTTTGTTTCTATATTGACTTCGACTTTCATCACAGCTTAATATTAAAATATTGCTTTTATTAATTCGGTTTTTAAAAAATTCTAAAAGTTTTTGTTTTTGGTAGTCTTTTAAAACAATAGAGGCTTCAATATTAAAATATAATTCTGCTTTTGATGATACTTTGTTAACATGTTGACCACCGCTACCAGAACTGCGTACAAATTTATAAGTTAACTCAGTTTTTAGTAATTCAAAATTCATAATTACTCAATTTGGTGTGGGTGTTTTAATAAGTCATTTACCGTTTTTACAGGGTTAAAAGTAATGATTGGCACTTCGACAAAAATAGTATTCCAGTTTGCCATACTTCCATTCCAAAGTCCAGGCAGCTCTAATGCTTTTAAATCTTTGCCTGCTTTTGTTTTTAGGGTTATAAATGCGGCATTAGCATCTACATAGTTTTCTAAATCAAAGGGTTTACCTTTGTAGTTTTTTACACCACAAACTAAATCTACAGGATTAAAATGCGTTGCGTTTTTTAAAATTACTTTTTGTGAGTTGTCTTTTTGGTTAATTTGAGCGGACTCTACAATCTGCAGAGACTGGTTACCATCTTGGTCTTTTACCCAAAATGGTCCGCCCCCAGGTTCACCTTCATTTTGTACCATACCACAAACTCTAATTGGTCTGTTTAGTTTTTGGCGTAAATAGTCTATTTTATAGATATTCGAATATTTTTTATAGTCTTTAGAAATTCTTACGCTTAGCTCTTGGGTTAAAAAGGCTTCGATTTCAGCAAATTTATCCTCGCTATTTTTTTGTTGATCTAAGTCTCTTAAAAACCCAAAGCTTTTAGCTTGCAATTTTAATAAAATGCCAGCTAGTACTTTTTTATATTTAGAAACTTCTTTTTTATATTTTTTTACAACAACATTATCTATATTTTTAACAAATATAAGATCTGCATTGAGTGCATTTAGATTTTTTAATAACGCACCATGACCAGATGGTCTAAAGAGTAAAGACCCATCATCGTTTCTAAAAGGTTTATTTTTTAATGTAACCGCAATAGTATCTGTTGATTGGTGTTGGTAAGAAAACGAAATATTAAAAGTAACCCCAGTTTTTTGCTCAACGTCTGCTTTAATTCGCCTCAATTCTTCGGTAAATTTATCTTTAAAACGTTCTGAAATTGTAAAATGAAGTTTTGCATTGTTACTGCTCGAAACATATAATGCTGCCTCGTATAGATGTTCTTCAAAAGCCGTAGATATATGATGTTCTTTATACCCATGAAATGGCAATAATCCTTTTGGATAATTACCAAAATCTAACTCTGCGTTATCTAACATGGCATTTGCAAAGTGCCACGCTTTTTCGCTTTGAGATAACGTATTAAAAATAATTCCGTTAGCTTTAAGCTGATTTATAACTTGGTCGTAAAACGGTAATTTTTCTAACCCAACTAAAAAAAGTGATAAATCCTTAATTTTATTCTTATTTATATACGCATTTATAGATTCTACTTTTGGGTTATACGCTTTAACAAACTTAAACAGAAACTTAAACATGCGTGTTGCTGCACCAGATGCTGGTACAAACTTTAATAAAGACAACTCGTTTTTATTTGTTTGAAAATAAGAAACAAATTCCTCAATTAAGTCTGTGTTGAGTTGCGTAATTCCGTTTCCTAAAGTTGCTGCCTCTGAGATGTTAGTGTAAGGCATACCCGATTTAAAAATGTTAATCTGAGACTCTACAGTTGTAACTGTTAAGCCTTTTGCTTCTATTTGTTGTATATCGTTGTCTGTAAAATTCATTTTTGTTGTTCTAATAAATTATCAATATGCCTAACAGCTAATTTTAATCGTTCTTCTTTTGTTCCTTTTAACAACACATAAGGTTTATTGTGTGTTTTTAAAGCGGTTTCAAAAGCAGTAAACATTCGTTGTCTTTCATGGGGTTTGTCTCTTAAATCATCTGCTTCCCAAGGTGTATCAATATAGGTTAAAAAATATAAATGATAGGTATTTTTAATTGCATATTTATTTAAAAGTACATCGCAACCTCCGTTATAATACGCTTCACTATACACTTTAGTTTCCAATAAATCGGTGTCGCAAATTAAAACGGTATCCGTTTTATGTGCCAACTTATTTTCTAAAGCCATTTGTCCAATTGCTATGGGCAACAGATCTTTTGGCTCGCAAGTTTTACGCTTATTATTCCATTTATTTTGAAGATATTCTCGTGCATACTCTGGCACCCAAACCGAATTGTAATATCTTGCCAATTGCCTAGAAAGTGTTGTTTTACCAGTAGATTCTGGTCCAAATAACACAACTTTTATGCAATTACAGGGGTGTTGTTTAAGCTTTTTTTCCATGCGAAATAACCTTGAATGGCTAAAATTGTAAATATTAAATATTGTAAGGAAAACATTCCCCAACCTCTATAGGCATAAAGTGGCACGGTGATTAGATTTGCAAAAATCCAAAGTGTCCAATTTTCTAATTTTTTATTTGCCATGTACCACATTGCTGTAAAAAATACGCCCGAAGTAAATATATCTATATAATTTGAAGCATCAATTTTAGTGCCGTAAGCTCTGTAAACCCCATAAGTTACAAACATGGTTAGTACAAACATTGCAAAACCTATAATTTTCTCTTTTGCGTTTGTTCTAGAAATGGGTACAACGCTTAGGTTGTCTTTTTTGCGAGACCAGTTCCACCAGCCGTAAATACTCATTATAGAATAATAGAAATTTAGCATCATATCTCCCATTAATTCATCTTGAAAAAAAATGTAAACGGTGAGTAATGTTGCAACAAGACCTGTTGGATAAACTAAAATATTTTGTTGTTTTGCAAATACTACACTAGCAATCCCAAACACAAATGCAATAGCTTCTAATACAATTAGATACGCTGCTCTATTGTAATAGGTTTCAAGAAAAAAATCAAAAATGTGGTTCATAATCGCTTCTATCTGTTTTTACAATTTTCATTTGTAATACGGCACTATCTATCTCGGTAAACGAACGTTTTATTTCTTGGTTTAAAAACGGCATTAGTTCATCAAAATCTCCGTATATCTGAGTGCTTAATGGATTTTCTAAAACCTTAAATGCAGATGCTCTTAATGCTTTAATGAAGTCGATTATGTGCGGTTCGTAATTAGTCTTCAATGGTGTTAATGTTAATTCTACTGATATTTTCATGTTTAGTGTTTAGCGAAAGCGTCTGTTTTATAATGAGTTATACCAATTATAATTCAAATAAAGAAAAAAAGACGTTTTATTTTGTTCGTTTTAGGTTGTCGTTGAAGTTATAGCGTACGCACAAGTAAAACCTTCAAACTCTAAAAAGGCTGTGTTGTACCGGTATATTTTGTTTTTGTAATCTATCCAAGCTATGGTTTTTTTATCTTTAAGCATAAACGGAATTACCAAAAAATGCTCCCTAAACAACATGCCTGGTGTTGCAAAGAGTTTGTATAAGGATTCTTTAATGCCCCAAATTACGGTTAGTTTTTTTATGTAGTCTTTAGATTCAGTATTAAGGTATTTAAATTCATAGTCCACAAATTTTTTAGCTATTATGGCAATTTTAGAGCGTTGTTTTTCAATATCTATACCAACATCAGTATCACTAATAATAACTCCCGAAAACGTAAAAGAATGTGTTATGGAGATTTGTTTTCCATCTCTAAGATGTGGTTTCCCGTTTTCATTATAATACAAATCTTGGTCTGTGTAACCAAATTCTTGCAACAAGTGTCGCACACTTAAAAACCCCCGTTGGTGCAGCTCGCTTTTCATGCTTAAAACACGTTTTAAACTTTCGGGTTTTAACTGTAAGGGTTGCACTAACGCGTTATAAGTTTCTTCTATTTTCCAGATTTTTAGGTCTGTGGTTGCGTTAACATTAATAGATTTATATAGTGGCATTTAGTATTGTTAATCTTATTGTTATCTTTGCATCGCTTTAGGCAAATTGTGTGTGTTTAATTTAGCGAATTTAGTTATTTTAATATCCAAAGCCAAAGGTGATTCATTTATTATAAAATTAACAAAATTAAAACATGAGTACTAAAACTATTGCTTACGTACCAAACAAGGTAAAAGACATGTCTCTTGCAGCATGGGGAAGAAAAGAAATTGAATTAGCAGAAGCAGAAATGCCTGGTTTAATGAGTTTGCGTGAAGAGTACAAAAACGAACAGCCATTAAAAGGGTCTCGTATTGCTGGGTGCTTACACATGACCATACAAACCGCAGTATTAATTGAAACTTTACAAGCTTTGGGTGCAGAAGTTACTTGGAGTTCTTGTAATATATTTTCTACACAAGATCAAGCTGCTGCTGCAATTGCTGCTGCCGGTACAGCGGTGTATGCTTGGAAAGATATGACAGAAGAAGAGTTTGACTGGTGTATAGAACAAACTTTATTTTTTGGCGAAGACCGTAAACCATTAAACATGATTTTAGATGATGGTGGTGATTTAACAAATATGGTTTTAGACCGATATCCAGAATTATCTGCTGGTATTAAAGGTTTGTCTGAAGAAACCACAACTGGTGTTCACAGACTCTATGAGCGTGTAAAAAATGGCACTTTAACAATGCCTGCTATTAACGTAAACGATTCTGTAACAAAATCTAAATTTGATAACAAATACGGTTGTAAAGAAAGTGCTGTAGATGCTATCCGCCGTGCAACAGATACCATGTTAGCTGGTAAACGTGTTACAGTTTGTGGTTATGGAGATGTTGGTAAAGGTACTGCAGCTTCTTTTAAAGGTGCTGGTAGTATTGTTACTATTACAGAAATTGACCCAATTTGTGCATTACAAGCTGCTATGGACGGGTTTGAAGTTAAAAAATTAGAAACAGTCGTAGGTAATAGTGACGTAATAATTACAACCACAGGAAACAAAGATATTGTAAGAGCTGAGCACTTTGAAGCTATGAAAGATAAAGTGATTGTTTGTAATATTGGGCACTTTGATAACGAAATACAAATGGGTTGGTTAAATGATAACCACGGAGATACTAAAGACACTATTAAACCACAGGTAGATAAATACACTATTAATGGTAAAGATATTATTGTATTAGCTGAAGGCCGTTTAGTTAACCTAGGTTGTGCAACTGGTCATCCAAGTTTTGTAATGAGTAACTCTTTTACAAACCAAACTTTAGCACAAATAGAACTTTGGAAAAACAGCGATAAATATAGTAATGATGTGTATATGTTACCAAAGCACTTAGACGAAAAAGTAGCTAAGTTACACTTAGAAAAAATTGGTGTAGAGTTAACAGAACTTGCAGGCTACCAAGCAGAATACATTGGTGTTACTGTTGAAGGTCCATACAAACCAGAACATTACCGTTACTAATATTCTGTAATATTAGTTAACGTATTTAAAAGTACAAAATCGTCTAGAAATTTATTTTTAGGCGATTTTTTTATGCTAATTTCAATGCAAAAATGGTATTTTGTTAAGTTTAAATTAAAGTTATGCCAATTATTGATAAAATAAAGGTGAACTTTTTAAATTTAGGGCAGATAATACCAAAATAGCTTTAAAATGTTGCATATAATTATGTTTCTTTTTCATTCATATTTCAATATAAAATAGAACCGTAGCAAATGCTATGCTTATATTTTCTATTTCATCTGAACAAAAAATAATTCAAATTATTTATACAACATTTTAAAACTATTTTGGTATAATTTAGTTGCAGGTATAGCTGCTATTATAGTTTTAATGAAATTAAATTTTGAATTTAATTAAAAAGGATATGGTAATATAAAACTAAATTAAAAGCGAAACATTACAGTTTATAATATAAAAAAAATAACATGACAACAATCACCAGACTGTTTATAACGGTGCTAATCGTTACAGTATCTACTCTAAATGCACAAGATTTTCAAGGTGTAGCAACCTATAGAACGCAAACAAAATTCGATCTAAAAATGGATAGCACCAAAATGAAAGATGCTATGCAAACTAAGATTATAGAGATGATGAAAAAACAGTTTCAAAAGACCTATAAACTTACCTTCAATAAATCGACGTCATTGTACCAGCAAGAAGCAGAGTTAGATAAACCACAAGTTGGTGGTAGCGATTTTGTAATTTCTATGGGCAATAGCGGCTCAGACGTGTTATATAAAAACGTCAAAACACAAAGCTATATTGACCAAAAAGAAACTATGGGTAAAAAGTTTCTAATTAAAGATACAATTTCAAAAATTAAATGGCATCTCGCATCTGAAAGCAAATATATTGGCGAGTACCTCTGTTTTAAAGCTACTTATACTAAGCAAGTGCCAAAAATGAAGTCTTTAAGTTTTAGTACTAACCCAAATACAGATAACAAAAAAGAAACGGAAGAAGATGAAAAGCCAGAACTAGAAAATCGTGTAGTAACGGCTTGGTACACACCTCAAATACCCGTAAACAATGGGCCGGCAAAATACCAAGGATTGCCGGGACTTATTTTAGAAATTCATGATGGAAAACTTACTATTATTTGCAGTAAAATTGTAATCAATCCCGAAGAGAAAATCGAAATTTCTCAGCCAGAAAAAGGCAAGGAAGTCAACCAAACTGAATACGATGACATTATGGAGAAGAAAGCTAAAGAAATGATGGAACGTTTTGCACCAAAAAAAGGTGGTAAACGTGGCGATAGTTTTGAAATAATAATTGGCGGTTAATTTATTAACATAGTTTTAACTTTCATGAGCTTTACTTTTGTGCTATCGCATAGTCTTAAGTTTATAAACACTATTAATTTTTTTAAGATGAAAAAATCAATTCTAAAACTAGCAATACTATTAACAGTAGTGCTTACAAGCACACACACGTTTGCACAAAATTTTCAGGGCAAAGCCTATTACCAAACCAAAACGACTATGAATATAGATGATTTTGGTGGTAGAGAGATGAGCCCAGCGCGTAAAAAGCAAATTGAAGAGCGCATGAAAGGCTTTTTAGAAAAAGAATACATCTTAACGTTTAACAAAGAAGAATCTATTTATAAAGAAGATGAAAAACTCGAAGCTCCAGGAAGTGGAAGAGGTTTTGGTGGCTTCGCAAGTAGTTTTACAGGTGGTCCAAAATATAAAAATGTAAAATCTAAAGAAGTACTACAAGATCAAGAATTTTTTGGAAAGGAGTTTTTAATTAAAGACGAATTAAAAACACTAGAGTGGAAAATGGGTACAGAAACCAAGCAAATAGGTAAATACACTTGCTTTAAAGCTACAGCAACTAAAACCGTAGATGAGTTTGATTGGAGAAGTATGAGAAGACGTGGCAGAGGAAATGAAAACGATAAAAAAGACAATAAAAAAGTAAAAGAGTCTATTAAAAAAGGTGATAGTACAGACACAAAACCTAATGACCTATTAAGCGAAATTGAACTGCCAAAGACTATTGAAATTACAGCGTGGTACACACCACAAATACCAATTAATCAAGGTCCAGATAGTTATTGGGGTTTACCCGGATTAATCCTAGAAGTTAATGCAGACCGAACAACAATTTTGTGCACAAAAATTGTAATGAACCCTAAGGAAAAAGAAACACTAAATAAGCCTAAAAAAGGTGACGTGGTAACCCAAGCAGAATACACCAAAATCATCACCAAAAAAATGAAGGAAATGCGCGAAATGTATCGCGGTCGTGGTGGACGTGGTGGCGGAGGTAGAAGATACTAAGTTTAACCCATTAAAGGGTTAAAATACATAAAAATTGTATTACATCTACCAATCAAAAAAACCAAACATGAAAAAATTATTAATAGCGTTATGTATAATAGCAGCAAGTAGTTCCTTTGCTCAAATTAAAATGCAAGGTATTGTAAAAGATAGTATTGGCACACCATTAGAGTTGGCAAATGTTATAGCCATTAACCAAAAAACAAGTGCTTTAGAGTCTTATGCAATTACCAATGACAAAGGCAAATATATTTTATCCTTAACTAAAAACGGCACTTACAAAATACAGGTAAGTTACATTGGTTTAAAAAGTACTGAACAAGTCATTTCCACTGCTGAAGAAAATATTACAAAAGATTTTACATTATTACCAGATAATGCTTTAGATGCCGTTGAACTTACCTATGAAATGCCCGTAACTATAAAAGGAGATACACTAATCTATAATGCAGATTCTTTTAAAAACGGAAGCGAACGCAAATTAGAAGACGTTCTAAAAAAACTACCTGGTGTAGAAATAAATGAAGATGGACAAATTGAGGTTGAAGGTACAACCGTTAACAAATTAATGGTTAACGGGAAAGATTTTTTTGATGGTGATACAAAATTGGCAACTAAAAATATTCCTTCAAACGCAGTAGATAAAGTACAGGTTTTGCGTAACTACTCAGAAGTTGGGCAACTCAAAGGTGTTCAAAATAACCAAGATAATGTAGCCATAAACATAAAGTTAAAGGAAGGAAAAGAGAATTTTTGGTTTGGTAATATTACTGCAGGTGCAGGTAATGCGCCATCGCCAAATGATGAGCTATATTTAATTCAACCAAAACTATTTTATTACAGCCCTAAATACAGTCTCAACCTAATTGGGGATATGAATAATATTGGCGAAGTTGCTTTAACTAATAGAGATATTAGAAACTTTGGTGGGGGTTTTAGAATGCCAAGTAGAACAAGTGGCACAAGTATTAATTTAGGAGATAATGGACTTGGAGGTTTAACTAACATTGCTAATGCAGAAGAAGTAGTTACAAAATTAGCAACAGCAAATTTCAGTTATTCACCTAATAAGGCTTTAGACTTAAGTGGGTTTTTAATCTATAATAGTAGCCGATTAAGAACTAGAGAAAATAACTTTATAGATTATATTGAGATTGAAGATAATCCCACAACAGCTATAGATGAATCTAACATACCACCAGATGAAAGAACAGAACAAACAGGTAGAGAAGCCACCAACCAAGCCATAGCAAAGTTGAGTGCTAACTACAAACCTAATACTAATAATCAATTAGATTATGACATATTAGCACGAATTTCTAATGATGAAGAAAGACAAAACTTAGAATCTTCAGTAGTAGGTATTACCAATCAAATTGATACAGCGAAACCCTATAGTATTAATCAAAATTTTAACTATTACTACACACTAAACGAAAACAATATTTTTGCTTTTGAAGCACAGCATTTAATAAAAGATGAAGATCCGTTTTACAATGCCTTATTGGTTAATGACCCAAATAACAATACTGCAGCAAACCCTAATGATAGAGATGCTTTTGATAATTCAGCTGCTAGTTTAGGCTTCAACCAAGATGAATTAAACTATAATATTAACCAAGAGCAACGTATAAAATCTAATCAATTAGACGCAAAATTAGATTACTATAATATTTTAAATGCCAAGAGTAATATTAATTTAACCTTGGGTACCATTTTAAGTAATCAAAAATTTAATTCTAATATTTTTCAATTTTTAGATGATGGTACATTATTTAATCCTACACCAACAACAACAGATACAGATGGTAATATTTTAGGAAGAACTAATGCTATTGAATATAGTTTTAGTGATGTTTATTTAGGTGTACATTATAGGCTGAAAGCAGGAAAATTTACAATTACACCAGGATTGTCAGTACATGCTTACGGAAACAAGAACACACAATTTGGACAAACGTTTGAAGATAATTTCTTTAAAATCTTACCAGATTTTGAAACACGTATTCAGTTTAAGAAAAGTGAAAGCCTTACCTTTAATTATAGAATGAATACGGCATTTACAGATGTTACAAATTTAGCTGAAGGTTTGGTGTTAAATAATGTTAATAATATAAGCTTTGGTAACTCAGAGTTACAAAATTCTTTATCTCATAATCTAAGTTTATTTTATAGAAGTTTCAATCTATTTAATTACACTAATGTATTTGCGGGTGTTAACTATAGTAAAAATATTGATCAAATACGGTCTTTAACAAATTTTGAAAGTGTTATAAGAACAAGTAGTTTCTTTAACTCGCAATTTGCCGATGAGAGTGCTACTGTTTTTGGTAGAGTGCAGCGTACTTTTGGTAAAGTACGAGCAAGTCTAAGAGCCAACTTTAATTACAGTAAAAACAATCAGTTTGTACAAGGTACTCAATCTGTAAACGAAAGTTTTACGCAAAGCTACAGACCAGAAATTCGTACTAATTTTAGAGAAGCTCCAAATGTGAGGTTGAGGTATGGCTATACTATAAGACATAATGACCAAGGGAGTAACTCTACAAAATTTATTACCAACGCACCATCTATTGAGTTTGATGCTTATATCTGGAATGCTCTAACATTTGTTACAGACTTTACCTATACAAGCCAAGAAAGTAACGGGCAGACAGATGTCTTTAAAACATGGAACGCATCATTAGGTTACAGAAAAGACAGAGATGCCAAATGGGAGTACTCACTTAGAGCGTCTAACTTGTTAAATATAGATTCTAATAGTAGCAATGGAGCTGGTAATATTTCGGTTTTTAATTCTGAAACGTTTGTACAACCAAGGTTTATAACTTTTAGGTTAACATATACGCTTTAACATAACAATAAGATTTTAAATAGGCTACAATAATGTAAAAAGCCTTCTCAATAAATTTTGAGAAGGCTTTTTTTTGTAAAGATTATGTGGCTTTGAGATTTACAACTCTAAAGCTTTTTTAATAGCGTTATTCATTAACAATTCTACCGGGTTTTCTAATGCTTCTTTTATAGCTACTAAGAACCCTACAGACTCTTTACCATCAATTATTCTATGGTCGTAAGATAAAGCAACATACATCATTGGTCGTATTACAACCTCACCATTTACGGCAACAGGTCGCTCAATGATATTGTGCATACCTAAAATACCACTTTGAGGTGGGTTTATGATTGGAGTAGATAACATGCTGCCAAACACACCTCCATTAGATATCGTAAATGTACCGCCTGTCATTTCATCGACTGTAATTTGTCCATCTCTAGCTCTAATTGCTAAGCGTTTTACTTCAGCTTCTACACCTCTAAATGATAAATTTTCAGCATTTCTAATTACTGGTACCATCAATCCTTTTGGTCCAGAAACTGCAATACTAATATCTACAAAATCGTAAGACAACATTTCTTTACCATCTATCATAGAATTTACAGCAGGATAGAGTTTTAAGGCTCTAACTACTGCTAGTGTAAAGAAACTCATAAACCCAAGACCAACACCGTGCTTTGCTTTAAAGTCTTCTTTATATTGCTTGCGTAAATCAAAAATGGGCTGCATATCTACCTCATTAAATGTGGTTAACATTGCAGTTGTGTTTTTAGCTTCAACCAAACGCTCTGCTACTTTACGACGAAGCATTGACATTTTGCTACGAGATGTACCTCTGTTTCCACCAGTTGGTGTGCCCATAGAAGGTACAGCTTTTACGGCATCATCTTTAGTAATTCGGCCGTCTTTACCTGTGCCAGTAATTAAACGCGCATCCATACCTTTTTCAGCTAATACTTTTTTTGCGGCTGGGCTTGCAGAACCAGTTGCATAGGTTTTAGATGCAGAAGCAACAGGTTGAGGTGCTTCTTCTTTTGGTGCTTCTTCTTTTACCTCGGCTTTAGATGACGTATCAGAACCTTCAGGTTTTGCAGCACTTGTATCAATTAAGCAAACAACTGCGCCAACGGCAACAGCATCACCTTCTTCTGCTTTTAGTGTTATTGTTCCGCTTGCTTCTGCGGGTAACTCTAAAGTTGCTTTATCGCTATCTACCTCGGCAATAGCTTGGTCTTTTTCTACATAATCTCCGTCTTGCACTAACCATTCTGCAATTTCTACTTCAGTGATTGACTCGCCTGGTGAAGGCACTTTCATTTCTAAAATCATCGTTCTGTAATTTTATTTTTAAGCTCTAATTTGAGTTGTATTATTGTTTATCTCTGATTGTTTTTGCTTTTATCAAACACATAATCAATCACTTCTTTATGACGTATTTTAGAACGTACAGCACTACCTGCGGCTGGTGCACCATAAGGTCGTCTGCTCGCTGCTCTAAATTGCTTAGCTTCATCTAAGTGCATTAATATATGGCTGTAAGCACCCATGTTGCGTGGCTCTTCTTGCGCCCAAACTATATCATCTGCATTATTATATTTAGCTATAGTTGCTCGGATTGCATCTGTTGGAAGCGGAAAGAGTTGTTCTACTCTTACCAATGCAATATCATCTCTCCCAAGGTTTTCTTGTTCTTCAAGCAAATCATAATAGAATTTACCTGTAACAAAAACCAAAGTTTTAACGTTCTCTGCTTTTGCGCTTTTATCGTCAATTAACATTTCAAAACGTCCTTTTGCTAATTCATCTACAGACGAAACCACTTTTGGGTGTCGCAACAAACTCTTTGGGGTAAAGATAATTAATGGTTTTCTGTAATCGGCTTTAATTTGCCTGCGCAGTATATGAAACAAGTTTGCAGGTGTTGTACAGTCTGCAACAAACATATTATCTTTTGCGCACATCTGTAAATAACGCTCCATTCGGGCAGAAGAGTGTTCTGCACCTTGGCCTTCGTACCCGTGTGGCAATAGCATCACTAATCCGTTTTGAAGTTTCCACTTATCCTCTGCTGCAGAGATATATTGGTCTAACATTATTTGAGCTCCGTTACTAAAGTCTCCAAATTGTGCTTCCCAAATGGTTAATGTTATTGGGCTTGCCATAGCATAGCCGTAATCAAAACCTACAACTCCATACTCAGAGAGTAATGAGTTATAAATAAAGAATCTTGCCTGTTTATCGCTGATGTTATTATGTAATATTATTTCTTCTTCGCTGTCTTCAACCTTAACAACTGCATGGCGGTGAGAGAAAGTACCTCGTTCTACATCTTGCCCAGAAATACGTACATCGTTACCTTCTAATAAAATTGACCCGTAAGCCAAATGCTCTGCCATTGCCCAATCTAAACGATTTTCGTTAAACATGGTTTGGCGAGACTCTACTAATCGTTGAATTTTTCGTATAAATTTTTTGTCTTTTGGAAGATTTGAAATTGCCTCTGCTATCTTCTTTAAACCTTCAATAGGATATGTTGTATCTACAGGAAGCATCATTTTATCCTCTTCTGCAGTCTTAAAATTTACCCATTCATTTTGCATAAATGGTGTAATTTCTGTTTTCTTTATTTTACGAGAATCTTCAAGTTTTTCTTCAAGCTTATTTTTGTATTCTTTTTCTATTTTAGCTACAAAATTAGCATCTATAATACCTTCAGATATTAAGCGAGCTGCATAAATATCTCTTGGATTTTTATGCTTTGCAATGGTTTTATACAATAAGGGTTGTGTAAACTTTGGTTCATCTCCTTCGTTATGTCCGTATTTTCTGTAACCTAGCATATCAATAAAAACGTCGCGCTTAAATTTCATTCTAAAATGTAATGCGAATAATGTAGCGTTTACAACTGCTTCTGCATCATCTGCATTAACATGCAATACTGGTGATAGCGTAACTTTGCCAACGTCTGTACAATATGTGCTAGAGCGTGCGTCTAAATAATTGGTGGTAAACCCAATTTGATTGTTAACAACAAGGTGTATAGTTCCGTTGGTTTTGTAACCATCTAATTGCGCCATTTGCACAAGTTCGTAAATTAGACCTTGCCCAGCAATAGCGGCATCTCCATGTACTACTATTGGTAATACCTGCGATGGGTTGTCTGGGTATTTGTCGTCTTGTTTTGCTCTAGTAATACCTTGTACAACTGCACCTACAGTTTCTAAATGCGAAGGGTTTGGAGCAATATTTAAATTGATTTTTTTTCCGTTGTCTGTAACTCTATCGCTCGTCCAGCCTAAGTGGTATTTTACATCTCCATCAAAGACTTCTTGTTCATAATCTTTGCCATCAAACTCACTAAAAATAGCTTTAGCCGATTTGCCAAATATATTTGTTAATGTGCTTAAACGTCCACGATGTGCCATACCCATTACAAATTCTTTTACATCGTAATCTGCTGCGGTTTCTATTAAGGCATCTAAAGCTGGTATTAAGGCTTCACCACCTTCTAAAGAAAATCGTTTTTGACCTACATATTTTGTATGTAAAAAGTTTTCGAAAGAAACGGCTTCGTTGAGTTTTCTTAAGATATTCTTTTTCTTTTCTGCTGAAAATGTTGCTGAGTTGTCATTAACATTCAGCTTGTTTTGTATCCATTTAATTTCTTCTGGCTTTCGTATGTACATATACTCAACACCAATAGAGCCGCAGTAAACACGTTCTAAATGGTCTATTATATTTTGCAGCGTTGCTGTACCTAAACCTATAATTTCACCTGCCTTAAAATTGGTGTTTAAATCATTTTTAGATAACCCAAAGTTTTCAACCTCTAAAGTTGGTGCATACTTGCGTCTGGCTCGTACCGGATTGGTTTTAGTAAACAAGTGTCCTCTAACTCGGTAACCATCTATGAGTTTTACAACTTGAAATTCTTTTTGAAGCTGCTCTGAAATTTGAGGGGAAACACCTTCTGTAACTTTGTTTTGTTCTCCAAAACTTTCTGAGCCAAAGTCGTAACCTTGAAAAAAGGCACGCCAACTGGGCTCTACAGTATCTGGGTTTTTTAAATATTGGTCGTATAAATCAGCAAAATATGCTGTATGGGCTGCGTTAAGAAAGGAATATTTATCCATTATTTTTTTTGAGACGTTAGCGCTTCAACAAAATTTATTCAAAAATACAACTTTTACTAGATATAGATATGTTTTTAGTATTTTTATAACAAAATATTAATAGCTAAAATTTAATTACTATGTCTTTTAAAAAATATATAATTAGTGGCTTATCAGTCTGTTTTTTGGTTACAATTTCTTTTTCACAAACACCATTAACAACTAAAAGTGAATTTTGGCAAAACGTACAATTTGGTGGTGGTGTTGGTCTAAATTTTGGTGATGGTTTTTTTAGTGGTGCTTTGGCACCAAATGCCATTTACAAATTTAGTCCTTATGTATCTGTTGGTGCAGGTCTTAACTTTAGTTATAGTGCGCAACGGCATGTTTTCAAATCTACTGTTTTGGGCGCAAGTGTATTAGGTCTTTTTAATCCTTACGAAACTTTACAAATATCTACTGAGTTTGAGCAGTTGCACGTTAGTAGAAATTATGACAAACAGTCTATTGCAGATGACCAATATTGGTACCCTGCATTATTTATTGGTTTGGGTTATAGAACTGGCAATGTTACCTTTGGTGTACGTTACGATGTGTTGTATGATGAGGATAAAAGTATTTATACAGACCCATGGATGCCATTTGTAAGGTTTAGGTTTTAGTGATTTTAAGGTGTTTTTTTGTGTGGAATTTAAGATTAAAAATTGGTTTTATACCACACCTTTTGCCACTCGCGCTGTAGAATTAAAAAAGTAATATTCTCAGATAATTTTAATACGTTACTACCATCTATTAGCTTACTTTTTTGTTCTGAAACATCAACAATGTAAAGTAAGTTTATATAATCTGAAAACTTATTTTGAATAAGATGATATAGCGTTTCATGAAGCTTTAGTCTTAAACTTGTAGGTGGTGTATCTTCATTAAATTCTAAATCAATATTAGCGTATAATAAATCTTTGTTGAGTTGTATTATTAATTTTTTGTAAAGATTTAATGTATCAGCCTCTTCAATTAAGGTTTTAAAATTTAAAGGCAAATTCATTACACGTTTCTATTCATTAATTGTTCACCAAATTGTTTGAGTAATTCTTTTTTCTCTTCAGTAATATTTAAGGTTTTTAATACTTCAAAAGCTTTATTGGTATAGTTTTTTACAGCACTTAGAGTTGCTTCTGCTGCGCCCGAATTTTTAAAAATGGTCTTTACTTTAATTACTTTGTTTTTATCTGAGATTGATTTATTTATGATGGTATTAACCAAATTAGATTGTTCGTTTGAAGTGCCTAACTCTAATGTTTTAATATAGAGGTAGGTTTTTTTGTGCTCTAAAATATCGCCACCAACTTGTTTACCAAAGGTTTCTGGGTTGCCAAAAGCGTCTAAATAATCGTCTTGTAGCTGAAACGCAATACCTAAATAACGACCAAAATTATAAATAGCATCTTCATTTTCTTTAGATGTTTTTGCAATTATTGCTCCCATTTGCATAGCAGCAGCAACCAAAACTGCCGTTTTGTATTCTATCATTTTTAGATACTCTGCAATGGTAACATCGTTACGAGTTTCAAAATCTACATCGTATTGTTGGCCTTCGCAAACCTCTAAAGCTGTTTTACTAAATAGTTTTGCTAATGCCATAAATGTTTCTGCATCATAGTTTTCAAAAAGCTGGTAGGCTAAAATTAGCATGGCATCGCCAGAGAGAATACCAGTGTTAATGTCCCATTTTTCGTGTACTGTTTTTTGCCCTCTTCGTAATGGTGCATCGTCCATAATATCATCGTGTACTAATGAAAAATTATGAAACACCTCAACTGCTAATGCCGCATTCATGGCTTTTTTAGCAGATTCGCCAAAGGCTTCTGCGGTCATTAAAGTTAAAACAGGTCGTAAACGCTTACCTCCCAATTTTAAAATGTAGTTTATAGGGCTGTAAAGATTTTTAGGCTCTTTGTGTACTGTAAAATCTTCTAAAAAACTGATAAACGATTTTTGGTAAGCTTCTATGTGTTGCATAACACAAAAATACGGATTTATTGAATTTTGTCGATAAAAAAGCGCGCTAATTTTGTGGCTGTGGTTAGTGTTGATGTATGAGAAATGTAATGGGTTTATATCTGATGATTTTTCGTTAAAAAATAAAGATAGCAGAAAAGAAATAAACGTTGAGTTTCTTCTTTACTGCTTTTTTATAATCTAAGTTTTGCGTAGGACTTATTCACTTCGTTTGTAATAAGCTACAATACTTGCTTTTGCTAATGTTTGATTCCAGAGGTAAAAACCTACAATAGCTGGATTTATATTTTCATCTAGCCCTAACTTTTCTGTTTTTAAAGCATGAATTGTAATTATGTATTGGTGAAATCCATGTCCTTTGGGTGGGCAGGGACCACCAAATCCTTTAATTCCATAATCTGTAACACTCTGAATTGTTCCTTTTGGTGTTAAATTTAGTTCAGGATTTCCTGCATTTGTAACTAATTCATTTATGTTTGCAGGAATATCAAAAACTACCCAATGCCAAAATCCACTTCCTGTTGGTGCATCTGGGTCGTACATTGTTATCGCAAAACTTTTTGTTCCTTCTGGTGCATTTTCCCATAAAAGTTGTGGAGATTGGTTTTCTCCAGTACAACCAAACCCACTAAATTCTTGTGTCTTTGTTGCTTCTCCACCTAAATCGTTACTTGATAAGGTAAATGTTTTTTGTCCGAAACTTGCTGTTGTAAAAATTAACGACAGCATTAAAATTAAACTTGTTTTTTTCATTTTATTATGTTTTAATATTTGATACAAAATTAAATCTTAAATTTAAAAAAAGACATAGTCAAACGCTCAAAAAGTGTCGTAAAAAGCTCATTTTGTATGGTGTTGTTTTGGTGTTTTGTTGTATTTTGATTTATAAGCTTGAATAAAGCTCGATAAATTTTCGTAACCGACTTCTAAATATATTTCTGAAGATTTTTTATGTTTTTGATTGAGCAAATAGTAAGCGTGTTCTAATCTTTTATTTTGAAACCATTTGATAGGTGATTCAGAATAATGTTTTTCAAATTCTCTTTTGAAAGTTGATACACTCATATTGCATAAAAAAGCCAATTCTTTCAAGGTTAGTTTTTTCAATTGATTACTCTCAACAGTTCGAGTAAAGTTTTGAGTAAAATTATCGTTATTAGACGTTAAAGAATATAAAATATGAGTTCCGTGTAATTCTATAAGATAGAGCATTATCTCTTCAAATTTCACTTCAATTATTTTTTTTTGTACTGTTTTTGAAAGATTGCAAATATCAATTAAGCTATCCACAAAGCGTTTTATAAATTTATCATACTCAAATGAATAAACAGATTTATATTCTTTGGGTTTAACGTTATTTAGTTGAAATTTTTGAATGAATTTTGATAAGGTTTCGTTAGTGAAAAATAAAAGAATACTTCTGTAATTTTTAATTTCGGATAGTTTTTCTGTCATTAAACAATGGCCAGATTTCATAATTAAAAACTTGCGATTATCAATAGAAAGGTTTGAATTATCAAAAATCACCTCTTTGCTTCCTTCAATTAAAAAGCTAAATGTATTCTGATTTAGAATGATTTGTTGTTTAGAAATTTCCTTTGAACTACAATAGTCATAAACTTGAACAGTTTGTAACCCTCCGAGGTTAAGTGTTTCAGGGAGTTTAATTATATCCATTTTTATACGTTTTTGTGAGGTATTGCCCACCTAGATATTATTAATAAAATTGGTTCAATTCAATATTTTAGCAAACCATAAGCTAAGTTAGTGTTTTAAAATGTAGTATTAAGACTTTGCGTAACTACTTTTTTTAAATTTCAGCTTATAGTTTTATATAGACGTTCTGTAATTACTGTTAAAAAACAATTAAAACTCAGGAAACTTTTTTTGTTTTTAGAGTTTCCTGTTGTAGTTTTGCATTTCAAAATTTAAAACGTTATTCCGCTTTTGTTGCGCACTAATTTATGAGAGCTAAAATTATACAAAAATCTACAGAGCTTTTTCTAAACCTTGGTTTTAAAAGTGTAACAATGGATGATATTGCCAATGGTATGGGCATATCTAAAAAAACCATTTACAAACATTTTGATAACAAAACGGCACTTGTAAAAGCAACAACCTTAGCGTTATTTGAACAGATATCTCATGGTATTGATTGTATTTGTGCGCTAGAAAAAAACCCTATTGAAGAGATTTACGACATTAAACAATTTGTAATGGGGCATCTAAAAGACGAAAAATCATCGCCTCAATATCAATTACAAAAATATTACCCAAAAATATATGCGTCATTAAAAACAAAACAGTTTAATGTAATGCAAAATTGTGTTGTAGGAAATTTAAAAAGAGGAATAAAACTAGGTGTTTATAGACCTACACTCAATGTAGAATTTGTGTCTAGGATGTATTTTTCGGGCATTACAACCATTAAGGATAATGATTTATTCCCTTTAAAACTATTTTCTCAAAATAGACTAATGGAGTATTATTTAGAATACCACTTAAGAGGGATTTGTACACCACAAGGCCTAGAAATAGTAACAAAATTTATTCAAAAAAATCAATTATAAATTCAATGAAAAATAGAATCATTTTTATTTTTTTAATGTGTTTTAGTTTTGGGTTTTCTCAAGATACACCTTATCGTTTTAGTTTGAAAGACGCTATAGACTACGGATTAAAAAATAACAGAACCGCTAAAAATGCGACTAAAGATGTAGCTGCTGCCCAAAAACAAAAATGGGAAACTATTGCAACAGGTTTGCCACAACTAAACGGAAGTGTAAACTACCAAAACGCACTAAAAAGAAACGTTTTTGTTTTTGGAGACCAAATTATAGAAGCAGGTGCAAAGCATACCTTAACCGCAACAGCAACATTAAATCAAAAATTATTTGATGGCGCTTACCTTGTGGGCTTACAATCTGCAAAAGTGTTTTTAGAAATCTCTAAAAATGCAAAAGAAAAAACAGATTTAGAAGTAAGAAAAGCAATTATCAATGCTTACGGAAATGTATTATTGGCAGAAGAAAGCAGTTCTATTTTAAATAAAAATATAAATGTTCTTGAAAAAAATCTAACCGAAATCACTAAAATTTACGAAAACGGTTTTGAAGAGGAAGAAAGCGTAGAGCAATTAAAAATTACACTTTCGGGAGTAAAAAGTAATTTAAGTAATACCAACCGATTAAAAGATGTAGCCTACCAAATGCTAAACTTAACTCTTGGTATTGCTATTGATGCTAAAACAACGTTAACGGATAATTTAGAGGATTTAACAGCCAAAAACATACGTTTAGAGGTTTTAAATACTGAAGAACATTTAGAAAATAATATTGATTATAAAATCGCTGAGAACGAAAAAACCGCAAAAAAATTAATGCTAAAGTTAGAGAAAAGCAAAGCGTTGCCAACACTAAACGCTTTTGTAAATGGCGGCTATACTGCTAACAGAGAGGTTTTTAATTTTTCTAGTAGCGACGCACCTTGGTTTGGAGCTTCGGTATTTGGGGTAACTATGAATATTCCTATTTTTAGTTCTGGTTTGCGAAACGCAGCTACACAACGTGCAGCAATACATTTAGAAAAAGCAGAAAATACATTAACAGAAACAGAGCAAAAACTAAAACTTAAAATGGCTTCTGCTAAAAGTAATTATCAGTTTTCTATTGAAGATTACGAAAACAAAAAGCAAAATTTAAAATTAGCGGAACGTATTGCTCAAAAAAACCAAGCTAAATTTTTTGAAGGTATTGGCTCTAGTTTTGAGTTAAGACAAGCGCAAACTCAACTTTACGCTGCACAACAAGAATTGCTTCAAACTATGGTAGATGTTATTACTACCAAAGCAGAATTAGAAACGGTTTTAAACACCATCAATAATTAATTTAAACACACATTACACAAATGAAACATATATTTTCACTAATACTAACAGCTCTTCTTTTAACATCTTGTGGCGGCAAAAAAACACAATCTTTAGAAGACGTAATTGCTACAAATAATTTAGAACAAATTCGTGCAAAACGCACCCAAATTGTAGCAAAACAACAAGAATTTGCAAATCAAATAAAACAATTAGATGCTAAAATTTCAGTTTTAGACACCACTAAAAAAGTACCTTTAATTTCAACTTTTATAGCAAAAGCTGGTCATTTCGATCACTTTTTAGAACTTCAAGGTAACGTTAGCACAAAAAACCTATTAACATTGTACCCAGAATTTAACGGCATACTTTCTCGCGTTTATGTTAAAGAAGGACAACGTGTTAAAAAAGGACAATTATTAGCAAAAATAGACGATGGTGGCTTGAGCCAGCAATTAGCGCAAGCACAAATTCAAGCTAATTTATCTAAAACCACTTTCGAGCGTCAACAACGTTTATGGAACCAGAAAATAGGTAGCGAAATTCAATTTTTACAAGCAAAATCTAATTACGAAGCGCAAGCAGCAGCAGTAAACCAAATGCAACAACAAATAGCAAAAACAACCGTAAAAGCACCTTTTTCTGGCACAATAGACCAAATAATAAACGAACAAGGAAGTGTTGTTGGCGCAGGACAAACACCATTAATGCAACTTGTAAATCTAGATCAAATGTACATTGAAACAGATGTGCCAGAGCGTTACATTACAAACGTTATTAAAAACAAAAAAGTAGAAGTAGAATTTCCTGTTTTAGGCAAAACCATAGAAACTAAAATACGTCAAGTTGGCGACGTTATCAACCCAACAAACAGAACATTTAGAGTAGAAATTGCCGTACCAAATAAAAACCACAGCATTAAACCTAACCTAACTGCAAAGCTCAAAATTAACGACTATACAAGCGAAAACGCACTGTTAATTCCGTTAAGTATTATTTCAGAAAATGCAAAAGGCGAACAATACATTTATGTAATTAGCGAAAAAAACAGTAATAATAAAGGTGTAGCCAAACGTGTAATAATTACAACAGGAAAATCTCAAGGCGATTTAATTGAAGTTTTAACAGGAATAAAAAACGACGCAGAAATTATTGAAGAAGGCGCAAGAACAGTAAAAGATGGGCAGACTGTAAAGATTATTAGTCATTAGACTGTAGAATTAAAGACTATTCACTAACGACTAACATGAAAGAAATAAAATTCAACTTCGAGGATTTAAAACTTTATAAAAAAGCTTTAGATTTCATTGATGCTACTTATAAAACTACTGAAAATTTTCCTAAAAATGAAACTTTTGGACTTACATCTCAATTTAGTAGAGCATCAACTTCTATTGCTTTAAATATAGCCGAAGGTTCTGGTGATACTAATGCACAATTCAATAGATTTTTAAATATAGCTAATGGTTCTATTAAAGAATGTGTGGTTTGTTCAACAATTTCAGAACGATTAAAATATATTTCAAAAGAAGAAAATTATAACAACAGACTTCAACTAGAAGAATTATCAAAAATGACAACAGGTTTACAAAAATACTTAAAGTCAAATACTAACAACTAATAGACTAATTACTAACGTCTAAAGACTACATACTAATGACTGATAACAAAAATAAGCAAGTCGAAAAAGAATTTGGGTTAGCATCTTGGGCAATTAACAACAAAACAACAATGTATGTTGCAGTGTTGCTAATTCTTTTTATGGGTGTTTCAGCATTTTTTGCAATGCCACGAGAAAGTTTCCCAGAAATTAAAGAAACTAAAATATATGTAAGCACCATTTTCCCAGGAAATACAGCCGAAGATATTGAAAAACTAATCACAGATCCTTTAGAAGAAAAACTAAACCTTGTAAGTAATAAGGTAGAAATTACCTCAACATCTCAAGAAGATGCTTCAATGATTATTGTAGAATTTGATGAAGGTATAACTGTTGATCAAGCAAAACAAAAAGTAAAAGACGAAATAGACAGCGAAACCTCTAGCGAAGATTGGCCAACATTTAATGGTGCCAAAATTGAGCCTAATGTTTTTGAGCTAAGTATGAGCGAAGAAATGCCAATACTTAACATTAATATTTCTGGCGATTATACTGTAGAAAAATTAAAAGAATTTGGCGAACATTTACAAGATGAAATTGAAAGTCTAGAAGCCATAAAACAAGTAGATATTCGTGGTGTACAAGACAAAGAAGTTGAAGTTGCCGTAGATATTTATAAAATGATGGCTGCGCAAGTAAGCTACAACGACATTATTAATACTATTAATAGTGGCAATGTAACAATGTCTGCCGGAAATTTAATTAGTAGCGGACAACGTAGAACGATTAGAATTTTAGGTGAAATTGAAAAACCAAGCGACCTAGAAAACTTTGTTGTAAAAACCGAAAAAGGAAAATCTATTTATTTGCGAGACGTTGCAAACGTTACATTTAAAGAAAAAGACAGAACCACTTATGCCAGAGAATTTGGCGAGCGTGTTATTATGCTAGACGTTAAAAAACGTGCAGGTAAAAATATGGTGGCAGCTGCAGATGCTATTAAAATAATGGTAGAAGATGCAATAGAAAACGTATTTCCACCAGATTTAAAAGTAACCATTACAAACGATCAATCTTCGGTAACCATTGCAGCTGTGGACGATTTGGTAAACAACATCATTTTTGGTGTTATTCTAGTTGTAACGGTTTTAATGTTTTTCTTAGGGTTTAAAAATGCCATTTTTGTAGGGTTTGCAATTCCTATGTCAATGTTTATGTCGTTAATGATACTAAATGCTTTAGGCTACACCTTAAATACTATGATTCTTTTTGGATTAATTATGGGCTTAGGAATGTTAGTAGATAATGGTATTGTAGTTGTAGAAAACGTGTATCGTTTAATGGACGAAGAAGGAATGAGCCGCATTGAAGCTGCAAAAAAAGGTATTGGCGAAATTGCATTTCCTATAATAATATCAACAGCAACAACAGTTGCAGCCTTTATTCCGTTAGGTTTATGGCCAGGTGTTATGGGTGAGTTTATGAAACTCTTACCAATTACTTTAGCGGTTGTATTGACATCATCATTAGTCGTTGCAATATTTTTTAATTCGGTTTTAGTCTCAAATTTTATGAGTACCGAAGACAAAAATATGCCATTAAAAAACATTATTATTCTTACAGTAATAATGGCTGTTTTAGGGTTGTTAATCTTCCTAATTGCTGGGCCATATCGTGGACTTGGTGTTTTAATGATTTTTACAGCAATTATGCTTTGGGTTTACCGTTTATTTTTAAGAAAATGGGCAAATAGTTTTCAAAACAAAGTATTACCAAGGTTAGAAAACTGGTACGAAAGACAGTTAAGTCGCGCACTTACAAAATGGAGACCTTACACTTTAATTTTTGGCACTTTTTTATTATTAATTATCTCTTTTATGGCATTTGGTTGGTCTTTAGGTGAACAAAGAACCAAAGTAGAATTTTTTCCAGAAAACAAACCCAACCAAATTATAGTTTATATTGAATATCCACAAGGTACAGATATTGAAAAAACAAATGCTATAACTCAGCAAATTGAAGAAAAAGTTTACAGTATAATTAATAGTGATGAGTATAAAAGTGGAGACCGAAATGTCCTTGTAGAAAGTGCCGTGTCGCAAGTTGGTGAAGGCGCAGGAAACCCACAAACCGATGGCGGCTCTACTGCCGAAATGCCACATAAAGGAAAAATTACAGCCTCAATGCGTGAGTACAAATACCGCGAAGGCAAAGACAGTCAGCAATTATTAGAAAAAGTGCAAATGGCACTTGTAGGTATTTATCCAGGTGTTTTAATTTCAGTAGAAAAAAATGCCGATGGACCACCTGCAGGCGCACCAATTAATATTGAATTAGAAGGTAACGATTATAACGAACTTATTGCTACTGCCGAGCGTATGCGCGATTTTATTAACACCAAAAATATTGCTGGTGTAGATGAAATTAAAATTGATGTAAACAAAGATAAACCTGGAATGCAGGTTGTTGTAGATAGAAAAAAAGCAGGCGAATTAGGTGTTAGCGCAAGCCAAGTTGGGCAACAAATTAGAAATTCTATCTTTGGTGTAAAAGCAGGAATTTACAAAGAAGATGGCGAAGATTACGATATTTATGTGCGTTTTAACAAAGAAAACAGATATAACCAAAGCGCTATTTTTAATCAAAAAATAACCTTTAGAGATAATACAGGAAAAATTAACGAAATACCTATTTCTGCAATTGCAGAACACAGCAATAATTCTGGTTTTAGTACTATTAAACACAAAGAAACCAATAGAGTTGTTACGGTATATTCTCAATTATCACCAGGTTTTACAGATGCTGGAGCTATTGTAAAACAGGTGCAAAACGAAATGAAAGCGTTTCCAGATTTGCCAAAAAATATTAGTATAGATTATACAGGTCAGATTGAAGAACAAAACAAACAAATGGCATTTTTAATGGGTGCACTATTTACAGGTTTGGGCTTAATTTTCTTCATTTTAATATTTCAATTTAATTCGGTTTCAAAACCCACAATTATAATGATTGCAATTCTGTTAAGTTTAATTGGTGTTTTTGGTGGCTTAGTAATTACAGCAAAACCATTTGTTATAATGATGACAATGATGGGCATTATTTCACTTGCAGGAATTGTAGTAAATAATGGTGTTGTACTTCTAGATTATGCGCAATTATTAATAGATAGAAAGAAAAATGAGCTAGGTTTAGAACCAAACGCATATTTAGAAAAACAAGATTTATTTAACTGTATTGTTCGTGCTGGTCGCGCACGTTTGCGTCCTGTTTTATTAACAGCAATTACCACAATATTAGGTTTGGTGCCTTTAGCTACTGGTTTTAATATTAACTTTTTTACGCTATTAGCAGATTTTAATCCTAATATTTATATTGGTGGCGATAACGTTGTGTTTTGGGGACCATTGGCTTGGACAGTTATTTACGGATTAATAATTGCAACGTTTTTAACGCTAATTGCAGTACCAATTTTATTCTTTTTAGTAACACAATTTAAAATGTGGTTAAAACGACCAAAATTAGCATAGAGTATTGGTTGAAAAATGAAGTCTTTAATAAAATGAAACCAATTAGTATTCAAAATATCTTATATAATTACGGTGTTATTTCAATTCAAAATAGCATCGTAATTTCAGGAATTTAATGAAGTTTTTTGAAGTTACTAAGTGTCAATTGAAACACATAATACCAATTAGGATTTAAAAATGCGTTACAACTAGTTTGAGCGAAATAAAAACGAATTATAGGGTTTATTTTATCTTGTAATTGGTATAATAAGGTGTAGGTTGATCAATTTTTGTATTTTGCTAACCATATGCAGAAGTTACGTTATATTTTTTTGGTGTTTGGTTTTACTTGTTTTGCGCAGCAAGAGGTAAAAGCGCGTTTAAAAGATTCTACACAATTAAAAGCCGAGCAACTCTACGGAGCGGATAATTTTGGCACGCTTTATTATACAAAAGATAGCACTACGTTTTTAAAAAAAACAAAGGATACAACAATTGCGTATGCTAATTTTCAATTGGGAGAAATTACAGATGCAAACACCTTTAATCCCTTAAAAATTAATCTTTTTTATAAAGATTTTAATACCGTAATAGTATTAGATAACCGCTTGGCAGAAATTGCTAAAGTAGATTTTAATACTATGCAACCTTATAAGAACATAAGTTTTATAGCTGCGGGATTCAGTAATACACTCTGGGTTTTTAACCAAGACAGGCAATGGATAGAACTTTATGACTATAAAACCAATACCGTAAAGCGACAAACAATACCTGTACAATCTAGTGTGTTAGATCTAAAAAGTGATTACAATTATTGTTATTTATTAACAGAACGTTATCTTTATATCTATAATTATTTTGGCAGTTTAATTGGTAAACACAAAAATGAAGGTTTTGAAAGTTTGGCATTTAGTAAAGCACATTTAGTCCTTAAGAAAAAGAATCAACTTTTTATACTGCAAAAAAACGAAGCTAAAATAAAAGCTATTAAACATCCAACAATTTTAATACATCAGTTTTTGGTAACCAACGAAACCTTGTATATTTACAATGACAAATTACTACAACATTACCAATTAAAAATAGAATAGATTATGCATGTTGCTATTGCAGGAAATATAGGTGCTGGTAAGACCACCCTAACTAAATTATTGGCAAAACATTTTAACTGGGAAGCGCAGCTAGAAGATGTTGTGGATAATCCTTATTTAGATGATTTTTATAACCAGATGGAACGTTGGAGTTTTAATTTGCAGGTATATTTTTTGAATAGTAGATTTAGACAGGTTAACCAAATTCAAAATGGGGTAAAAGACATCATTCAAGATAGAACAATTTATGAAGATGCTCATATTTTTGCTCCAAATTTGCATGCTATGGGTTTAATGACTAATCGCGATTTTGAAAATTATTCGTCCTTATTTCAACTTATGGAAGGTTTTGTAAAAGGACCAGATTTGTTAATTTATTTGCGTAGTTCTATTCCCAACTTAGTATCTCAAATTCATAAACGTGGGAGAGATTACGAAAACTCAATTAGTATTGATTATTTAAGTCGATTAAACGAACGTTACGAAGCTTGGATTAGTAAATACAATAACGGTAACTTGTTAATTATAGATGTAGATAACTTAGATTTTGTTGCCAACCAAGAAGATTTAGGCGGTATTATTACTAAGATAGATGCCCAAATTAATGGGTTGTTTTAGCTTTAGGTTTTGCTAGGGATTGTGTTATTTTTTATAACCTCATGTTTTTTAGTGTGTTCTATTACGATTTGTCTCAATCTGTTTTCTAATTTGGTAATAGAGCAAAAAAAACGCCCAACCTATGGCTGAGCGTTGAAACTTGTAAGATATATACTTATAGTACCTCTACATTAGCAGCTACTAATCCTTTTCTTCCTTCTTCTTCGTTGTACTCTACGGTATCACCTTCGCGTAACTCTACGCCATTAAGGTTTGATACGTGTACAAAGATGTCTTTTCCTGTTTCTTCGTTGGTAATAAATCCAAATCCTTTTGAATCATTAAAAAATTTAACTGTTCCAGTCATTATAATATAAATAAAAAATTAAGATGCAAAGATAGTATTTATATTAATGTAAAGGCTAAAAATTTATTTGTTTTCTTAAGACACACATAAATTTTTAGCCTTTACACTAATTACAACTTAAAACTAGTTGAGTAAAACGTCCTTTTTTTCATTCTTTTTCAATAAAAAAAGAAACTGTAATTAAGGTTGTGCTCTAGGTTTTATAATTCAAATAAAGAAAAAAGCAACCATTTTTATAGTCCTTTTTTAATTAGAAATTGATTTTAGCACGTTATGGCGCTGGATTTGGAATTTCTGAGTGCACTACATTTATAGCCTCTAAAACCGCTTTGGGTAGTGAAATATTTATACTATCAATGTTCTCTTCTAATTGCTTAAGGTTGGTTGCTCCAATAATATTACTGGTTAAAAAAGGACGTTCGTTTACAAAGGCTAACGCCATTTGGGCCAAACTCATATTGTAATCTTCAGCAATTTTTAAATAGCGTTTTGTAGCTTCGGTAGCTTGGTTACTACTATATCTGGCAAATCTTGGAAACGCTTTTAAGCGCGAATTGTCTGCCGCAGTACCTTTAATGTATTTGCCAGATAATACACCAAAAGCCATTGGAGAATAGGCCAATAAACCAATATTTTCTCTATGTGCAACTTCTGCTAAGTCGCTTTCAAATGGTCTGCATAATAACGAATACGCATTTTGTATGGTTATCATACGAGGCAAATGATGGTGTTTAGATTCTTGCAAATAACGCATGGTTCCCCAAGCACCTTCGTTAGAAATTCCTACGTGTCTTACTTTACCAGATTTTATGATTTCATGAAGATGATGAAGGGTTTCATTAATGTTATCGACCCATTTATCATTTGGATTGTGTACATAGTCTCGGGTTCCAAACATCTTAGTTTCGCGCTCTGGCCAGTGTAATTGGTAGAGGTCTATATAGTCGGTTTTTAGGCGTTTTAAGCTATTGTTAACGGCTTCGTTGAGTGCGGTTTTGCTAAAACCTGTGGTTCTAATATGAGCTGTGTAATCGCCAGGTCCAGCAATTTTACTGGCTAAAACTACTTTGTCTCTATGGCCTGTTTTTGTAAACCAATTGCCAATAATACGTTCAGTTTCTGCATACGTGTCTGCATTTGCAGGTACGGGGTAAAGTTCTGCAACATCAAAAAAATTAACACCTTTATCTAAGGCAAAATCCATTTGAGCAAAGCCTTCGTTTTGTGTGTTTTGGTTGCCCCAGGTCATGGTGCCAAGGCAAATTTTACTAACTTTTATATCTGTGTTTGGTAGGGTTGTGTATTTCATAGCATTTTTATTAAGGTGTGTGTTTTTGGTTGAACTATTAATGTCTAAATAAACCCTATAATTCGTTTTTATGATGTTTCTGTTTCAATTTGAAATAGAATCTTACTAGCGTTGTGCTTAGATTTTTTATAGGATAAAACATCGCATAATTCAAACTATAAAAACACCGTTTAAGATTTATAATTTTCAGGAATTTTGCAAATAGGAATCGGTATCATTTTATGCGTATTAGCTTTATTGTAACGCGTGTAGATTTCGAAAACCTCACGTTTTCTACCTGAAAAATCATTTGCAGTTTTGCCGTCGTTTTTCATTTGCATAGCCCATTCTAACTCTGGGTACGAGGCTCCTATTTGATCTTCGTCACTACGTGCGTCTCCAAATAAACCATCACTTGGGGCAGCTTTCATTATCGATTTTGAAACTTCTAAAAATGCTCCAATGGTATAAACTTCAGACTTTAGTAAATCTGCAATTGGGCTTAAATCTACACCGCCATCGCCATATTTGGTATAAAAGCCAACTCCGAAGTCTTCAACTTTATTTCCTGTGCCAGCCACAAGCAACCCTTTTAAGCCAGCGTGGTAGTATAGGGTTGTCATTCGTAATCTTGCTCTTGTGTTGGCTAAAGCCATATCTACGATAGTTTGTTTGCCGTTAAGGTTAACTTCGGTTTTAAATGCTTCAAAAACAGGTGTTAAATCTACTTTTATAGCGCTAACGTTAGTAAAACGTTTTTTTAATTGTGAAATATGCTCTTGTCCACGAGATACGTGGCTACTGGCTTGGTGAATAGGCATTTCTATGCACAGCACTTCTAAGCCCGTTTTTGCACACAATGTTGAGGTTACTGCAGAGTCTATACCGCCAGAAATACCGATTACAAAACCATTAACTTTGGCATTTTTAGCATAATCTTTTAACCAATCTACAATGTAATTTACAACCGTTTTTGTCTGCATAATTTTATTTTTTGTAAGAACTATACTAATTATTGAATTTTAATTTTGAATCCATTAAATTTTTTTCAATCTGCAAAAAAATACTAATTTTTGCTGTAACTTAAAAAGTTTAAACGGATTTTATAGTTAATTCAAACTCAAAAAATCTAAAAATCGTAATTCAATACTCATAATTCATTTTTACCTTTGCACAACAAAAGTAACAGAAACAGGTTAGGATTAAAACTATTTTACCCAATGCAGATAAGAATTTATTTAATTTTAATACTAATATTGAGTGTTGTGTCTTGTAACGAGGATTCTAAACTCACCAATAAGATTGCAAAAATTGAAGCTAATTTTGTTGTTGAGCGTTTTGAGCGCGCATTTTTTACAGCAAAACCAAAAGACCTACCAAGTTTAAAAAAAGCCTATCCGTTTTTGTTTTCTAAGCACGTGCCAGATTCTGTATGGGTTGCCCGAATGAAGGATACGTTGCAAAACGAATTATTTGCAGAGGTAACTAAAGTTTATTCTGATATTGAGGATACAAAACAAGAACTTACAAGTTTATTTCAACATTTAAAATATCATAATAAAACGTTTAAAATACCGAGAGTAATAACATTAACCAACTCAGTAGATTACAGAAAAAAGAACATTGTAAATGACTCATTAGTATTAATTGCCATAGATAATTATTTGGGAGATTCGCATAGATTTTATCAAAATATTTCTAAATATTTAACGGCCAATATGCAGCAATCTCAAATTGTAGTAGATGTTGCAGAAAGTTATGCTAGAAGATATACATTTCAAACAAAACGAAGAACATTGCTAGACGAAATGATTTATTTTGGCAAACTGCTTTACTTTAAAGATGTAATGTTGCCCTATAAAACAGATGCTAAAAAGATAGGCTACACGGAAGATCAGTTAAAATGGGCAGAAGCAAATGAGCGTGCAATTTGGAGTCATTTTATAGAAAAAGAAATGTTGTACAGTACGGATAGTAAGTTGCCAAATCGTTTTATTGCAGATGCGCCATTTTCTAAATTTTATTTAGAATTAGATAACGAGTCTCCTGGGAGGCTTGGGCAATATATAGGTTGGCAAATTGTAAAAGCGTATGCCAAAAACACCAAGGAATCTGTAATGACTATTTTGCAGAAATCGCCTGAAGAATTATTTAACAAATCTAACTTTAAACCCAAAAGATAATGTCTAAAACCATAACATCTAAAATAGAACTAAACGTAGAACTCGATGAAAACCGTGTGCCAGAAAAATTAAGATGGTCGGCACAAGATGGTGGAGTAGATAACGAAGCTGCTAAAGCTATTATGCTTTCGGTTTGGGATAGTAAAGCACAAGAAACGTTAAAGATAGATTTGTGGACAAAAGACATGCCAGTAGATGAAATGAAATTATTTTTTCATCAAACTTTAGTTACTATGAGCGATACATTTTTAAGAGCTACACAAGACGAAAAAATGACCGCTACCATGAAAGATTTTTGCGATTATTTTGCTGAAAAGTTAGAGCTAAAAAAATAGCCTTATACCAACAAATGTTTATCGCTTATTTTGAGTTGTAACTGGTGTTAATTGATGTTGTAAACCACAAGTGTGCGCTCGTCTAATTGCGTAACTAACTCTAATTGGTTAGTTGCGTCTATGTTACATATTTCTGCTGCTGCGGTGCCATAAACAGGAAAATTAGCAATAGGTTTTGCTTGGCTATCAAATAAATATACTTTTTTGGCTTGCCTATCGGTTGTTGTAACATATATTTTATCATTAAGGTAAAAGATACGAGGCTTGCTGTAATCTCCATAGTCTAAATCTATTGATCGCGATTTAATTTTGAGTGTGTTTTCTAGCATAGTTACCAAGGTTTTACTTGTAGTTTCTAGGTAATGTTTGTTAGGTAAATTAAGGGTTTTAGTACTTAGATTTCCTTTAGCATCAACTTGTATAAGTTCGCCAAGTGTATTTGTGGTTGTAAATTTATTTTGATATAAGAATAACGGATTGCCAGAAAATTTAATTTTATCTTTTAGAGCGATACGTGTTTGCCCTTTTCGGTTGAGTATATGTAGGGTTTCGCCAGCAGTAAAAGCAATATAGTCTTTACTACCAATTCTAAAATGTTTGGGTTGTGTGGCTATAACATGCCCATCACTTTTGTAATTAAAACCGTTTACAAGCTTCCCTTTTTTATTATACATTACAAGTGTGTTATTTTGTGTAATTAATAACCTGTAATTGTGTGTGTTATCATAGTCAAATACAGAAAGTGGTTGTGTAATTTCATCATTAAATTTTATAGGAAAAGGAGCAATAGCTTTACCACTTCGGTCTAAAACATAAAGCGCATTTGCCGTAGTAAAAGCGAGTTGCAATTCGCCGTTTTTAAACAGGTCTAATTGCTTAACTGTACCGAGTAGTTTAGATTTTAATTGCTTTTTCCATAAAATAGTACCTGCATTAGAAATAAGATAAAGCACATTATTAACATCTTGCACAACTATATCTCGTGCTTTTGTAATATGGTTTTTTAGTGTTTGTGGAGGCGCAATAAGGTCTGCATTTAGCTTAATAGCAAAGCGTTCGGTAATGGTGTTTAGTGCTGCTTTTTTCTTGTATTTTTGAATAGTACCAACAACATGGGCATAATTATTTTCGTAAGTAAACTGTACAGCATTAGCGTTGTAACCTTTTAGGGTTGTGCCTAAAAGATCGGATAAACCTTCAGAATTTTTATAAATAAAAAGTGAAGCCTCATCGCTAAAATTTTTACTAATGGCTTTATAAGCTTCAGAATTTGCTAACGTGTTGTTGTTTATAGCGTTGGTAAGTATAGCCTTTAGATGCGCTA
Organism: Winogradskyella sp.; assembly: GCA_049608525.1. Classification (GTDB taxonomy): domain Bacteria; phylum Bacteroidota; class Bacteroidia; order Flavobacteriales; family Flavobacteriaceae; genus Winogradskyella. The sequence continues at coordinate 88,594 of JBMYXP010000001.1, forward strand.
TAGAATCTGAAAACACTAAAAACTCATTATATACGGCAAAGAATTTGGCATTTTTAAAAGTTATAAAAGGAAGAAACTGAGTGTCGAAAAAAGTAGGGGCTTCAAACTGAAAAATTTCAACAGTCTTAAATGTTTCTATACGAGTTTTATCTACAATGGCCTCAATCGCCATATCTGTATCTAAAGCGTGGGCAATTACCGCATTATCTAGCTGTGCAATTTCATTGGTAAAATTTAAAAATGTCTGTGTATTGTCAGTGTTTTTGTTGTTTAATTGATTTAGATTGGTGTTCAAAACTAAAAAATCATTGTACGTTATACTTTTTAGAGCTGTTGTTGTTTTTGGAGCTATTTTTACAGCATTTATTTTTTGAGGCTTAGTGTGTTTAAAAACATCAATGGCGCTTGTAATAGAATCATTAGCAATACTAACACCGTTATAATTAATACTGTTAGTGGTGTAGCCAATATCTAAGGTGGTATAATTTGAAAAATTAGCTCTTTCCTTAGCACTTGAAAATAATAATTTTGAATAATCTTTATGGTTAGATTTAAAAATAATTGAAGCCACAGATTTAGGGTTGGTGGTCGCAATTAAACGTTTTAATTCTGTGTTTTCAGTATTCGAATTTAGAGTTTTTAGAAGTTCTAGGTTATTTGAAGCAGCAAAAACAGTTCCTATAATTTTATGATAAATAGTTGTGTTTTCTAGTTGTGTTTTATTGATGTTAAAATCGGTTAATCTTTCCGAAATAATATTTGGTAAAGAATCTGTAATAAATAGATTTGGATTGTTTTCAGTAAGAATTAAATAATTTGAAGCATTTTCGGATTTTTCAGACAAAGCAATAAAGGTACTTTGATTGGTGTTTAAATGTTTTAAGATTTTCGAAGCTTTTTTTAAATCGTCATTATATATTTTTGAAAGTATAGCATGGTTTTTAATACTGCCTACAAAATCATTGAGCTCATTTATTTTTAATACAACTTCAGATGCGCTTGGTATTAACTCATTAGAATATTTGGCTTCATTATAGTTGTTTTGGCAGGCCAATAAGACGCAAAACAAAAGCTGTAACCGTATTAATTTCTTCATTATTTTTGTGTTTTATAACATGGTGTTTACAATAAGATTTCCTAATCCCTGTTTCCTAATCCCTGTTTCCTAATTCTAACTCATACTGCTCTGGTAATAATCTAAAGGTTTTTCTGTGGTATTTAGTGATGCCATATTTTCGTATCGCAGCCCTGTGTTCTTTTGTTGGGTAGCCTTTATTTTGTTTCCAGTTATACATAGGAAATTCGTCATGGATATTCTTCATGTAGTCGTCTCTATACGTTTTGGCTAAGATCGATGCAGCGGCAATACTTAAGTACAAACTATCACCTTTTATAATGGTAGCATATGGAATAGTTTTGTAGGGCTTAAATTTATTTCCATCTACGAGTATATACTCAGGTGTGGTTTTTAACAGAGAAATAGAACCGTGCATTGCTTTTATAGAAGCGTTTAAGATATTTATAGAATCAATTTCAGATTCAAAAATATGGTGCACGCCAAAAGCAATACTTTCCTTTTCAATTAGTGGTTTCAATACAATTCTATTTTTTTCTGAAAGCTGCTTAGAGTCGTTTAATAATGTATTGGTAAACGAAGTGGGTAAAATAACAGCAGCAGCAGTTACAGGGCCAGCCAAACAGCCTCTGCCAGCTTCATCAGTGCCACATTCTAAACTAAACGTTGAGTATTGAGTTTTAAGAGCCAAAATGTTAAAATTTGTACAAAGTTAAAATTTTAACGCAACCCTTTTACAGTTTTTACATCTAAGTAGTGTATTAACAATCTAAATCTAATAAAAATCTAATATTCTATCTTATGGATTGTGCCTAGAATATTAACATTTTTTTAGTAGAAACACTTGTTTATTTAATATAAAATTAAGATGTTTGCATTTAGACTAACTCAAATAATTGTTTTATGAAATTAAAATTAACATGGTTATTAACGCTTTTTATGGCGTTCGTGATGCAATTTTCTTTTGCACAAGAGAAAACTGTCACAGGTACAGTTACAACAGCTTCAGATGGCTTGCCGTTACCGGGAGCTAATGTAATTGTAAAAGGTACCTCTAGAGGTGCGCAAACAGATTTTGATGGTAAGTATTCCATTAAGGCAAATACAGGCGATGTTTTAGTGTTTTCTTATATAGGTATGAAAACAACGGAACAAACAGTTGGTGCTAGTAGTTTATTAGATGTAACTTTTGAAGAAGATAATGCTTTAGATGAGGTTATAGTTATTGGTTATGGCACAACAACAAAGGAAGCTTACACGGGTACAGCGACAAAAATTAGTACAGAGAATGTTGCTGCTAAGGCAGTGTCTAACGTTTCGCAAGCGCTTAAAGGTGAGGTTGCAGGTGTTAGCATTATTACTACAAATGGAGCTCCAGGGCAAGATGCAACTGTTAGAATCCGTGGATTTGGTTCTGTAAACGGAAATAGAAATCCTTTGTATATTGTAGATGGTGCGCCATACTCAAGTGATCTTTCTGCTATTAATCCAGCAGATATTGAGTCGATGACAGTATTAAAAGATGCTGCGGCAACTTCTATCTATGGGTCTCGAGGGGCTAATGGTGTAATTGTAATTACAACTAAGCAAGGTAAAGTAGGTAGATTTAGAGTTTCAGTAGATTTAAAATCAAGTGTTAATACACTATTTTTACCAACTTATGATTATGTGGAATCTCCAGAGGAGTACATAGAGATGTCTTGGCGATCGTTAAAAACTAAGGCTGAATTATTAGGGGAGTCAGATCCTGCAGCTTGGGCAAGTGCTAATCTATATGGTACTGCTGAAGGTATTAGTAATTCTTATAATATTTGGAATGCTAACGGAAATCAATTAATAAACCCAGCAACAGGTAGATTTAACTCTGGTGTTAATCGTAAGTACACACCAACTAAATGGTCTGATGAGGCTTTTAATGATGGATCAAGAACAGAAGCTAATTTACAGTTAAGTGCTGGTAATGAGAAAACACGTTTTTCTACATCGTTTGGTTATTTAAAGGATAATGGGTATGCTATAAACTCTAGTTATACACGTTATTCTACAAGAATGAACGTAGAGCATAAGCCTTTAGAGTGGTTAACAATTGGTAGTAATATCGGTTTTTCTGGGGCTAAATATACACGTTCTTCTGGTAATGAAAATAGTTCTGGTAGTTCTGGTAATGTATTTGCTTTAACGGCTACAACACCTGCAATTTACGACATCTACTTAAGAGATGCTAATGGCGATTTTATTGCAGACCCTATTTATGGTGGTAACCAATTTGATTATGGTACAGATTATGGAAGAAGAGCTTGGAATGCTACTAACGGTATTGGTGATGCTACTTACAATTTAAATAGAACGGATGTAGTTACAATGCTTGGTAATTTTAACTTAGGTATTGATTTAACGGATTGGTTAAAATTTGAAACTAGATTTAGCGGTCAATTAGATACGTCTAATAGAATATCTGTAGATAACCCGTTTTATGGTAGTGGTGCTTCTAGTCAAGGTTTTGCCTCTAGAAGAGAGCGTACAAGAATTGATCAAAACTTCTTACAGATGTTAAGATATTCTAACAGCTTTGGGGATCATGGTTTAGATGCTTTTGTAGCGCACGAGTCAACAGTAGAAAGATATGATTGGTTCTCTGCATCTGCACAAATTGCTATAATACCAATGTCAACAAGTTTAGACCAATATACAACGGCATTTGGTAAGCCTACTAATTATACTCAGAGATTAAGTATGGATAGTTATTTTGGTCAAATAAACTATAACTACGATACTAAGTATTATTTAACAGGTTCACTTAGACGAGATGGTTCTTCTAAGTTTATTAAAGACAAATGGGGTACATTTGGTTCTGTTGGTTTAGGTTGGGTTGTTACTAAAGAAAATTTCTTGTCAGATACTAATTATTTAGATTACTTAAAACTTAAAGCAAGTTATGGTGTAATAGGTGACCAAGGTGGTAGAGGAGATGTGCTATTCGGTTACCAGTACTACAATATCAATACCACAGATACTGGTGAGATATCTTACTCTCCAAACGAAGAGAGTAAAAATGAAGATTTAACTTGGGAGACCTCTTATATAACTCAGTTTGGTATGGAGAGTACGTGGTTAAATGGTTATCTAAACTTAGATGTCGATTATTATGTGAAGAAAACTAAAAACTTGTTTTTTGAGCAGGCTTTGTCTCCTTCTCCAGGAGGATTTCAGTACATTAGATATAATGATGGTGAGTTAACAAATAAAGGTATAGAGTTTGATGCTCAAGTACATGTTATTAAAAAGCATAAAGATTTTAAATTATCATTTAACGTTAATGGCGAAATTTTTGATAATGAAATTACTAGAATGCCTAATGATTATGCTACTGGTGTAGCAAAGCCCTTAGACCGTCAAAGAACATCTGGTGGTACTGTAAGTCAGTTATACGCTTTATCTAAAGGATATTCTATATATGATTTTTACATGCGAGATTGGGCTGGTGTAGATCCTGCAAGTGGTGCAGCATTATGGACAGCGTATTATAATGATGTTGATGGTAATGGTGTGTTTAGCCCTACAGGTGGTGATGAGAGTATTACAAATTTAGTGCCTTATCTTAATAATAATCCAAACGCAAACATTCAAAAAACAACAACGTCTTTATATTCTTCTGGTGGTGAAACTGATGTTTTAGGTGCTACCGAAGCTTATGTGGGTAAATCTTCAATTCCTAAAATAAGAGGTAGTTTCCGTTTAAATGCAGGATACAAAAACTTCGATTTATCTGCTCAGTTTGGGTATAGTATAGGAGGTTATGTTTATGACTCTGGTTATTCTAGATTAATGACTGGTAGTGATTTAATAGGTAATAACAACTGGCATGCAGATATGCATAGTGCATGGACGCAACCTGGAGATATTACAAATGTGCCTAGAAATTCTGCAGCTTTTAATGCAGATACAAGAGCGGGTAGTGTATCATCTCGTTTTTTAACTAAAGCAGACTATTTATCGTTAAACAATATTAGATTAGGATATAAGTTAGCCGATAGTGTTGTTGAAAATTTAGGACTTACTAACTTTAGTTTATATCTTACAGGTGATAACTTAATGATGCTTAGTGCTAGAAAAGGGCTTAACCCTTCTACGTTTACAGGGTCTAATAACTCTGGTATATATATGCCAATGACAACATTTAGTCTTGGTGCAAAAATTGAATTTTAAAAGAAAACAATATGAATAAAAAACTAATTTACTTAACAATGTTATGCTCTATCGTATTTTTAGGGTGTAACGAAGATTTCTTAGAAGGTGAAAACACTTCAGTTTTAACTGATGTAGGTATTTCAGATAATTCGGATGCGTACCCTCAGTTAATAGACGGTTCATTAAATGGTATTAACAGTTTGGTAATAGATGACAGATCTTTTACGACACGTCACTACGATTTTGGACAAAAAGGAATTGATATATGGACAGATATTGTGTCTGGTGATATGGCTTTATCTGGGAGTGCTTACGGTTGGTATGATGATATTGCAAACCTTGTAAGTACTACTGATTATGCAGATGATATAAACGATATTACGTGGCAGTATTATTACAAAATCATTTCTATAGCTAACACTGTAATAGAAAGTAGTGGTGGTAATGATGCAACACCTACTTCTGATGAAGCTAAGCGTATTCTTGGTCAAGCTAAATTTTACCGTGCATACGGGTACTTTCATTTATTACAGATGTATCAAAGAAGCTACGACCCAAACCAAGAAGTATTGCCATTTTATAACTTAGATGTGTTTTCTTTAAGTAAAGTTGAAGCTTCTGTAATATACGCTCAAGTTGTTGACGATTTAAATAGCACTATTACGTTATTAGATGGTTATACACGTGTAGGTAAAGACAAAGTAGATAAAACTGTAGCTCATGGTTACCTTGCCTATACGTATGCGGCAATGGGTAATTACTCTGACGCTAAGGTACAGGCAGATGCTGTAATTTCTGCGGGTTACCCATTAACAACTGCTGGTCAATTGGCTTACCCTGGAGCGGGTTCTGGTTTTAATGACTTTACAACCGATTCTTGGATTTGGGGTTACGACCTTACAGAAGATTTAGGTCACCAATTAATCGATTGGTGGGGGCAAATCGATGCTTACACGTATAGCTATGCTTGGGCAGGAGACTATAAATCAATAGATGACTTATTATACTCTAAAATTCCAAGTTCTGATATTAGAAAGTCACAATTTGGAACAGCAACCGCAGATTTACAGCCAATTAATAAATTCTTCGATCCAGGTAGAACTATCGGTGGTCAGTATATTATCACTACAGATTTAATTTTAATGAGAGTAGAAGAGTTTTATCTTTTAAGTGCTGAAGCTGCCGCTAAAACAGGTGATGAAGCTGGTGCAAAAGCTAGATTAGCTCAATTATTAGATATTAGAATGGGTGCAACAGAAGCTGCAGCGCGCTTAGCACCTTTATCTGGTCAAGCTTTAATTAATGAAGTTTATTTACAAACAAGAATTGAACTTTGGGGAGAAGGTAAAACTTACTTTGCTTTGAAGCGTAACCAAGCTTCAGTAACAAGAGGTACTAACCATGTTTTTAGAGCTGGTGAAACTTTTAGCTATGATTCAGATGAGATGTCGTTCCTAATTCCTCAATCAGAGATAGATAATAACCCTGGTATTACAGACCAAAACTAAAACTTATTGAAATTATGAAAAAATACTTTAAATATATTGCCATTTTCACGTTAGCACTTTTATTCAATTGTGAAACTGATGAGGGTATAAAATCAGAGCTTAGTAGTTTTGTTGGTTTTGAAAATAAAACCAATATCTATGTTACTGAAAACGCTACAGAGTCTTTCGATATTTCAGTAGCTGCAAGTGAAGTTTCATCTTCAGATAGAACGTATTCTATATCTGTTGTAGAAGATGATACTAATTTAACGTCTGCATATTCTGTACCAACACAAGTTACTATTCCTGCAAATTCTAATGTAGGTTCATTTACAGTTGAGATTACAGATGATAGCACTTTAAATTTTGCACCACAAAATTTAGTAATTGCTTTTGATCAAGTAGTTGGTTTAGATTTCAGTGATAATTTAGAAATTGATGTAACTCAGAAATGCGATTTTAATCTTGTTGATTTAGTAATAACAACAGATGACTATGCTTCTGAAACGCAATGGCAATTATATAGGATTGTTAATGGTACTCCTACACAAATAGAGTCTGGTGGTCCTTACACTTCTGCTGAAAATAATAGTGATATTTTGAATCAGTTCTGTTTAGAAAGTGGTGATTATGCGGTTGTACTTTACGATACTTACGGCGATGGTGGTAGTAGCTACGTAATGAGTTTAGATGGTACAGAATTAGCTTCTGGTAGTACACCAGATGCAGGTGCTTATCCTACAACTACAAATACTGTTGGTTATTTTACTTTAGACTAAAATACCATAGTTAAAAATTTAGCCACCATAAAATATTATGGTGGCTTTTTTGTTTTATAACATTGGTTATTTCATTATATTGCACCTATTAAAATATAAATTATGAAAAGAAAAGAAAATAAAATGACTTTTAAAGCCAGTTATGTATTGGGATTTTGTTTTTCTGTATTATGTCTATCAAACAGTATTTGTGCACAGAATCTTAGCCCTAATACTTCTAAAGCAAACAAAGCTTTAATACAGATGTTTGATAAACAAGAAGAAGAGCGAAATAGTAGAGTTCAAACTTTTTTATCTTTAAACCCTACTGTAAAAAAATCGTTGAGTACAGCACTAAATACTATTTACATATACGATATCGTAAACAATAAGCCTATCTATAAATCTACTGATAACCTCAATGCATCTTTAGCAACTAAAACAAATCATTTGCAGGCAGGTGGTAGTCTTAATCTTAATTTAGATGGAAGCGGTATGACTATTGGTGTTTGGGATGGTGGACCCGCACAAAGCACACATCCAGAGTTTGCTAATGCTACTAACACAGCATCGCGAGTTACTATTGTAGATAATGCAACTGTAGATGGTGATACAGGTTTTAGCTCTCATGGTACACATGTAGCAGGTACTATTTCTGCTAAAGGTGTAAGTCCAACAGCTAAAGGAATGGCAACAAATGTAAATGTTAAATCCTATAATTGGTCTAATGATGAGTCAGAAATGACTGCTGCTGCTAATGCTGTAAACCCAATTATATTATCTAATCATTCTTATGGTGTCCCAATTTTACAAAATGATGGTTCAAAGATTGATGCTTGGTTTATGGGAGCTTATACACAAGATGCCCGTGATGTAGATGTTATAGCACATAATAATAAAAAGTATTTAGTTGTAGCTTCTGCTGGTAACAGTGGTACAACAACTTACACTGGCGGTATGTATCCAGGTTATGATAAGCTAACTACAGATAAAAATGCTAAGAATAGCCTTGTAATAGCTAATGCAAATCCTACTTTAACTATTTTTACAAATGAGATAAATTCTTTAATTATAAATTCTAGTAGTAGTCAAGGTCCAACGGACGATTTAAGAATAAAGCCAGACTTAGCAGCAGATGGTACTAATTTAACATCTTCAGTTCCAACAGATAATTATGCTACTTATTCAGGTACATCTATGGCTGCACCTAATACGACGGGTACACTAGCCCTTTTACAACAATATTATAATCAACTACATGGTAATTATATGAATTCTTCTACTTTAAAAGGATTGGTTTGCCATACATCTATAGATGATACTAATACAATTGGTCCAGATCCAGTTTTTGGTTGGGGTTTTTTAAATGCAAAAGCCTCTGCAGAAACTATAGCTAGTGCTGTTAATGGGCAATCTATTCTAGATGAGTTAACATTAAGCCAAGGTCAAACATATAGTTTTACCTTTTCGGCTCAAGCTGGTGATAAATTAAGTGCTTCCATTTGTTGGACAGATATGCCTGGGACAGTGGTTTCAAATTCAGATACAAATAGCACAACTGCTAGATTGGTTAATGATTTAGATATCAGACTAACTAAAGATGGCACAACTTATTTACCTTGGAAGTTAGATTTTAATTCTAGCTCTGGCTATTCAAACTCTAAAGGAGATAATGATAGAGACAATATTGAACGTATCGATATAGACGCACCAACTTCTGGTATTTATACCTTAACGGTAACGCATAAGGGTACACTTGTGAGTAATACAGGAGGTCCTTTCGACCCTAAAGACCAAGACTACTCCTTAATTTTAACAGGCAATAATCTTGTTTTAAGTACTCAAGATAATAAGGTGCTAAGTGGTTTGCAATTGTACCCTAACCCAAGTAAAGGACAATTTACGGTTAGTTTCAATGCGGTATCAAATGACGATGTTAAAATAGCAGTTTATGATGTTAGCGGTAAAAAACTATTTAACCAAAACTTTACTAACAACTCATTACGTTTTAATGAAACTTTTAATTTAAGCACATTACAATCTGGAGTTTACATTGTAAATATTTCAGAAGGCAATACAACAGTATCCAAAAAACTAATTATTGAATAATGTAGTGTTAAATAAATAATTTGAAGGCCAACAAGTTTTGTTGGCCTTTTTTTTGTTAAGTAATTTAAAATTAATCTTTAATACTAATAAATTATAGTTTTCTTTGTTACATATAAAAGTATCATTTAATGACTATCAAATATTTTAGCATCAGTTTTGTTTTTTTGTTTGCAGCAAGTACACTTTTTTCACAAACTAAATTAAGTGGTTTTAATGTAAATAATAATAGAGGAGGTAATGACTCTAGTGCTGTGAAGCGTTCTAAAGGCTTCGATAAATTAGCGGCAATAGACATGTATCTTCAATTGAGTAAAAAAAGAGATTCATCAATTGTTGATACTACGTTAACAATTAAAAAAGACTATAAATTTAATTACCTTCAAGAAGACAACTTTGGTTTAATGCCATTTGCTAATATTGGGCAAACTTATAATAGATTAACCTATAACACGTCAATAGATAATACACTTCCCTTATTTGGTGCAAGAGCAAAGCATTTTAATTATAAAGCAAGCAAAACTATTAAATCTTATGAAGTGCCAACACCATGGACGCGCTTAACCTATAAAACGGCTTTTGAGCAAGGTCAAATGCTCGATGCTTTTTTTACAATAAACTTAGTAAAGCAATTTAATTTTTCAATAGCATACAAAGGTCTAAGATCTTTGGGGAATTATCAAAATGTACTAACAAGTTCTGGTAATTTTAGATTTACCACAAGCTATAGTTCAAAAAACTCCAGATATAAAGCTAATGGGCATATTGTAGCCCAAGATATTTTAAACAACGAAAATGGGGGTTTAAAAGATGAAGACATTGAAAATTTTAGATCCGATGATAAAGATTTTTTAGACCGATCAGTTTTCGACCCCAATTTCGAAAATGCAGAAAATCTATTAAAAGGTAAACAATTTTCAATCTTTCAAACGTTTCAACTAATAAAAAAAGACACCATAGCAAAAAACACCTTAGCTATAGAAAGCACTATAAATTTCGAAGATAAATTTTATCAATTCAAGCAAGATGCAGCTGCAACTAGTTTTTTTGGGAACAGTTTTACAACAAGCATAAATGATAAAGCTACACTCGAGAATTTCACCACACAATTAGGCTTTAATTACAACAATAATCTCCTTGGCACCTTAAAACTCTATTTAGATTATACAAATAGCAATTACGGATATAACAGTGTAGCAATAGTATCAAGTCAACAAATACCAAGCAGAATTAAAACAGATTTCTTTGGGATAAGCACCAGCTATTCAAAACGTATAAATAAATTTAATATCAACGGCGAAGCAAGTGTAAACATCTCCGATGTTTTTAAAGGCAGTTACCTAAAAGGAACTATCAATTTTACACACAATAAAAATTTAGCAATCTCAGCTGGCATAAACATAAGCTCAAAATTACCCAATTACAATTATCTACTAAATCAAAGTGATTATGTAAACTATAATTGGTACAATTTAGAAAATTTTAAAAACGAAAACAGACAACAAATCAACTTTGTAATTAACGCGCCCAAGTACCTTAATGCAGCAATAGACCTAACAAATATTAGCAACTATACCTATTTTAATTTAGACAACACTGCCGATACAAACAAAATAATAAAGCCAACACAATATAATAAAGAACTACAATACTTAAGACTAAAATTACAAAAGGAATTCAAAGTCGGTAAGTTTGCTTTAGATAATACAATAATGTATCAAAACACAGTAAGTGACCAAGCCGTACTCAATGTACCAGACATTATAATAAGAAACACACTATATTATACCAATCAATTATTTAAAAAAGCAATGACCCTGCAAACAGGCATAACGCTAAATTACTTCACAAAATACAAAATGAATGGTTACGACCCGCTCATAGCCGAGTTTTACACACAAAACGAAACCAACCTAGGAGGTTTTCCAAGGTTAGATTTTTTCATTAACGCAAAAATAAGACAAACTAGAATCTTCCTTAAAGCAGAACATTTCAACTCTTCATTCACAGGTAGAAACTATTTTTCAGCACCAAACCATCCCTACAGAGATTTCACAATCCGTTTCGGATTAGTTTGGGACTTCTTTCTTTAATATATAGCGTTCCGTTTTTGCTTTTGGTGCAAAAACGGCCGTGCTATCCGTTATATCTTTTTTTTAGCTACCAATTA
>JBMYXP010000002.1:0-48999 GCA_049608525.1 Winogradskyella sp.
CTACCAATATACGTATTATCTATGTACCAAAAGAGTTCTAACTCGGGTTTAGAATGGGCAACTTTCAAAATTAAATCATTGGTATTGCCATTAAAATCTTTGGGTAAATACATAGTGCTTTGCTGGTTTGGGTAAATAAATTGCATGGTAACCGCTTGGTTTTCTATACAATCTGCTCTATAAGGTGGTACAACTTTATAAAACGGGTTTTTTGTTTTGTAGTAATACGCTTGCAAAGGTGGTAAAACAAACCAAGGTGTATTGGTAATGTTTGAAACCGCTTCGCAAGACGAATTTACCTGAAAACGTTCCGCAGTATCTACATGTATTAATTTATGAAACGGGCAAGGTGCGGTTTTTTTTCCTGCTTTTTGTATGTATGTCATTTTGGTGTCATCGCAAATAGGTGAGGCTCTGTAACCACTTTTTTTGCAGATACTAACCTTTAATAGTTCGTCATAAGGTTTTGCAAACCATTCGCTTTTTGGTAATACTTTAAACACATCAAATAAAATAGGTGCAGCAGTTTGTACACCAACCAAGCCTGGTCTGCCTTCACCATCTGCATTACCAACCCAAACACCAACCACATAATTTTTAGTAGTGCCAATTGCCCAAGCGTCTCTAAACCCAAAGCTGGTGCCTGTTTTCCACGCTATAGTTTTAGACGAGTCGTAAAATTCCCAGCTTTCATCACGTTCTGGTCGGTTTACTTGCGTCAAACTTTCTAAAGTTAAATAGATAGAAGCGGCATCAAAAACCATCTTTTCATTAGTGAGTTTGCCGAAGTTTACAGGCTGATTAAAATGATACGTTGGCGCACAAAACTCTTTAGTAAAATACTGACTCGAATTTGCGTTAAAATGATTTAATGTAGAAGCCATTGCGGCATAGCTTTTACACAAATCCCATAAGTTACTTTCTGCTCCACCCAAAACCAAAGACAATCCGTAATGATTGGCATTGTATTTTAAATCTTTAAGCTTTAATTGCTTTAAATAATTATAGAAACGGTCTAATCCAAAATCTTGGAGCATACGTACAGCAGGCACATTTAACGAACGCGACAAAGCTTCATTTGCAAACACAGCACCATCATAGGTTTTATTAAAATTTTCGGGGTGGTAACTTCCAAACTGTGTGGGTACATCTGGCACTAAAGTATGGGGCAACAAATCGCCAGCATCTAACATTGCTGCATATAAAAAGGGTTTTAAAATACTGCCCGTACTGCGAGGTTTGTCTATAATATCTACACTTTTTTGGTGTGCATTATCGGTTGGCGAATTACCTATATAGCTTAAAACTTGACGCGTATTAACATCTAAAATTAATACCGAAATGTTATAAATTTCATTCTGTTTTAAAAACTCATAATGTTGTTTTACAATGGCATTTGCTTGTTGTTGCAATTCAATATTAACAGTAGTTTTTATACGTTTCCCTTTGTTTTCTTTAGCAATTTTATGCAATAAATGTGGTGCAATTTGTGGTAACGGATAAGGTTTTTGTGGTAAATTTTCGGCAATTGATAATTTATAAGTTAATTGATCGATACTGCCGTTTTTAAATAATTTTTTTAATAACCGATTTCGTTTTTCTAATAAGCGTTTTTGGTTTTTGCCAGGATAGATTAAGCTTGGAGCATTTGGTAAAACGGCTAAAGTAGCACTTTCTGCCCAAGACAAGTTAGCTGCATTTCTGTTAAAATACCTCCAAGATGCAGCATCTAAACCTACAACATTGCCTCCAAAAGGTGCATTACTTGCGTACAGGTTTAAAATAGCGTCTTTAGATAATCTAAACTCTAAACGTGTTGCTAAAATGAGTTCTTTAATTTTTTCTAAATAGGTGCGTGGTTGCCCTTTTCGGGATAAGCGAATAACCTGTTGTGTAATTGTGCTTCCTCCACGTTTTACCGAACCAGATTTTAGGTTTTTTTTTAGAGCTTTAAAAATTGAAATTGGATTAAAACCAGGATGCAGATAAAAATAGTCGTCTTCAAATTGAAGCATGCAGGTTTTAAATTTATTAGGAATACTGTTGTTTGCAGGAAATCTCCATTGTCCATCATCTGCAATAAGCGCACCCAATAATTTATCTGTACTACTTGTAATAACAGTTGCAGTTGGGTCTTTAAATAATTGCTGAGGTAAGCAAAAATAATACCCAACAAGAAGCATGCAAACGGCCAGCAGCTTTATTTTATTTCTCTTAAAATATGTTATTAATTTATACATTACCATTTTCATTAAAACCAAATATCTCTTAAAATTGGCATATTATACCATTTTTGCATTGAAATTACCAATTATTAGTTAATCAAAAAGTTGTATTTAAGACACGAATTTAGCTTGTATTTAATTGCATTAATTAAAAATGCCTTTCTAAATAAATAGAAAGGCATTTTAGATTTCAAAATAAATTCTGAATACTAATACCAAAATAGTTTTAAAATGTCGCATATAATTATGTTTCTTTTTCATTCATATTTCAATATAAAATAGAACCGTAGCAAATGCTATGCTTATATTTTCTATTTCATCTGAACAAAAAATAATTCAAATTATTTATACAACATTTTAAAACTATTTTGGTATTATACAATTATGTTATAAAATTAAGCGTCTTCGTCTTCAACTTTTACTTTTGTTTTTAGAGCTTCGGCAGCATCACCTTTTTTAGCCGTGTCGTACATTATTGGTGTTGCAATAAATACCGAAGAATACGTACCAACAACCACACCAACTATTAATGCAAATAACAAGCCTCTAAGAGAATCTGCACCAAAAACAAACATTGCTAATAACACAACTAAAGTTGTTAACGATGTATTTAATGTTCTACTAATGGTACTATTAATAGATTTGTTTATAGTGGTCTTAAAATCCCAGTTAGTGTGTTCGTTAAAAAACTCTCTAATTCTATCAAAAACAACTACGGTATCATTTAATGAGTACCCAATAACGGTTAGTATTGCTGCAATAAATGCTTGGTCTATTTCCATACTAAATGGCATAAATCTCCAAGTTAATGAGAAGATACCTAATACAATTAATACATCATGGAAAACGGCGGCTACTGCACCTAATGAGAATTGCCATTTCTTAAAACGGATTAAGATGTACAAAAATACGACGACTAACGATCCTAATATTGCCCAAATAGATGAGGTTTTAATATCATCTGCAATGGTAGGACTTACTTTACTAGATAACATTTTACCTACTTTTGCATCACCAGATCCGTCTAAAAATGATTGATAGGTCATACCTGCTGGTAAGTACTTTTGTAAAGCTGTAAATAATTTTGATTGTACCTCTTCGTCTGCTTCTGTAGAGTTGTCTTCAACTTTATATTTTGTAGAAATTTTTAACTGATTTGCGCCTCCAATAGTTTTTACCTCTGTACTATTAAATACCGCATTTAGATCCGTCTTTACTTCTTCTACACTTACCTCTTGTGCAAAACGCACTTGGTAAGTTCTACCACCAACAAAATCAATACCTTGATCTAAGCCTGTGGTAAATAAAGACCCTAAACTTGCTAAAATAAACATTGCAGATATGACATAGGCAACCTTACGTTTATTTAAGAAATTAATGTTTATATTTTTGAATAGGTTTTTTGTGATTCCTGTTGAAAAATCTAATTTTCCTCCTCTATTAACATGCCAATCTATTAGCAAACGTGTAATAAATATTGCCGTAAACAATGATGTTAAAATACCTATAATTAATGTTGTAGCAAAACCTTTAATTGGTCCTGTACCGAATAAGAATAAAATTAAAGCCGTTAAACCTGTAGTAATATTGGCATCTAAAATTGATGATAATGCGTTGGAAAAACCATCTTTAATAGATTCTTTTTGTGATTTACCTTTGGCTAGCTCCTCTCTAATACGCTCAAAAATAAGTACGTTGGCATCTACAGAGATACCTATTGTTAATACAATACCCGCAATACCTGGTAAAGTTAATACAGCACCTAAACTTGCTAACACACCAAATATTAATAAAATATTTAATAGTAAAGCGATATCTGCAAAGATGCCAGATTTGCCGTAATAGAATACCATCCAAAGTAAAACAAATGTTAATGCAATACCAAATGACATCATACCACTATCAATAGCTTCTTGCCCTAATGATGGCCCAACTTCATCGGCCTGAATAATTTCTGCCGATGCAGGTAATTTACCAGCTCTTAAAACGTTGGCTAAATCGACAGCTTCTGTTATAGAAAATGAACCAGAAATTTGAGAATTACCTCCAGAAATTGGCCCTGATGAAACACCTGGGGCAGAATATACGATGTTATCTAAAACAATAGCGATATTACCTTTAGTTTCGTAAGCAACTTTGGTCATTTCTTCCCATATTTTAGCGCCTTTAGCATTCATTTGCATACTAACGGCTGGTCTGCTAAACTGGTCGTAATCTTGCCTAGCATCAGAGATTACTGCACCGCTTAATTGTGGTAGGTTTTCTCTATTTCCTTTAATTGCAAAAAGATCTATATACTCAGAATCCTTAGCTTGTATGCCCCACGCAAATTTTAAATAACGCATTTCTGCTGGCAATTGCGCCCTGTTTTTAGGGTTATTAAGTGTTTTTAAAACTTTATCTGCATCTTTTGCTAAAAACGTTGCAATTACAGAACCTCCTTGTCCAAATCCTTGAATACCTAATGGGTTGGCATCTGCTACATTTGTAGAGTCTGTTTCAATTTGCCCAGTTAATTCTTCAATAGCATCTGTTGTTGTATTTTGCGCTTCTACCGCATCGGTAGTTTCAGTTTTATCAGCTTCTAATTTTGCCGCTTCAACTAAGGTTTGGTTAACTTGTAATACGTAAGGAGCAACATCTCCTGTTTTATACGTTTCCCAAAATTGGAGTTGCGCTGTTTTAGTGATAATATCTACAACACGCTTTTTGTCTTTAGCTCCTGGTAATTCTATTAAGATACGACCAGAGTTTCCTAAACGTTGAATGTTTGGAGACGATACCCCAAAACCATCGATACGATTACGTAACACCTCGAAAGCAGAAACAATAGATTCGTCTATTTTTGTTTCAATAATAGTTTTAACTTCATCGTCTGTTGTTTCAAACGTAATAACATCACTCAAATCGCGGGTGGCAAAAATATCTGGAGAAGCTAATTTTGTATCTCCTTTTATAGCATCAAAAGCTCTAAAGAACGATTCTAAATACGACTCTTGAGCATCTTTCTGTAACTCTTCAGCATCATTTAAGGCTTTGTTAAAAATAGGATCTTTACTGTTATTAGCTAAACCTTTTAGTATGTCTTTTACAGAAATTTGTATAATAGCATTAATACCACCTTTAAGGTCTAAGCCTAGTTTCATGGCATTGTTTTCAACCTCTGTATATGTGTATTTTGCTACACCTAAGTTGTAAACCTCTATTGGGTTAAAGGCATCGCCCTCTTTTATTTTAGTCGTTTTTAAGGAATCTAAATATCTAATTTCTTCTAAACCTCTTTTAGACTGGTAATCGGCTTCTGTATCTGCATATTTGCTAACCGCAGCTTCCGTTGCATTAGCCTCTATTTGGTTAGCTCTAAACGTAAATGATAATTGGTAAATACTTACCAAGCCAAATAATAACGCAAAGAGTTTAATTATTCCTTTGTTTTGCATTTTGTAGTGTTTTTTGTGTTGAATTTTATTCCAAAAATATGGGCGCAAATATAAAGTTTGCTTTATAATTCAACAATAATTATGGTATAAATAAATTTTAGCTTTTTAATTGTATAAAAAAAAGCTTTTTTAAAATGACGTAGGTCTCATTTTAGGCTAAATAATTCTTTTTACCACAGGGCCAGCTCTAACTTCTGGCAACTTATAATAAATATTATCTAGCGAACTTGTAGTTATACTATTAACTCTAAATGTAATCTCAGTTTTAGCATTACTCAACTTACAATGAGTTACAGTTGCAGAGTTATTAAGCTTTAGGGAATTAAATCGGTCGCTTTTATAATTAAACGCTTCAGCTAAAATACCATCTAAACCCCAATTAGAATAGGTTTCATTTTGAATTTTTGAAACATTAATTTGAAAATCCTCTAAGGTTTTATTCTTAGGCAACTCATTAGAATTTTTATTGTGAGCTGCGTAATTAAATTTTAAACGTTTAGCCTTGTTTAAAACATTTTGAATATGCGAGACATTAGTATTACTAAAATAGACGATTTTTAGTTGTCCTTCTTTATGTTTACCTATTAATATATTATTAACGCCTATGCTTTGTAGTTGCGCTTTTACAACTTGTATAGTCTTTTCCGCAGCTTTAGTAGAGATCGTATCATCTAAAAACTGTATTGTAATTTGCTGATTTGGTATGGTAGTACGCTCTGCATAAGCACCTATAATGGCTAAGAGAATAATTATAACTCCAATATGCAGCTTGGTTTTCATTAAGCAAATATAAATAATAAAGACTGTATTTCTACAGTCTTTATTATATTAAATAGTTATGAAATAGATATTACTAATACATTTTAGTATAACCTTTTGGAGGTGTTAAACTAAATTTCTCCTTAGAAACATTTTGTTCTTTTAGCATTACCGTTTCTGTTACAATTTTAGAAACAACACCGTTTTGTTTAAATATAATTTCTGAATACATAGGGTAATCACTCACTATATTTACCAAATCTTTAGTTTCGTTGTTAAGCACAAGGTTAGCTCTATCTGTTGTAAACATATTAATTGTTAACTCTACACCATTCTTTTTTAATGTAACCGTTACTTCTTTACAATTAAAACCTAAAATATTTCTAGTTTTTGTACCTTTAATAACTTTAAAGCCTTTGGTATATCTATCTGATAATGTTAAATCTTCTAAGATATATTTTTTACCTTTAGCAGATTTTTTTAAAAGTGTTAACTTTTTCATTTGTTCAATATCATACACTAAACTTGTGTGTCCGCCAGATACAGTACTGATTGACTCTATGCTAGATTTTAAGTCATCAAAATAAATGATTTGTAATTCTTTTTTCATTAATTCATTATTAATGTAATACGACTGTGTAGCATTAATAATACCAGATTTAATCTTTTTTTGAGCTAAAGCAGAAACACTTACAAAGATTAATGCAATAACAAGTAATTGTTTTTTCATTTTTAAGGTTTTTTTTTTAGATGTTTGTATAATTTGGGGATAAGTTTTATTTTATAATTCTAATAAGCCATTAGTCTTTTTAACACCGGCTGCACTCGCAACCATATGCTCTTTTTCGGCAGTACTTAATGATACATCGACAATTTTTTCAATACCGTTTCTACCTAATACAACTGGCACACCAATACATAGATCGCTAAGCCCATATTCACCGTCTAATAACACAGAGCATGGATATATTTTTTTCTGATCGCAAGCAATAGCTTGTACCAGTCCACTAACTGCTGCTCCTGGTGCATACCAAGCAGACGTGCCTAGCAATTTGGTTAATGTTGCGCCACCAACTTTAGTGTCTTCTTTAACTTGGTCTAAACGATCTTCTGATAAAAACTCAGAGACTTTAATACTGTTTCTTGTTGCATGAGATATTAATGGTACCATACCTGTATCACTATGACCACCAATTACCATGCCATCTACATCACTAATTGGTGCTTCTAATGCTTCTGCTAATCTGTATTTAAAACGAGCAGAGTCTAATGCACCTCCCATACCAATAATTCTATGTTTTGGTAACCCCGTAGTTTTATGAACTAGGTATGTCATTGTATCCATTGGGTTACTTACCACTATAATAATAGTGTTTGGCGAGTGCTCTACTAAACTTGTAGATACCGATTTTACAATACCTGCATTAATACCTATTAACTCCTCGCGAGTCATACCTGGCTTACGTGGAATACCCGATGTAATAACACAAATATCACTATTTGCCGTTTTAGTATAATCGCTTGTGCTACCAGTAATTTTTGTATCAAAACCGTTTAAAGATGCACATTGCATTAAATCCATGGCTTTGCCTTCTGCATACCCTTCTTTTATGTCTAATATTACAACTTCAGACGCAAAGTTTTTTATTGCTATATATTCTGCACAACTTGCTCCTACTGCACCTGCGCCAACTACTGTTATTTTCATTTTTTTAATTTTAGATTTAAAAACGATTGCGAAGATACAAACAGAATCGCTCAAAAAAAAAGAAAAGGCTTGTGTTTTTTAATATTTAACTGAAAGACAGACACTTAATTATTAATAATGTTATTTCCAACGGATGCTTTCCATAATACGCACAA
Source organism: Winogradskyella sp. (assembly GCA_049608525.1). Lineage (GTDB taxonomy): Bacteria > Bacteroidota > Bacteroidia > Flavobacteriales > Flavobacteriaceae > Winogradskyella. The sequence goes on from JBMYXP010000002.1 coordinate 8,288, forward strand.
TGTCTTTTTTTAAATACTCTGCGGCAGGATAAATGGAGTCGTAATTAGGTTTTGCATAGAAATATAGCGATCCGCTTAAAAAATGCTTGGTACTATCTGTAACATAAAACTGAGATTGCGATGCTGCATTACCTCCAATTTCATAGATCATTCCATAAACATTTGCTTCTTTATTTAGGTATTCGCTCTCAATAATTTCGTCTGCTTTAATAGTATGTTTTTGCGTTAAGTTTTGTGCATCTCTTAGCAAACTATCTAAGTTGTTGTGTTCTATTTTTTTATAGGTTAAATAGATTGTTCCTTTTAACGAAGGATATTTTACGTCAATTCCATAAACTTTATTTGCCGTTTTTACAGTAGTTAATGGTTGTGCTACTTTATTTTTATCAAACGAAAAAGGCAAAGGAGTATCTGCTTTTTCATAGATAGCATTTGGGTATTCTAAACGCAGATAACCCTTTGGTTTTGGCAACACATCGTCTTTACAGCTTAGTGTAAGACATAGCGTAATTAGTATTAAAATAAATTGTTTTTGCATCATTTAGCACTGGTATTAACATGCGTTATTTTAATCTGCTTTATACGTTTGCGATCTAAAGCTTCTATTGTAAAAACGTAATTTTTAAAATTTATTTCATGTCCTATTTTCGGTAAACCACCAGAAATTTCTAAAACAAACCCTGTTAATGTTTCTGCTTCACCTTTATTTGCTTCAAAATCATCGGTTTCATCCTCAACACTCATTATTCTACACACATTTTTTAAGGGTGTTTTGCCTTCAAAACTATAATTATTAGCATCAATTTTAGTAAATACTAAATCGTCATCGCCGTATTCATCACTAATATCACCAACAATTTCTTCAATAATATCTTCTAAAAACACCAAACCAGATGCAAATCCGTACTCATCTACAACAACAGCTAAATGTACTTTTTTAGTTTGAAACTCAACCAATAAATCATCTAATTTCTTGTTTTCTGGCACAAAAAAAGGTTCGCGAAGCAAAATCGTCCAATTAAAAGTGTTTTTATTTAAATGTAGCAAAAGATCTTTAACATAAAGCATGCCTTTATTGGCACCTTCTATTATAGTTTTAAACGGTGTATTAATGCTTAAAGCAAATACATCCATTCCTGGTTTCATTACTTGCTTTGTATCTGTATTACCAAAAGAAACTACACCTTGTAGCAGCTTCTGTCCTTCTTGTATTGTGTTATTTTTATGAATTAACGCTAAGGCTTGTGATAATTGATCTACACTAAAATTAGAGCGCCGCTTACCAAATGCCTTTTGAAGTTTAATGGTTGCATAATGGACGGGCAAACTAAGTAAAGAAAATAACATGTGTAAGACTTGCATTGGCCTAGCCATAAAAGACGAAAACTTTTGCTATTTCTACCCGCATAAGCCTTAGGAATAATTTCATCAAAAAGTAATATTAAAAATGTAGCCACAATTATTTTAACAAAAAAAGCTAGTTCAATTTGAAAAAAGTAAAAATCGACCGAATCATTAATATCTTCAAAAATAGTATCACTAATTGAAGCAAACAAGCTAGATTCAAGTTACAAATGCAACTTTTTGATTAAATAATAATTGGTTCATAACAAAGGTAGGGTTTTCATAATTAAATCGTTTTCTAGGTCTATTATTTAACTTATCTTCTACCTCTTTAATTCGTTTATTTGTCAATAGATTAAAGTCTGATGATTTTTTAATTTATGTTGTTCCAACTGGTAATTTAGAAGCAATGCTAAGTGGAGGAATAGTTACATTCGATAAGACAAAAAAGATATTAGAAGATTTTTCAAAAATTATATCTGTTCCTATTTGGGTTGTAGGATTTGATATAGACTAATTTCTAAAAACAAACAGCCGTTCTACGCTAACCTTAGGTGCTAAATCCTCAGCATGCCAAGAAAACGTAGTTTTTGAGCCCTTTTTCCAAATACATTTAAAATCGTTTGGCGCATTGTATTCGCTTATAAAAACTTGGTGGCCAGCTTTGCTCTGTGCTCTACACCAATCCCAAAATTGCTCGTGGTTAAAACCATTGCGATATTTTGTTGTGGCTGCATAAGGCGGATCGCAATATATGATACTGTTTTTGGGAATATCTAAATTGAGATACGATTTACAAGATAATTGTACATCTTTTAAATTGGGCACTTGTTTGGTAATATTGCGGTAATGCTCTCCCCAATAATCGCGTTTGCCTTCTTTATCGCGTCTGTAACCAGCAAACCATTTACCACCAAAAGAATTAAACCCAACGTAACCCACTACGTGTTTTGGGTATTGGTTTTGATTGTATTTTATGTGCTTGTACTCGTTTTCGCTTACTAACTGTGGCGGATCCCAATTGTTGTTTATTAAGGCTTGCCACATAGCCATGAGTTCTTGGTGATTATCGTTTGCAATACGGGTGCCATCAACTTTGTCTATCATATTCATACCACCAGCAAAAGGTTCAAAATAGACTTGATTAGCTTGTCTGTTTTTTAAAATAATTGGCAATAAATCTTTAGCAAAGCGTGCTTTGCTTCCCATGTATTTCATGTATAATTATCTGTTTTTTATAAGATTTAAATCATGAAAATCGAAACTAAAGTCGGTAATTGGCGCAATATATTTCATGCTAGCCGCAACGGCTTCTGCTTTTTCATTAAAAGCAAACTGCATATATAGATCTGCGTCGTAACTTCTGTCGTTCCATTTTACAATAAAAGTCGTTGCATTATAAGGTAGCAACTCGCCAAATAATCGTGGCGAACGTTTACACTTTATACTATATTTTTCTCCATTATGAGAAATGATAACATCACCAAACCAATCGTCTGTGTAGGTACCAATAATTTGATTTGGTTTTGGAAGTATTGGGCTATTTTTTATATTTTCAACCTGATTAAAAACAGCAACTTTTAAGCTGTCATTATAGTTTAAGTTTTTAGTATTACGCTTTCTGTATCTGTTTAGCCAATCTCTATCTTTATACCCCAAATAACTGTCTTTTATAGTGCTTGTAATGGTGTTAAAGGCATTACCATTCATTTGGTTGGTTAATACCACAATTGCTAAATCTAAATCGGGTATCATAGTAAACTGCGTTACAGTTCCAATTAATCCGCCTGTATGATACACTTGTTTATAACCGCCCTTTACATCGGTTACAAACCACCCTAAGCCGTACCCTTTAAAGTTAGAGTTGTAGGCGTCTCTAGAGCTTACTTTTAAAGGGGTTTGTAGCTGCCAAAGCTCATAAAATTGTTTTTTACTTAATAAGCGTTCTCCACGTTCTGTTACAGCATCATTCATTAAAAATTTTGCCCAAGCGAGCATATCGTGTACATTACTTACAATGCCGCCTGCTGGGTTTGCCGTTTCACTCCAGTCGTGCGGAATTTGAATTACTTTACCGTCTGCTCTGGTATGTGCAGCAATAATATTAGACTTATCGGTAACCCGGTTGTAAGATGCTTTACTGTTTGCCATGCCAACGGGTTTCATAATCTTGGTTTCAATAAATTCTTCCCAAGACAAACCACTAACACGTTTTAAAACTTCGCCAGCAATAATAAACATGTTATTGTTATAGGAAAATTTACTTCTAAAAGAGGTCTTAGGTTCAAGATGTTTTACATTGGCAATAATATCATTGACGCTAAAATCATTGCCTTCTGGAAAAAACATTAAATCGCCTGCACCCAAACCCATGCCGCTACGGTGTGTTACCAAATCTCTTACAGTAAACTGTTCTGTTACCCAAGCGTTGTGCAATTGAAATTCTGGAATGTGTTTACGTACGGGGTCGTCCCAATTGAGTTTGCCTTCATCAATAAGCATTGCTAAAGCAAAACACGTAAAACCCTTACTGTTAGAAGCTACACCAACTAAAGTGTTATCATTCATGCCTTTTTTTGTAACCAATGAACGTACTCCGTGGCCTTTAGCATACACCACTTTTCCGTCTTTAAAAACCCCAACAGAAATCCCAGGTACATTAAAAGTGGTTAAGGTGTTTTGTATTAATTTATCGAGGTGTTTTTCTTTAATTTGTGCATTTAACAAAGTTGTGCTTGCAAAGAAAACCAGAGGTAATAATCGTTTAAAAAACATATCTGTTTTAATTTTTAAATTTGGTTGCTTCAAATATAGTAAAATGTTAGTGATGAATTATAGGTAAGAATAGTTTCAAAATATATCTTTGTAATTATGATTTTAGAGTACAAAAATACCAGCATATATTACAACGTTACAGGCAAAGGAGAACCTGTTGTTTTGCTGCATGGTTTTCTAGAAACCGTTGCCATGTGGCAAACACTTATACCAAAATTATCTAAAAATCATCAAATTATTTGTATAGATTTATTAGGGCACGGTAACACCGATTGCTTAGGCTATGTACATACAATGGAAACCATGGCAGATGCTGTGCGTGCAGTTTTAAATAGTCTTAATATTGAAAAAGCAACATTTATTGGACATTCTATGGGTGGTTACGTTGCATTGGCTTTAGCTGAAAGACACCCTAAATTATTTAGCGGTTTGTGTTTAATGAATTCTACTTTTGAAGCTGACGACGACGACAGAAAAACCCTTAGAATGCGTGCAAATAAAATGGCTACACGTAATTTTGAAAACTTAGTGCGCATGTCTTTTGCTAATTTATTTGCGCCAGAGAGTAAAACCAAGTTTCAAACTGAATTAAACGATGCTTTACAATTGGCATTAAAAACACCAGTGCAAGGTTATATTGCGGCGCAAGAAGGTATGAGAATTAGAACTGATACATTTGAAGTGTTTAACCGTTTGAAGTGTAAAAAACTAATCATCATCGGTGAAAAAGACTCCGTAATTAATGGCAAAAAAATACTACACAATATCGCAAATACAGACATTGATTATGTTCAATTTTCGGAAGGACACATGTCTCATATTGAAAATAAAACCGAACTGCAATCTACTCTTTTAGCGTTTATTGCTGCTCGCTAAGTGCGTTCCAACCTTTTGCTATAATAGGAATTTTTGTATCGGCTCTTGTTACCAAGTGCATGCCACGTTCTGCATCGGTCATATAGCCAATAACCGTTAAGTTAGGATTGCCTTTAATTTTAGGGAAATCGTCTTGAGAGATGGTCATTAATAATTCGTAATCTTCTCCGCCACTTAGAGCAATTGTTGTGCTGTCTATATTAAACTCTTCGCAGGTTGAAATCACTTGAGGATCTAAAGGTATTTTGTCTTCATAGAGATCTACACCAACGTTACTTTGTTTGCAGAGGTGAATAACTTCAGAAGATAACCCATCGCTAATATCTATCATACTTGTTGGTTTTACGTTGAGGTCTTTCAGTAGTTCTACAATGTCTTTTCGGGCTTCGGGTTTTAATTGACGCTCTACAATATAAGTGTACATTGATAAATCTGGCTGATTGTTTGGGTTTACTTTAAAGACTTCTTTTTCGCGTTCTAAAATTTGTAATCCCATATATGCGCCACCAATATCTCCGCTAACTACTAATAAATCGTTGGGTTTGGCACCAGATCTTAGTACTGCATTACCATTTTCTACCTCGCCAATTGCCGTTACAGAAATAATTAAACCCGATGTAGATGAGGTTGTGTCTCCACCAACCACATCTATATTATATAATTTTGCTGCGGTTGTAATGCCAGCGTATAATTCTTCTAAAGCTTCTAAAGGAAAACGGTTAGATACCGCAATAGATACTGTAACCTGCGTTGCGATTGCATTCATGGCAAAAATATCTGACAGATTAACAATTACGGCTTTATAGCCTAAGTGTTTTAATGGTACGTAACTTAAATCGAAATGCACTCCTTCTACTAATAGATCGGTAGAAACAACAATTTGGTTTTTACCATGATTTAGTATTGCTGCATCATCGCCAATGCCTTTAATAGTAGATTGTTGTGTAATCTTAAAGTGCTCAGTTAGGTGTTCTATGAGTTTAAATTCTCCTAACTCGCTCAATGGAGTGCGTTGTGGATTTTTATCTTCTATCATAGTGCAAAAATAATATAAGAATTGATATTAGACCTTTTTAATAACATTAGTTACAATGCCCCAAATAACAAAATTATTGTCTTCTGTAATTTTAATAATTGGGTAGTTGGGATTTTCTGGTTGTAACCAAACCTCGTCTTTAGAGACTCTTAAGCGTTTTACGGTAAACTCGCCATCTAAAAAACACACGGCTATTTTATTATTTGTGGGTTCTAAACTACGGTCTATAATTAATAAATCATTGTCATCTAAACCTGCGCCAATCATAGATTGTCCGCTTACACGTGCGTAGAATGTTGCTTCTTTGTTTTTAACTAATTCGTCATCTAAGGATAAGCGTTGTTCTTTAAAATCTTCTGCTGGAGATGGAAACCCAGCTGAAATGCCTGTATCAAAAAAATTTATTCCGGTGTCTTTAATAATTTCTGGAATAAAAAAAACGAGGTGTTTAGAGTTGTGTGTTATCATTTTTTTCCCGCGAAAGCGGTGATCTATTAAATTAAATTGTAAGTTATAAAAATTCTACCTTACTACAATAATATCGTTAATATTGGTTGTGTATTTTGGAGATAAACGCTCTTGGCGCATTTTCCAGGTGCGTTCTAAATCTTGATTTCCTAATTTAATTTTGTAGCCTTTATATTTTTTATTTATGGCATCTATAGCAAACATTAAGGGTTTGTGCTTTGGGTTTTCTTTGCTAAATAAATTTAGTTGATAATTATCGGTTGGTACTAAACCTGTAACAATAACGCCTGCTCTTTTATACTTAATACCAGTTTTGTAAATTGATTTTACTGCATTTACGGCTTGTGTGCTAATTAATAACGATGAGTCTGTTGGGTATGGAAAGCTTACCATTGTACTTTTACGATGCTGCTCTAAATGAGTTTTGTGTCTGTCACTGCTCAACATTACAATAACCATGTGGCAGCTAGAGCCTTGTTTGCGTAATTTTTCGGCACAACGCATAGCAAAGGTAGAAACGCGTTCTTTTATATTAGCTATATCAGAATAGGTGTTTTCAAAACTTCTGGTGGTAGCAATGGCTTTTTTTCTTGTTGGTTCGTCTAAGGTTATTTTAGAAATGCCTTCTAAGTCTTTTTTTAATTTCCATACTGTGATAGATAATGTTTTGCGTACCCAATCATCGTTTAATTGTGTAAAATCGTATGCTGTTTTGCAGCCTTTAGCTTTTAATTGTTTTTGTAAACCACGACCTATCCCCCAAACATTCTCAATTTTTGTCCATTTTAGAGCTTTAATTCTAGATATATCTGAGTCAATAACAAAAACTCCGTTAGTTTTTTGAGGAAACTTACGTGCTACTTTATTAGCGACTTTGCATAATGCTTTAGTAGGCGCAATACCAACACAGGTAGGAATGCCTACCCACTTAAAAATACGTTTTTTAATTAGATTGCCGTAATCTTCAAAATTATAGTTCTCATAACCTTTAAATTGAAGAAACGCTTCATCAATACTATACACCTCTACATCTGGTGTAAATTGTTTTAGAATAGTCATTACTCGGCTACTCATATCTCCATATAAGGGATAGTTAGATGAAAGTACAACAATGTTGTTTGCTTTACAGAAGTTCTCCCATTTAAATATTGGTGCTCCCATAGGGAGTTTTAAGGCTCTAGCTTCGTCGCTCCTAGAAATTACACAGCCATCATTATTACTTAAAATAGCGATAGGGGTAGTGTTTAAGCTCGGGTTAAAAACTCGCTCGCAAGAGGCATAAAAATTATTACAATCTACTAATGCGTACATAGCTTACAAAGCTATTTAAATTTTTGCAATCTTATATAAGAGCTTGTTTTTTAAAATTAAAAAAATAATTATTTAAAAAAAGACTTTGATTATATAAGAAAAGTTTTAAATTTGCATCCGCATTCAGAGAATGTTTGTTCTTTAAAAACACTACGCGAAAGTAGCTCAGGGGTAGAGCATCACCTTGCCAAGGTGGAGGTCGCGGGTTCAAATCCCGTCTTTCGCTCTACAATAGTATAAGTTTTAGTTACATTTGTGGCTAAAATGCTGAAGTGGTGGAATTGGTAGACACGTTGGACTTAAAATCCAATGTCCATTAGGACGTACGGGTTCAAGTCCCGTCTTCAGTACTAAAACCGTTGTTAATCGTGTGATTTTCAACGGTTTTTTTGTTTTAGGGCAATTCTTTAGGTGAGGGCTTAGTTACTTAAATCGCTTTTCAGGGCTCTTTCTAGTTACAAATACCCTGTATATTTTAACTTGCCTTTTGTCAGTTTTGTAAAATAATACGAATGGGTGTTTTTTACTGAACATTGTCTAAAGTCTTTGTAAGCAGTTTTAAATTAGAGTGGTTTTTCTTCCAAATACGTAACAGCTTTATTGATTTCAATCAAAAAATTATCAGCTACAATAGTTGAAATATTACTATACCAATCAAAAGAATCTGCTATATCAATTTTAACATTACCTTCAAAAGAAATAATAAACTTAGGCCTTACTAGGTTTCTTATGTAGCTTTGAACATCAGACCAAGAGTAAAAAACAGATGTTCCTTCAGCTTCTTTTTGTTTATTTGTAAGCTTTAGATTAAAACCATTTTTTAGGAAGTAATGCCATTTTTGCATTAAAATTACTGTAAAAGAAAGGAAAAAAGGGGGTTTTATTGTGGTAATTTCAATGTAAAAATGGTTAAGATTAAAGAGTTTAATTTTCTTCTTAATTGGGAGTTCCTTAAATACTTAAGCTAATTGCTCTACAGTTAAATTTGGTAATGTTGCCATATTTTAAATATATAATTATTAGTTCCCAATATCTTTTGGGAAGTTCCGTAAGTGTATAAATTATTAAATTTTTGCTGTGATATTTTAAAGTAGCAAGTTGAACAGGTGTATATCGTAATTATAAATGCGGATAGGTAAATAAAAATAAATGAAGAAATAGACGTAATATAAGTACCACCAAACACTAAAATAGTATTAAAGTTTGTTAAAGTTGTAACATTTTTACTCCCAGTAACGTATAACACATACTAGGTCGTCTAAAAAAAGCCTTTTACAAAATTATTGATGAAGAAATTTTTTAAAATAACAGGCATTGTATTACTTCTTTTTATTGCCATACTTATTGCTGCACCTTTTATTTTAGAGTCTAAAATAGATAAGATTGTTCAAAATTATGCAGACGAAAACTTAAATGCAAAATTGAGTTTTGATGATATAAGCCTAAGTTTAATTAGTAGTTTCCCAAAAGCAGAAGTTAGTGTTGAAAATTTAAAAATAACAACATTAAGACCTTTTGAAGACGAAACTTTAGTAACGGCAAAAGCATTGTCTTTTGAAATGCCAATGGGCGAGTTATTTAATAGTAACGATCAACCGCTAACTATTAATGAAATCATTGCAGACGAGTTGCTACTTACCATAAAAACAAACACAGCCGGAGCGGTTAATTACGATATTGTAAACGCATCTGAAAACGCAAACGAAGTCGCAGATGCTACCTCTAGCGCATTCAGTTTTGACATTAAAAACTACGAACTTAACAATAGTGCCTTTACCTATATAGACGAAACGTCTAACATGTTATTTTATATTACTGAAATAAACCACAAAGGTAATGGTATATTTTCGGGAGGCTTATCGGAGTTAAACACAACCACAGAAGCCAAAGTAACGTTTGCAATGGATAGTACAGAATATCTTAGCAACAATAGCATAAAACTAGAAGCTTTAATAGATTTAGATTTAGAGCAGCAAAAATATACCTTTAAAGATAATAAAGCCTACATTAACGCTTTGCCATTAGAGTTTAATGGTTTTGTGCAAATGGTAAACACAGGGCAACAAATAGATATTACATTTAATAACCCAGCGTCTTCTTTTAAAGATTTTTTAGCCTTAGTACCAAAAGTCTATGCTAAAAATATTGAGGCTGTAAATACCTCAGGAAATTTTACAATTAGCGGTAGTATAAAAGGATTACTATCCGAAAAAACGATACCAACTTTAGATATTAATATGCAATCTAATAATGCGTCGTTTAAATATCCAAACCTTCCAAAAGGGGTTCGTAATATTTCTATTAATGCCTCTGTAAAAAACACAACAGGTCGTATAGATGATACTTATGTAGATGTAAACACGCTAAATTTTAAAATAGATGAAGATGTTTTTAAATCTGAAGCGCACATTAAAAACCTAACAGGCAACATGTTAGTTAATGCCAATTTAGACGGAGTTTTAAATTTAGCCAACATCACAAAAGCATACCCAATTGAGCTAGAAAATGAATTAACAGGTGTTTTAAAAGGAAAACTAAACACCGCTTTTGATATGAATGCTATTGAAACCAACGCTTACCAACGTATTAAAAATAATGGTAGTGTTTCAATCTCAGATTTTGTATTTTCTTCAGAAGATATTGTAAATCCTATTCAAATTAACAAAGCAGATTTAACCTTTAAACCTGGCACTGTAAGCTTAAATAGTTTTGATGCTTTAACAGGAAAAAGTGATTTTAATGCTTCAGGAAAAATTAATAATCTATTAGGATTTTTGTTAAGCGATAAAAAGCTTCAAGGTAATTTTAATGTAAACTCTAATCTGTTTGCGCTTTCAGATTTTATGGTTGAAGACACTTCGACTTCAAAAACGTCTAAAAAAACAACATCAAATGCAGAATCTTTAAAAATTCCAGATTTTTTAGATTGTGCCATAACAGCAAATGCCAAAACCGTTTTATATGACAACTTAAAGTTGAAAAACGTAACTGGCACATTATATATAAAAGACCAAAATGCAAACCTAAAAAACATGACCACAGACCTGTTTGATGGTAAACTTGGCATTACAGGCAACGTATCTACAAAAGAAGCAAAGCCAAAATTTAACATGCAATTAGGCATGCAGCAATTTGATATTTCGCAATCGTTTAAAGATTTAGAACTATTAAGTTTTTTAGCACCAATAGCAAAAGTGCTGCAAGGAAAATTAAACTCTACCATTGATATTAGTGGGTTTTTAGACGAAAATTTTTCGCCAGATTTGGCAACCATTACAGGTAAGGCTTTAGCAGAAGTTTTAACAACAAAGGTTAATACTAACCAAAGTAAATTACTTACAGGCTTAGATAGTAAACTCAGTTTTTTAGACTTTAATAAACTCGATTTAAAAGCTATTAAAACAAAACTCAGTTTTAATAACGGACAAATCGCTGTAAAACCATTTACTGTAAACTATAAAGACATACCAATAGAGATTTCTGGCACACACAGTCTTACAAATACGATTAATTATAAAGCTATTTTACAAGTGCCTGCCAAATATTTGGGTAGTGAAGTAAATAGGCTTATTGGTAAGATAAACGATAATGAGGTTAATAAAATTTCTGTTCCGGTAACCGCAAATTTTGGAGGCACGTTTACAAGCCCAAACATTACTACAGACGTAACAAGTGGTGTTACAAACCTAACAAAACAACTTGTAGAAATTCAGAAACAAAAATTAATAGGCAAAGGAAAAGATAAAGCCAACGATTTATTAAGTGGGTTACTAGGCGGTAATACAACCCAAAAAGACACAACAAAGACAGATAATACCAATACAAAAACCGAAGACAAAGTTAAAGACGGAGTAAAGTCTATCTTAGGCGGATTTCTAGGCGGTAATAAAAAAAAGAAGAACAAAAACAATAATTAAAAACCTAATTACTAATTATTAAGACTGAATACGTTTTAGGTTTCAAAATAAAAAAAAGAACACATGAGGCAGTTAAAAATTACCAAGCAAGTAACAAATAGAGAAGACAAATCGTTAGATAAGTACCTTCAAGATATTAGTAAAATTCCTTTAATAACCGCAGAGGAAGAAGTAGAATTAGCTCAGCTTATTAGAAAAGGAGATCAAGTTGCGTTAGACAAGTTAACAACAGCCAATTTAAGATTTGTGGTTTCTGTTGCAAAGCAATACCAAAACCAAGGCTTAAAGCTACCCGATTTAATTAATGAAGGTAATGCAGGTTTAGTAAAAGCCGCAAAACGTTTTGATGAAACTAGAGGTTTTAAATTTATCTCGTATGCCGTTTGGTGGATTAGACAAGCCATTTTACAAGCCTTAGCAGAGCAATCTCGTATTGTACGTTTGCCATTAAATAAAATAGGTACTATTAATAAAATTAATAAAGCCTATTCGCATTTAGAGCAAGTAAACCAAAGACCACCAAATGCTGAAGAAATTGCAAACGAACTAGATCTTAGCGTGCGCGAGGTAAAGCAATCTATGAAAAACTCTGGGAGACACCTATCAATGGATGCGCCATTAAAAGATGGTGAAACATTTAGTCTTTACGATGTGGTAAGCTCTAGCGAGTCGCCAAGACCAGATAGCGACTTAATGAAAGCATCTTTAAACACGGAGATAGAACGTGCTTTAGAAACATTAACACAAAAGGAAAGCGACGTTATTCGTTTAAATTTTGGTATCGGCGATCAGCCTCCAATGACTTTAGAAGAGATCGGTGGTATCTATGATTTAACACGTGAGCGTGTAAGACAAATTAGAGAAAAAGGCATTAGAAGATTAAGACATGCCAGTAAGAGTAAAATATTAAAAACCTATTTAGGATAAAAAAAGACTATTAGACCACTGCGCTTTTAGAACAAAGAATTGAGACTTTATCTTTACTAATCTCTAGTTTAGAGAAGTAATTTAAAGGTCTAAATTGAATTGAAATTTTTAAAGCTTGAAAATAAATGTCTAAAAAAATAATTTAATTTTTTATTTTGAATAAGTTAACTTATATTTGCCGACCATTTTATAAGACTATAGATAACAAAAATATATCGATATAATGATTAAAATCGAAATTAAAGAAGGAGAAAACATAGAACGTGCTCTTAAACGTTACAAGCGTAAACACAGAAATGTTCAGATTATGCAAAACTTAAGAGAATCTCGTTATTTTACTAAGCCTTCTGTAAAAAGAAGAAGAGAAATTCAGAAAGCTGAGTACATTCAGGGTCTAAGAGACGCTGAAAATATTTAGTAAATACGTTTGTTTTTACAAAAAAAGACTGCCTTTTATAAAAAGCAGTCTTTTTTTGTATATACTACAAACTATTTTGGTACCATTTGCAAAACACTTCTATTGATACAGCTCACGCAATTTAGAATATTTTAAAAATGTAATATTTGCTGTTTGTACGCAAATTACAAAGCCATTAAAACCATCTAAAAATCCAAATCTTAAAACGTAAGCCTTAAAAAATGCCCATGTAGGATTAAAAATAATTTTCCAAATCGGAGCTTTTTTACCATTATCAAAATAAGCCCTTGCCGCAATACTCGAAAAATAGTCTGTTTTTTGGTTAAACTCAGTATAGGTCTGATAGGTTTTATGCAAAATATCACCTTTTAAAGCTCCTATTTTTGAGGTCTTATTTTTTAATTCAATGTGGTCGTGCGGATTTATACCAGTCCATTTTGCTTTAGTTCTATTAAAAACACGAAGCTTCTTATTGGGGTACCAATCGGAATGCCTTATCCATTGCCCACAAAAATTATTAAGACGATTACAGTAATAGCCATCTCGTTTCCAATTGTTTTTTAATTGAAGTATTGAGTTTTGAAGTGTTTCAGACAAAGACTCATCACCATCTAAAGACACAACATGGTTATAACTAGCCTTTGTTAAAGCAAAATTCTTTTGTTCTATATAGCCCAAAAATTTTTGTTCAATAAATTTAACCTTATATTTTAAACAAATAGATTTAGTAGCATCCGTAGAAAAAGAATCTACAACTACAATCTCATCTGCAATAGCCACTAAGGATTGAAGACAGTTTTCAATATTGCGTTCTTCATTGTATGTAATAATAACAGCAGAAAGCTTAATCATTTGTAAGTAAATATTTGGTAAAAATAACTATTTTTGAACCAATGCAAACCATAGATACATCAGTAATTATAAGCACGTATAACAACCCAAAATGGTTAGAAAAAGTATTGTGGAGCTATGCGGTGCAAACGGTTAAAAATTTTGAAGTCATTATTGCAGATGATGGCTCTGATGCCAAAACAAAAACTGTTATTGATACGTTTTCTTCAACATCTGCATTAAAGGTCGTACATGTATGGCAAAAAGATAATGGGTTTCAAAAAACAAAAATTTTAAATAAAGCCATTTTAGCATCAACAGCAAAATATTTAATTTTTACCGATGGTGATTGCATAGCACGTAACGATTTTGTGGCAACACACCTAGCCTTACGCAAACCAAAACATGCCTTGTCTGGTGGCTATTTTAAATTAACCGCAGGTGTTTCTAATAAAATTTCTAAACCCATAATTACTGAGCAAAAATGCTTTGATAAAAATTGGCTAATTAAAAAAGGGCAACCCAAAAGTTTTAAATTTAATAAACTTACAACATTAAAATACAAAGCAAAACTCCTAAATATACTTACCCCAACAAAAGCCACTTTTGATGGTATGAATGTATCTTGCTATAAAGCAGATATACTTGCTGTAAATGGCTTTGACGAACGCATGCAATATGGAGGTGAAGACAGAGAAATTGGCGAACGAATGATGAATAACGGCATACGTTTTATACAGGTACGTTACAGTTGTATTTGCATACATCTACACCACAACAGACCTTATAAAAATAAAGACGCATTACAAAAAAACGCTGCTATTAGAAAAGAAACCAAACAAAACAAATCTCGGTTAACAGATTTTGGAATTAAAAAAAGCTAATGATAGTGTTAATTGCGATTTTATTGGTCTCAAATTTTAGCTAAAACTATGTTGCATCTCGCTTTAGCTTCTAAAAAAAATTTGACACGAATTTCACGAATTTATGGTGTTATCTATTTGTCATTTCACGAAGCAGACTTTTAGTCTGCAAACCAAACCTATGGACTTCCTGTTTATAGTGGTTTATTTTAAATTACTAGTATTGTCTTAAAAATAATTTTAATTTCTCAATAAAAAAATCAGTTTTAAACGAAGTGTAAAGTTTTAAAGCCTCTTTTTTTAATTCTTTTTCTACCTTATTGGTATAAATTTCTGGTTTATAGTCTTTTAAATGAACAGAAACATGTGTTGTATCATTTTCAAACAAATTCCAGGTCGCCTTACTAATCCATGGCGAAAAAATAGCAAAGGTTTTAATATGCAATGCTTTAGCCATATTTATTGCTCCACCTTCATTACCAATTAATGCATCGCAATGCTTGGTTATTGCTAAAAACTGGCGGAGATTTTTCCCAAAAACGTCAAAGAAAATATGTTGTTGTGTTTTTGGTTGGCACAAATTATAAACGGCTTTGGCTTCTGTTTTTTGATTTGGTATATAATTAAACAAAATCTGCCCATTTGTTTCTTCCGCAATGCTATCAATAACTTTAGCCATATATAATGCAGGGTAGGTTTTGTTTTTTCCGCTACCTAAAACGCTAATCATAAAAAGTGGTTTAGATAAATCTATTTGGTGTGCGGTTAAAAACTGCTGACTTTCATTAATTTCCTTGTCCGTTAAATATATTTTTGGTTTTGCAGAAACAACTTTAATACCAAGAGGTGCTAGTAATTGTAATCGGTTAACTATTGCCAAACCCATTGTGCTATCGGTTTGTTGAAGTCGTTTTATATGGTGTGTATAAATAAATGTGCTATATGGTTTATGGTAAGAAATTTTAGTTTTTGCACCCGAAAAACATGTAATAATATTACTAGACAGCTTAGAATACGCATCTATAACAACATCGTATTTTCTTTGTCTTATGGTCTTGGCGCATTTTAATAGTGCACGTTTACTTGTACTTTGAAGCTTTGTAAATTGAATAATCTCATCAATATTTGGGTTGTTTTCTACAACGGGTAGTGTATTAAAATTAATTAAGTAATCTAATTGGGCATTAGGATATTTGGCTCGCAAAGCATTAAACAAAATACTGCTTGTAAGCACGTCTCCTATCATTTTTTGTTGAATTACTAATATTTTCAAGCTCACAGAGTTAAATTATTATTTATCATACGCTCATTAAACGATTGAATATACGCTTTTATAAAGCGTTCTAAAACCTTTGTTTTTTCTAATTCAGTTTTTATTAAATTAGTTTTTAATAACGGGTCAGTTTTAAAATTAAATAATGCTACAGATGTTGTGCCATTAAATGCCAAATAGTAATCACCATCAATGAGATGGTAAATATTATCTAAATAATAAACTACAAAATCTTTGTTAGAAGTGTAAGATTTACCGTAACTAATGGTTTTTGTTGACACACCTAAATAATCTAAAATTGAAGGTAAAATATCTATTTGCTGAAAATTTTTATAATGTGTCCCTACTAAGTTTTTATTTGAAGGGTCAAAAAATAGAATCGGAATTCTAAACTTACCAACATTTGTGTTATACCGCTCGTTTTTACTTCCAGAAGAAGTATGGTCTGCTGTAATTACAAAAAGCGTGTTTTTATACCATTCTTCTTTTTTTGCGGCTTTAAAAAACTGTTTTAATGCGTAATCGCTATAGGCAATAGATTCGTAAATTTTAGAATCTCCCTTAGGAAATTTATCTTTATATTTTGTTGGAATAATGTATGGGTTATGAGACGAAATGGTAAACAGTGTACTAAAAAACGGAGGCTTAAAGGTGCTTAGTTTTGTATTAAAGAACTGTAAAAATTCTTCGTCAAAAATACCCCATCGCCCATCAAAGGCTTCAACACCTTTATATTCATTTTTTCCGTAATACGCATCAAAACCAGAAACTTTAGAATATTTATCAAAATTTTGACTCCCATTAAACGCTCCATGAAAAAATGAGGTGTGATAACCTTCTGCTTTCAAAATTCGTGGTAAACCATCAACGTTGTTTACAGCATAACTAGATGTAATTATAGAATGTTTAAGTAAACTCGGTATGCTTGTTAATGTTGAAGGTACGGCATCAATAGATAGTTTTCCGTTGGCAAAACCGTTTTCAAAATAATAAGACTTTGTAAGTAACGAATCTAAAAAAGGGGTTGCGCCAATCGTTAGGTTTTCTCTTCCAAAACTTTCAAGAATTAATAAAACAACATTCTTTTTGTTAATTTTATTTTCAGAATTAATACTAACAATAGGGCTAAAAATGGCATCTAATTCAGTTTTAGAAAAATAATTAGGGCTCTTTAGTGTTTCCTTTTTATTAAACGTTTTTAAAATACAAAAAGGAGTGTTTAATACTAAAGCAGAATGGTTTAACGCTCCATAAGCACTAGAGTCTATAATGCGAAGTGGTTTTTTTTGAAATCCTCCACGTCCCATAACTAGCATAAAAGCCATAACCACTAAAAAAAATAGGGTTTGCTTAGCATAGTCTTTTTTTGAATATGTTGTATGTTGTATTGGTAATTTTAAATTTGGAATTGCTTTATAAAAACCAATAGCAAGTACAATTGCTAGTAGTACAATATACCAAAATTCAACTAAAAAAGAACCTATAAGTCCACCAATCTCATTCTCCATACCTTCTGCAGTTAACATGCCAAAAGTGCTTCGTCTTCCTGTAAATTTATAATATTCAAAATCTACAAAATTGGTAATTATAAACAACAGGTTAATACTATAAAATAAAATTTTAACTGTTTTTTGGTAAGTTGCATTGTATTTAAATGTACCTGGAACGCAATGAAGTAAAGCAAAAAGCAGGTTTGTATAAGCTATTACAGAAAAATCGAACCTGAGCCCTCCTAAAAACGTACTAAAAAAAGGCGCATTAAATGTGCTAAAATTAAAGGCTAAAAAAGCAACTCTACACAATTGATAACTAACGACAACAAGTAAAATACGCTTAGCAAATAGTTTTAAGCTTTTATAATAATTTTTCATTCGTGTTTTAGTTATACTGCTACATCATACTCGCGTAAAGCGTCGTTTAAAGAGGTTTTCTTATTTGTACTTTCTTTACGTTTTCCTATAATTAAAGCACAAGGCACTTGGTACTCGCCAGCCTTAAATTTTTTAGTGTAACTACCTGGTATAACTACAGAGCGTGCAGGTACAACACCTTTTGTTTCAACAGGTACATCTCCTGTAACATCAATTATTTTTGTACTCATAGTTAAAACCACATTGGCGCCTAAAACAGCTTCTTTTTCTACGCGTACACCTTCAACAACAATACATCTACTGCCAATAAATGCGCCATCTTCAATAATTACAGGTGCGGCTTGTAATGGCTCTAAAACACCGCCAATACCAACCCCACCAGAAAGGTGCACATTTTTACCAATTTGCGCACAGCTACCAACAGTTGCCCAGGTATCTACCATGGTACCTTCATCAACGTAAGCTCCAATATTTACATAACTTGGCATTAAAATAGTACCAGAAGCAATGTAAGCTCCATGCCTTGCAACGGCATGTGGTACAACTCTAATTCCTTTTTTTGCATAACCTCGTTTTAATGGAATTTTATCGTGATACTCAAAAACACCCACTTCAAAAGTTTCCATGTTCTGAATAGGAAAGTATAAAACAACTGCTTTTTTTACCCATTCATTAACTTGCCAGCCATTTTCAACAGGTTCTGCAACGCGCAACTTACCCTCATCGATAAGATTAATAACGCTACGTATAGCATTTATAGTAGTGTCGTTTTTTAGTTGAGAGCGGTCTTCCCAAGCATTTTCTATAACAGATTGTAATTGGTTCATTGTATATATAATTAGTGCCTCAAAGATACTTTTATAATAACTGTATCAAAAATTCTTTTTAAACTATTGTGACCTTTGGCAGTAATTTGCGTCTTAAGTAAAACGAGTAAGGTTTTAAACCTTCAATAGTTTTAATTGGTTAGTGATTTTTTAAGACTCCTCAAAAGTTAAAATTTGAGGAGTTTTTTATAACAATTTAGTAAAGCGTTGTTTTAGTTACCTACCTTTGTAATATGGGACGAATTTTAGCTATAGATTACGGAACAAAACGAACAGGTATTGCAGTAACTGATGAAATGCAAATTATTGCATCTGGGTTAACTACTGTAGATACAAAAGCGTTAATTGCTTTTTTAAAACAATACATTTCTACAGAAAAAGTTGAAAAATTTATTGTGGGTTTACCAAAACAAATGGATAATACAGCTTCAGAAAGTGAGGTTTATATTCAAAAATTTTTAGCGCAGTTGGCTAAAGCTATTCCAAATATCCCTGTTGAGCGTGTAGATGAGCGTTTTACTTCAAAAATGGCTTTTCAGACAATGATAGCTAGTGGTTTAAAGAAAAAACAGCGTAAAAACAAAGCACTTGTAGATGAAATTAGTGCTACACTTATCTTACAAAGTTACCTTTCTAGCAAACCATTTTAATTATTAAAGCTATTATGATGTTACGTTTTTAATAGCCATATTTAACGCTTAAGTTTTACATGTTTTTCGTTTCTCATAAAGACAATTCATAATAGAATTTAGTTTTTGAAAATTGAAATTAAATACATTGAATTTAATACTTTTGCACCCGAAAATATTGAGATTATGATTTTACCTATCGTTGCTTATGGCGATGCCGTTTTAAAGAAAAAAGCTAAAGCTATTACTAAAGACTACCCCAAGTTTTCTGAACTTTTAGAAAACATGTACGAAACCATGTATGGGGCTTGTGGTGTAGGTTTGGCTGCACCGCAAATAGGATTGCCAATTCGTTTATTTTTAGTAGATACAGCGCCTTTTGCAGATGATGACAGTTTCTCAGAAGAAGAACAAAAACAACTAAAAAACTTTAAAAAAACGTTTGTTAATCCTCAAATTTTAGAAGAAGATGGAGACGAATGGGCTTTTAATGAAGGGTGTTTGAGTATCCCAGATGTACGCGAAGATGTTTTTAGAAAACCTAAAATAAAAATTCAATACCAAGATGAGAATTTTGAAACCCATACCGAAGCTTACGACGGTTTAATAGCCCGAGTAATTCAGCACGAATACGACCACATAGAAGGTGTTTTGTTTACAGACAAACTATCGTCGTTTAAAAAGCGTTTAATAAAAGGAAAGCTTACAAATATCTCTAAAGGAAAAATAAATATTGATTACAGAATGCGTTTTCCTGCTATGAGCAAAAAGCGTTAACGCTTATAATTTATAAAATTAAAAAAATAAGGCTGTTGTATAAAACACAGTTAAAAAATAATATTAGATAAAATTTAATATGAGTTTAGATAAAATCTTATCCGTTTCTGGTAAACCAGGATTATTTCAAATTGTAAAACAAACCAGAACAGGTGCCGTTGTAGAATCTTTAATAGATAAAAAACGTATCACAGTTGGTGCGCATAGTAATATTAGTATTTTAAGCGAAATAGCCATTTATACCTTAACAGAAGAAGTGCCTTTAAAAGAGGTGTTAAATAAGGTAAAAGAGAAGGAAAACGGACAGGCAACATCAATTAGCCATAAAGACAGTAAAGATATTTTAGAAGAATATTTCTTTGAAGTCTTACCCAATTATGATGAAGACCGAGTGTATGCATCAGACATAAAAAAAGTAGTGCAGTGGTATAACTTACTTCAAAAAAATAATCTTTTAAGCACACTAGATACTGAAGATAAAACAGATACCACAGAGGAAGAATAAACATGTCTAATAAAACCACTGAATTAAAAGCTTTTGAACGTTTGTTAATTATTATGGACGAGCTCCGCGAGCAGTGTCCTTGGGATAAAAAACAAACGATGACAACCTTACGTCATCTCACTATTGAAGAGGTTTACGAGCTTGGTGATGCCATATTAGATAACGATTTAGACGACGTTAAAAAGGAATTAGGAGATGTTTTGCTTCATATTATTTTCTATTCAAAAATAGCAAGCGAAACCAACACCTTTACTATTGCAGACGTTTGCAATAGTATTTGCGACAAACTTATAAGTCGGCACCCACATATTTATGGAGATGTTGTTGTAAAAAATGAGGAAGACGTTAAACGCAACTGGGAACAACTAAAACTAAAAGAAGGCAATACAAGCGTTTTACAGGGTGTGCCAAAAAGTTTACCTGCCGTAGTAAAAGCAAGCCGCATACAAGAAAAAGTAGCAGGAGTTGGTTTTGATTGGGAAGCCCCAGAACACGTTTTTGCAAAAGTTGAAGAAGAAATAGCAGAACTAAAAGTAGAAATAGCAAAAGGAAACCAAGATGCTATTGAAAGTGAATTTGGTGATGTTTTATTTTCTATGATTAATTACGCACGCTTCTTAAATATAAATCCCGAAAATGCTTTAGAACGCACCAATAAAAAATTTATTAAACGTTTTCAATACCTCGAAGCTAAGTCTAAAGAAATTAATAAACCACTAGAAGACATGTCGCTTTCTGAGATGGATGTGTTTTGGGAAGAAGCAAAAATAAAACAGGGTTAAAATTTTAGTAAAGAAACATTTTTCATTGCTACCAAAATTAGTAATTTTCACTATATTTGCAGCTTGAAAGAAAATCTTTCAATATACATAACAATCATTTACAATAATATTAGAATGTATTTAGATCAAAAAGAAAAAGAAGCCATTTTTACAAAACACGGTAAAAATGCAAAAGACACGGGTTCTGCAGAAGGACAAATTGCATTATTCACTTACCGCATTAATTACTTAACTGAGCACCTTAAGCAAAACCGCAAAGATTTTAACACAGAGCGTTCATTAGTAAAATTAGTAGGTAAACGTCGTTCATTATTAGATTACTTAACTAAGAAAGATATTTTAAGGTATCGTGCAATAATAAAAGAATTAGGATTAAGAAAATAATCTCAACATTAAAGACCACGCCCAAACAGCGTGGTTTTTTTGGTATATATAAACTCTATTTTGGACGAGTATAAAACCCAAAATTGAAGAAGCTAGACCCAAAATTGGGGCTAACAGTTTTTCATTGGTCACACAACAACTACATTAGCTAAACTTGTTTTAGTACAACAACACAACGACCATTGTTTAACATTGTTCTAACACTAGTGTTATGAACACGAATTAAAAAAAATATGATTCCAAAAGTATTTAAAGAGGTCATTGACCTTGGTGATGGAAGAGAAATCTCTATCGAAACAGGTAAACTCGCAAAACAAGCACACGGATCTGTAGTTATACAATCTGGTAAATGTATGCTATTATGTACAGTTGTTTCTAGCTATAAAGCAGGAACAGTAGATTTTTTACCATTAACAGTAGATTATCGCGAAAAATTTGCAGCCGCAGGTCGTTATCCAGGAGGTTTCTTTAAAAGAGAAGCAAGGCCAAGTGACGGTGAAGTATTAACCATGCGTTTAGTAGATCGTGTTTTACGTCCATTGTTTCCAAAAGACTACCACTCAGAAGTGCAAGTGATGATACAACTAATGTCTCACGATGAGAATGTTATGCCAGACGCTATGGCTGGTTTAGCAGCATCTGCAGCAATTCAATTATCAGATTTTCCTTTTGAATGTGCAATTTCTGAAGCAAGAGTTGGACGTGTAAACGGAGAATTTATCATTAACCCAACTAGAGCACAATTAGCAGAGTCTGACATTGACATGATGATTGGAGCCTCAGCCGATTCTGTAATGATGGTCGAAGGTGAAATGGATGAAATTTCTGAAGAAGAAATGGCAGACGCTATTAAATTTGCACACGAAGCTATTAAAGTACAATGTGCTGCACAAGTACGTTTAGCGGAAGCATTTGGTAAAAAAGAAACCAGAACCTACGAAGGAGAAAGAGAAGATGAAGCTTTAGAGAAAAAAGTTTATGATATGGCTTACGACAAAGTCTATGCTATTGCAAAAGCTGGATCTGCTAAACACGAAAGAAGTGCTGCTTTTGAAGCTATTAAAAATGACATTAAAGCAACATTCTCTGAAGAAGAATTAGATGATTTTGGAGATTTAGTCTCTAAATATTACAGAAAGGCAGAAAAATCTGCCATTAGAAACCTAACCTTAGATGAAGGTTTACGATTAGATGGTCGTAAAACTGATGAGATTAGACCAATATGGTGTGAAGTAGATTACTTACCATCTACACATGGTTCTTCAATATTTACACGTGGAGAAACACAAGCATTAGCAACCGTAACCTTAGGTACATCTAGAGATGCAAATAAAATAGATATGCCGTCTTATGAAGGTGAAGAAAATTTCTATTTACATTATAACTTTCCACCATTTTGTACAGGAGAAGCAAGGCCATTAAGAGGCACATCTCGTAGAGAAGTTGGTCACGGTAACTTAGCACAACGTGGATTAAAAGGAATGATCCCTGCTGATTGCCCATACACTGTACGTGTTGTATCTGAAGTATTAGAGTCTAATGGATCATCTTCCATGGCAACAGTTTGTGCAGGTACAATGGCATTAATGGATGCAGGTGTACAAATGACAAGACCAGTTTCTGGTATTGCAATGGGGTTAATCTCTGATGCTGAAACAGGAAAATATGCTGTACTATCTGATATATTAGGAGATGAAGATCATCTTGGCGATATGGATTTTAAAGTAACTGGTACTTCTGAAGGTATTACGGCTTGCCAAATGGATATTAAAGTTAAAGGCCTAAGCTATGAAATTTTAGTGAATGCACTGCAACAAGCTCGAGATGGTCGTTTACATATACTAGGTAAAATAACCGACACTATTGAAACTCCTAATGCAGAAGTTAAAGAACATGCGCCAACTATGGTTACACGCCGTGTACCAAACGAATTTATAGGTGCTTTAATAGGTCCTGGTGGAAAAGTAATCCAAGAAATGCAAAAAGAAACTGAGACTACAATCGTTATAAACGAAGACCCAGTTACGGAAGAAGGTATCGTTGAAATTTTGGGTGTAGGTAGCGCAGGTATTGAAGCTGTTATGGCTAAAATAGATGCTTTACTATTTAAGCCAAAAGTAGGTAGCGTATATGAAGTAAAAGTTATTAAAATGTTAGATTTTGGTGCTGTTGTAGAATATATGGATGCTCCAGGAAACGAAATATTATTACACGTTAGTGAATTGGCTTGGGAACGTACAGAAAACGTAAGCGACGTTGTAAATATGGGTGATGTTTTTGATGTCAAATATTTTGGATTAGACCCAAGAACTCGTAAAGAAAAAGTATCTCGTAAAGCTATTTTACCAAAACCAGAAGGTTATGTAGCAAGACCACCAAGAGACGATAAACGTAGTGGCGGACGCGATAATAGAGGAAGAGATAATCGTGGACGAGACAACAGACGCGATGATCGTAAACCAAGAGAAGAGAAAAAAGAAGATTAATTTCTGTATTCTATAAACGAAAAAACCCATTAGAACTTAAAAAAGTTTTAATGGGTTTTTCTATTAGTAGATAATCCTATTTTATAAGGTATCTACATTGTTTAAATCTTTAAACGCTTTTTTAAGCCTTTCTACAAAAGTTTGTTCTCCTTTACGTAACCAAACACGTGGGTCGTAATGCTTTTTATTTGGTATTTCTTCGCCATCGGGGTTTCCTATTTGAGATTGTATATAGTCTTTCTTTTCTAAAATGTAATCTCTAACACCAGATGTAAATGCGTACTGCATATCTGTATCAATATTCATTTTAATAACACCATAACCAATGGCTTCTTGGATTTCTGCTTCTGTAGAGCCAGAACCTCCATGAAATACAAAATCTATATGGTTATGCCCAACACCAAATTTAGTTGAGATATACTCTTGCGAGTTCTTTAAAATTTTTGGTGTTAACTTTACATTACCGGGTTTGTAAACACCATGTACATTACCAAAAGCCGCAGCTATGGTAAATTGATCGCTTACTTTGCTTAATTCTTCATAGGCATAAGCAACTTCTTCGGGTTGCGTGTATAGCTTAGACTCATCTACATCGCTATTATCTACACCGTCTTCTTCACCACCTGTTATACCTAACTCAATTTCTAAAGTCATACCCATTTTACTCATTCGTTCTAGGTATTTTTTACAGATTTCTATGTTCTCTTCAAGCGGTTCTTCACTTAAATCTATCATGTGAGAACTGTATAAAGATTTCCCTGTTTCTGCAAAATGTTTTTCAGAAGCATCTAATAAACCATCAATCCATGGTAATAATTTTTTTGCAGCATGGTCGGTGTGCAAAATCACTGGCACACCATAAGCTTCTGCCATTAAATGTACATGTTTTGCACCAGCAATACTACCAGCAATTGCTGCTTTTTGGTTAGCATTACTTAAACTTTTACCTGCATTAAAAACTCCGCCACCATTAGAAAACTGAATAATTACTGGTGCATTTAAAGCTGCTGCGGTTTCTAAAACACCATTTATAGAGTTATTACCTACAACATTTACAGCAGGTAAAGCAAATCCTTTTTCTTTGGCTAGTTTAAATATATTCTGAACGTCTTTCCCTGTTGCAACTCCTGGTTTAATATTATGACTCATAGTTTTTTTGTTGAAAAATTTAGATTCAAAAATACATAATTTTTTGATTATCTATAGGGTTAAAGAAATTATAAGACACGGAGAACGGTATCGTTTTTTGTCTTATAATGAGAGGATTCCCTTAGAGCTAATGATTGCTTAGAAAGGGTAATTGATACCTATATTATAAACGGCATTTTTAAAATTGTAGTTTTTAAACCAACGGTTACTTTCTTCTATATCTGGTTGGTAAGTTTTAAAACCTGTATCAAAACGGACTACAAAAAAATCAAAATCTATACGCAAACCAAAGCCTGAGCCTATAGCTATATTTTTTAATGACCCAAAGTTTGTTAACGTAGCGGCTTCGTCTTCAACGTTATCTAAAACATTCCAAATATTACCTGCATCTACAAAAAGTGCCCCATGAAAATCACCAAATAAACCAAAACGTTGTTCTGCACTTAAATGAATTTTAAAGTTTGCTTCGTTAAACTCGTTTGTGGTTTTTGAGCTGCCAGGTCCAAGATTATATGCTGTCCATGCTCTGTTATCATTTGGCCCACCAGCAAAGAAACTTTCGGCAAAAGGAATACTGTTAGAGTTACCAAAAGGAATTGCAATACCGGTGTAGGTACGGAATGCAAAAACATTTTTTCTGCCAAAATCAAAATATTTAACATAGTCTATTTCGGTCTTAAAATATTGAGAAAAAGCGACATCAAAGACTTTATAATTACCGTCTTGGTTTTTAGAACCGTTTGAAAGGTTTGATATGCCCGCTAATAAATTGCCTGCTAACTCAATGCGCCATTTAAATACCGAAAAATTAGTATCGAAAGTGTTTTTACGTTTGTCTTTTTTGTAATCAAAACTCGTTGAAAAAATAAGGTTATCTTCAGTTAATCTGTTTTTACGTTCGTCGATATTATTTACTGTAATAAAATCGGCATCAGTATTTACTAAACTTGTGTTATTGGTTAAAACATCGTTTATAAAATTATTGGCTGGCGAAAAATTGTCTAAAGGGTTTTCTAGACTTTCATTATCTGCAATGTAGTTTATAGCTTTTGCGATTTCATTTAACCTTCTGAAGGAATTTGTATATACCCCAAAGTAATTACTAGTATTAAGGTTTTTTACAAATTGAACATTAAACAACTCTAAAGTGTGTGTTACTGTTTTTGAAGGCAACCAGTTATAACTTAATATACCTGCTAAAGTCTGCTTATCTAAACCTATATTTTGCTGGCTTGTAGTAGAAAGATTAATTGCCGTACTTGGCGACATAAATTTGGGGATAATTTTATCTGTGTTAACTGGTGTAAAAAGCCGAGGAATTGTTAATCTTACATTGCCACCAAACTCATTAATATCAAAAAAAGCGGTTTCGGTATCGGTTCTGTTTTTAGAAGCACCGATTGCTGCAATTCCTGTTACTTCTAAGGTTTCTGCACCTCTAAAAACATTTCTAACTTTTAACCCTGTACTAAAAGAAAACCCTATGGTTTGTATATTACTTTGGTTAATCTCTGGATCAAAGCTTAATGCGTATTTTTCCTTTGGCTCTAAATAAATGTTTGCCGTTAGTGTTGTATCTGCTTTGTTTTCTACATATTCAATATTTGGATATCTAAACATTTGCAAATCGTTTAGATGCTTAGATGTTCTGCTGCGTGCTAAATCGCTATAAATATCTCCTTTATTTATAAAAATGGCATTTGTTAATGCTTTTGGTCTAAAACGTAGTTTGTGCTTACTATATAAGTTGTAATTTTTATACGCTGTAGTATCTGAGATTGGTAAGGATTGGTTTTCAAAATTATCGTCTGTATAAATATTAACGTCCTTTATTTTATAAATTTTGAAAGGGTGTACGGTTGAAGAGTCGTCTGTTCTAATAACCCTATTAGATATTATTAATTCTGTGTTTACTTTATTATTTGTGTTTATAGTATCGGTAACAAACCGAATATAATCTTGCCCAAAGTGATAAAAACCTGCATTACGAAGGTAAGTGTTAATGCGTTCGCGTTCGGTTTCAAAATTTTGTTCTTCGTACTGATCGCCTTTTTTTAGTACAGATGCTTTGCTAAATGTTTTGTAGAGTGCGCCTATTGTTGCACCACTAATAATAGGTGTAATTGAGTCTAATATATAGGGCTTGTTTTTTGTAACTGTGTAAGTAACTTGTGCCCGTTTGTTACTATCCTTTTTTATGTTATAATCTACTTGGTTATTAAACCAACCTCTACTAAAATAGTATTTTCTTAAATTATTTGCGGTTTTAATTGTTTTTTGCTCATCTAAAAGTGTTGGTGCCTCACCATTACGTTTTAGCCAACTATTAAAATTTTTTCGTGATTGTATATTTTTATCAAATTGCTTTTTAGAGAGTAATGCTATTTTTCGTTTTACCTTTGCAGAATCATTTAGTATTTTTGTACGCAGTATAGCGTCTATATTGGGCCTAGCTAAATTATACATATGTAATCTAAGCGGAAAACTAATGCCCAGCAAACTCCCCATGCCAGTATTGGTTTTTTGGATTATAATATTGTTAACACGCTCTTCGGTGTTTTTATTGTCATCTTCAATAATAGTATTCTTTGTTATTAAATGCTCATTAGCTTTAACACGTTTTACAACATTACAAGAATTAAAAAAAGCAACACCTACTATTAATAACATAATGTTACAAACTGATTTGTGTGTTTTATTAAATGGAAAAATGCTGTGCAACAAACTCAATTAATACGGTATTATTATTAGAGTACTATTTTAAATCAAAAATTAGTCCAAAAAAAGGTTTACTTTGTAATTAGTTTTCACAAATGTAAATACATTTTATGTTATCAAAGCATCAAACAAAGTTAATTAAAAGTCTTGCTCAAAAAAAATACAGGCAACAACTTGGCCTATTTACGGTTGAAGGTATAAAAGGGATTACCGAGTTTTTAAATTCTCATTTTGAACTTTATAATTTATTTACAACACAGCCCATTTTTAGTGCACCTAGCGAGCTTATTATTGAAATTTCGGACAAGGAACTTAAAACAATATCTAGCCTAAAAAATCCCAACACTGCGCTTGCGGTGTTTAAAATTACTAAAGAGAAACCTGCTAATACTGATGGTTTAGTTATAGCTTTAGATGCTGTTAGAGATCCTGGTAATTTGGGAACAATAATTAGACTATGCGATTGGTATGGTGTTACACAACTAATTTGTAGCACAACGACTGTAGATTGCTATAACCCTAAAGTTGTACAGGCTACAATGGGCTCTTTAACTCGGGTTTCCGTTAATTATTTAGATTTAGCCAATTATTTAGAAACCACAAACACAACTATTTTTGGCACTCTTCTTAAAGGAGAAAATATATACTCTAAAGTATTACCCAATAAAGGTATTATCGTTTTGGGTAATGAGGCTAATGGGATTTCTGAGGGTATTAAATCTAAAATTAATGAAGCACTAACAATTCCTCAATTTGGAGATAGCCCATCTACAGAAAGTCTAAATGTTGCAAATGCAACTGCTATAGTTTTGAGTGAATTTAGAAGAAAAACAGTCTTTTAGCATCGTTTTCAAAAAATATTAAAAAAAACTACAACCCATTTTATCCTTTAATAACGTTCAAAAAAAATAAACAAAACCCCTTTTTTACAGGTGTTTTAAGCTGTTTATAGCTGAGAATTGTTATTTCTATTTTGAGTTACTGCTTTTTCACCTTACAAATCGAAAGAAAAAACATTATCAGACAATTAAACATTGCTTGTATGTTTGTACCAGACAAAAACTTAACTAAAATATTAAATAAAACAATTATGAAAAACAATTTAAAAAAATCTTGGATCTTATTTTTAGGAATTTCTCTTTTATTTACTAACTGCCAAGACAACGTAACAGCAGAAACAGCAGAACTACAAGATCTTAATTTAATTTCTAATTCTTGGAGTGAAGTAAGAAGTGATAATGAAAAAGGAAACTATGAAAAAAGAGACTTATTAAAGCTAAAGTTAGTTGCTAGCACTACTAAAATTGATCAAGCTGTTATAGATTGGATAAACCACCCAAATAATATTCTTGAAGTGGTTTCTCTTAACAATTTTTTAGAAGAAAATGATGGAAATTACAACCAAGAAGGTTTAGATTTTATTATAGAAATGATTGACTTTATGAGAACAGACTCTAAACAAAAGTCGTCTTTTAATAATGTATTAGCGGAAATATAGTTGTTGCTCTACAACCTTTATTAAAACCAGTTATTACAAATAAAAAAGCTGTTGAAAACTAAAGTTAGTTTTTAGCAGCTTTTTTTTGTCTAAAAGTCCTTCAAAATTGAAGCGGTTTTAAAAACCTATATTTTTAAATTTCTGTAACACGTAATGTATTTACCATGCCTTTGGCTTGTATAGGCATTGCTGCTAAACTAATTAGCATATCTCCAGGTTGTAAGTATCCTTTTTTACATGCAATAGCGTTTACATCTTCAATAGTTTCATCAGTACTTACAAACTTGTCGTAATAAAATGCTTTTACACCCCAAAGTAAACTTAGTTGTGTTAATATGCGTCGATTAGATGTAAATACTAAAATATGAGCTGATGGTCTCCATGCAGATATCTGAAATGCCGTATAACCACTATTAGTTAATGTAGATATCGCTTTTGCATCTATCTCATTTGCCATTATAGCTGCATGATAACATATTGCTTTAGTAATGTAGCGTTTGGTTTTAATATGTGGTGGTAATTGTGGCACCTCAATTAATGGAGAGTCCTCAACACTACGAATAATATTAGCCATCTGTCGGATAACCTGTACGGGATATTGCCCAACAGAAGTTTCTCCAGATAACATTACGGCATCTGCACCATCCATTACAGAATTAGCTACGTCATTTACCTCTGCACGAGTTGGTGTTAAACTTGTAATCATTGTCTCCATCATCTGTGTAGCAATAATTACAGGTATTCTTGCTTTTTTTGCAACCAGAACTAACTGTTTTTGTATTAAAGGGACTTCCTCTGCTGGTATTTCTACACCTAAATCACCTCTAGCTACCATTAATCCATCACAATAAGCTACAATTTTATCGATATTTTCTACAGCTTCTGGTTTTTCAATCTTAGCTATAATAGGAATTTTATGCTCGCTATGCTCGCTAATTAACTTTTGTAACTGCATTAAATCTTCGGCATGTCTCACAAAAGATAATGCCAGCCAATCTACTTTTAGGCTAATTGCAAAAATAGCATCTTCTATATCTTTTTCTGTTAAAGCTGGTTGAGAGATGTTAGTGTTTGGTAGGTTAACCCCTTTTTTAGATTTTAATGGTCCGCCTTGTATAACTTTAGCTTTTACCTCGGTTTTTTTATCGGTAGAAACAACTTCAAAAATCAACTTTCCGTCGTCTAATAGAATACGTTCACCTTTTTTGGCATCTTGAGGAAACTTGTCGTAAGTCATATAAACACGTTTTTTTGTGCCTTCAAAACGCTTTCCCGTTGCAAAAATAATTTCGTCACCTGTGTTAACAATAACTTCTCCTTTCATTGTGCCAACACGTAATTTTGGCCCTTGCAGATCGCCTAAAATAGATGCATTATAGCCAAACTCTTCGTTGAGTTGCCTAATCATTTTAACACGCGCTTCTACATCTTTGTAATCAGCATGAGAAAAATTTACTCTAAAAACATTAACTCCTTCTTCTAACATTGCTTTTAATATGGCTTTGCTACTCGTTGCTGGCCCTAACGTGGCTACTATTTTTGTTTTTTTGTTTGGCATTAGTTCAAAAAATTAAGTGATCTTTAGATTTTATGTTTAACGGATCTACCGTATAACTTGTTATAATTTGAGGTATGGTTTGTAAAGTTTTTAGTATTGCTTTTTCATTAAGATCTTGTACATCATTGGCTATTTTTATAAAGAAATCTACATTTTTATATTCTGAAATTAAATGGTGAGTTCTAAAACTTTTTTCATCATTAAATAATAGCCCAGTGCTTTGTAATCTGCTTTCTTCCTTTTTACATAAGTTAGAGACTAAATTCCAAGTTTCATAACGTGTTTCATTTTTCCACTCAAAAATACTGTAAGATGCTGTAGAGTAATCTACATCTAAATCGTTTGGTCTTCGCTTTAATTTTAATCCTAATTTTTTGTTTAACAAATAGGCTAAACGATAATCTTCTACCCTAGAATGGATAGCAATAAGCGTAAAGGAACCGTCATAAAAATCGTCAACAGTAAGTCGATGTAAAGCCATAAAACCATAACTCTAATTGGTAAATATACTATAATAAATACTCAATTTTATTAAGATTAGGTTAATCTTAATCCATAAAATAACGAAAACGTTATAGTTTTTGGCAATCTAAATGTATTGAAGAAAATAGATTTAAGTTTGCTTGGTAATTTGCTTTTGAAATGCAAAAAATGCACGTTTAGAGGCTTTTTCTTCTGCTTTCTTTTTTGAAGTTGCTCTTGCTTTAGATACTAATTTAGCGTTAATCGTTAGTTTTACAGAAAAATGCTTTTGCTTATCTTTTCCTGTATCTTCATAGACGCTATATTTAAAGGTGTGTTTTTCTTTTTGGCACCACTCTATAAGTAAACTTTTATAGCTAATTACTTTACCTTCTAGAGTTTCAATATCTACATACGGATTTATAACTCTGTTATAAATAAATTTTTCGCAAAAATTGTAACCTCTATCTAAATAAATTGCACCTACTAAGGCCTCAAAAAGGTTGCCGTGTATGTTGTCACCAAAGTTGGTTTTTGGTATTCTACTCTCAACCAAATCTATAAGATTTAAGCCTTTTCCGAGTTCGTTTAAATGTTCTCTACTCACCACTTTAGATCGCATTTTGGTTAGGTAGCCTTCGTCACCGTGTGGTACTTGCTCAAATAAATAGCATGCAATAACAGAACTTAATATGGCATCGCCAACAAACTCTAAACGTTCGTAATTAATTGCATTTCCGTTTTTGTCCCTCATATTCATGGAACGGTGCGTAAATGCTTTTACATAAATTGGTTTAGATTTTGGCTTAAAACCAAGTACAGTTTTAAGTTGTAAAAAAAAATCCCCGTCTTTTGAAGAACGGGAATTTAGTATGTTACGAATGAAACTCATTCGGGATTTAATCTAATTTTTTAAATAATACACAGGCGTTGTGACCGCCAAATCCAAAGGTATTACTCATTGCTACTTTAATATCTCGTTTCTGAGGTTTATTGAGTGTTAAATTTAATTCTGGATCTATGTTTTCGTCAACCGTTTCGTGGTTTATTGTTGGTGGCACTACACCATGCTCCATAGCTAAAATTGAAGCAATAGCCTCAATAGCTCCAGCAGCACCCAACAAATGACCTGTCATAGACTTAGTAGAATTAATATTTATGTTTTTAGCATGGCTGCCAAATACTTCAGATATAGCTTTTAGCTCAGCAACATCACCTAATGGTGTTGATGTACCGTGCGTGTTTATATGATCTACATCTTCAGGATTTAAGCCCGCATTTTCTAAACAATTTTTCATTACTGCAACAACACCGATTCCGTCTGGGTGTGGTGCTGTCATGTGATACGCATCTGAAGATAAACCACCGCCTACTACTTCTGCGTAGATTTTAGCTCCTCTTGCCTTTGCATGTTCGTACTCTTCTAAAACAATAGCTCCTGCTCCTTCACCTAATACAAAACCATCGCGGTTGGCATCAAATGGCCTAGAGGCAGTTGTAGGGCTGTCGTTTCTGGTACTCATAGCGTGCATGGCATTAAATCCGCCCATACCTGCAAGCGTTACTGCGGCTTCACTTCCGCCAGTAATTACAACATCGCAAGAGCCTAAACGTATAGTGTTTAAAGCATCAATCATTGAATTAGCTGAAGATGCGCAAGCAGAAACTGTGGTATAATTTGGCCCCATAAAACCATATTTTATAGATATGTTTCCTGGTGCTATATCAGCAATCATTTTTGGAATAAAAAAAGGGTTAAAACGTGGTGTACCGTCTCCGTTTGCATAGTTTATCACTTCGTTTTGAAATGTTTCTATACCACCAATACCAGCTCCCCAAATTACTCCAACTCTGTATTTGTTTAATGCGTCTATGTTTAGTTTTGAGTCTGCAATTGCTTCATCTGTAGCAACCATTGCATACTGCGAAAACTTATCCATTTTGCGTGCTAACTTTCTGTCAATAAAGTCAGTAACTTCAAAGTTTTTTATTTCACAAGCGAATTTTGTTTTGAACTTTTCAGCATCAAAATGTGTTACTGTTGCTGCGCCACTTTTACCACTAATGAGCGCATCCCAATAATCGTCTTTGGTATTGCCTATTGGTGTAAGTGCGCCTAAACCTGTAACTACTACTCGCTTTAATTCCATAAAAATAAAGTTATTTTTTTGCTTCTTCTATATAAGATGTAGCTTGACCAACTGTTGCTATATTTTCAGCTTGATCGTCTGGTATTTGAATATCAAATTCTTTTTCAAATTCCATTATCAATTCTACTGTGTCTAATGAATCCGCTCCTAAATCGTTTGTGAAGCTAGCTTCAGTTACAACTTCGTTTTCATCAACACCTAATTTGTCTACGATAATCGCTTTTACTCTTGATGCAATGTCTGACATAATTTTTAATTTTTAGTTTTAATTAAGCTGCAAAAATAAAAAAACTTTAGTTCAATACACATCTTTAGTTTAAAAATGTGATTGTAATTTACTAAAAATACTTTGAAGAATTTTAGTTTTGCCGTCTAATTGTTAATTATTATTCTTTTTTTTGTTCTTTAATAATAAACCAAATATAGCTGTAATTGAAGTAGGTTTAACTAAAAGTTGCACGGTATGCTGTAATTTTTTGTAGAAATTTCATTTGAGTCGTCCTATAACATAAAAAATAACTAATGAAACGTATTGTAATTTTTGCGTCTGGATCTGGGAGTAATGCTGAAAATTTAATCACTTATTTTAGCAATAACGCTACTGTATCTGTTGTACAGGTATTAACTAACAATCCGCATGCTAAAGTGTTAGACCGCTGTAAGCGACTAAATATTAGTGCATTATCTTTTAATAGGGTTGCGTTTTTAAAATCTAATGTTGTTTTAAATATTTTGAAATCTTCAAAACCAGATCTTATAGTTTTGGCTGGTTTTCTTTGGAAGTTTCCTGAATTTATATTGAAAGAATTTACCAATAAGGTGATTAATATTCACCCTGCATTATTACCAAAATATGGAGGAAAAGGCATGTACGGTATGCATGTCCATGAAGCTATCGTTAATAACAATGAAACCGAAACGGGTATTACTATTCATTATGTGACTAAAAATTATGATGAAGGTGCTATAATTTTTCAAGCAAAATGTAATGTTTCAGCCACGGATACGGCTATAGATGTTGCTGCTAAAATTAGTCGATTAGAGCTGAAACATTTCCCTGAGGTTGTAGCTAAGGTTTTAAAAGTTGAGGTGTAATACCAAAATAGCTTTAAAATGTCGCATATAATTATGTTTCTTTTTCATTCATATTTCAATATAAAATAGAACCGTAGCAAATGCTATGCTTATATTTTCTATTTCATCTGAACAAAAAATAATTCAAATTATTTATACAACATTTTAAAACTATTTTGGTATAATTAATTTCAATTACATGGCGTTTGTTTACTGTAAAAGAAACTAATCTTAGTCTTGAGGTAATTTTATTTTAAAGAAAGTGGTTGTTTTTTTCAAAATAAAAATAAGTAGGGTTTTAGTTAGCGAACACAATTATTTTAATGTTCTAACCAAGACTTGTAATACTCCTCATCTGCTATTTTTAAAGCGTCTTCAGTGATTTTTAGAGGTTTAAATGTATCTACCATTACAGCCAATTCGTCGGTTTTTACTTTACCTATACTGCGCTCCATAGCTCCTGGGTGCGGCCCATGCGGTATGCCTGCTGGGTGTAGTGATATATGACCCGCATCTATATCGTTTCTGCTCATAAAATCCCCATCGACGTAATACAACACCTCATCACTATCTATATTACTATGGTTGTATGGAGCAGGAACTGCAAGTGGATGATAATCGTACAAGCGTGGTACAAAACTACAAATTACAAAGGCATCTGTCTCAAAGGTTTGATGTACTGGTGGTGGTTGGTGTACACGACCTGTAATGGGTTCGAAATCGTGAATTGAAAATGCGTAAGGGTAATTATAACCGTCGTAACCTACCACATCAAAAGGATGTGAGGCATATACCATGTCAAAAATTTCGTCTTGTTTTTTTATTTTTATTAAAAATTCACCAGTTTCATTATAGGTTTCTAACTCTTGTGGCTGACGTAAATCGCGCTCGCAAAATGGCGAATGTTCTAGTAATTGCCCAAAATAATTACGGTATCGTTTTGGGGTGTAAATTGGTCGGCGAGATTCTACTATAAACAATCTATTATCCTCTGTATTAAAATCTAGTTTATAAATAATACCTCTTGGTACTAAAAGATAATCCCCGTATTTAAAATCTAAGTTTCCTAAATGTGTACGCAACTTCCCAGCACCTTTATGAATAAATATTAACTCATCTGCATCTGTGTTTTTATAAAAATAATCTTTTGTAGATTGTTTTGGAGCTGATAATATAATATTACAATCGCTGTTGGTTAAAACAATTTTGCGGCTTTCTAAATAATCGTTTTCTGGCTTTACTTTAAATCCATGAAAACGATACGATTTTATATTGTTTTTATTCGCAACTTTTGGAGCAACACTATATTGTTTTTTAACCGCTTTAACTTGTGTTGGTCGTTGCTCGTGGTAACTGTTGGTGGACATACCGTCAAACCCTATTGTGCCAAATAATTGCTCGTAATAAAAGTCTCCGTTTGGTTTTTTAAATTGTGTATGGCGTTTTGGTGGAATTTGTCCTAGTTTATGGTAGAATGGCATGTTTTTTTACAGATTTAAAACGGGTTTTTTAATTTATTTACTAGCAACTAATATAATACCAATTAGCATTTAAAACAAGTTATATAATCTCTTTCTATGGTGTTTTTGTTTCAAACTAAAATAAAATGCTAACTAAGGCTGTGATT
Organism: Winogradskyella sp.; assembly: GCA_049608525.1. Lineage (GTDB taxonomy): Bacteria > Bacteroidota > Bacteroidia > Flavobacteriales > Flavobacteriaceae > Winogradskyella. The sequence goes on from JBMYXP010000002.1 coordinate 44,824, forward strand.
AGAGTTTTAATAACATGTAATTCAAATTAATAATTACTCATTTTAACTACAGAAATTATTTTATCTCAATTCTGTACAGCGTTATGATTTTAAAACCAAAACCCTAAATTAAAAAACCAATTGCTATGGCCTGTTTCTGGTGAATACGAATATTTCATTTCTAAAGGCCCAAGAAAAGTTTCTAAAGAATAGCCTAGCGCATAGCCACTAAAATTGGGTGTAGAAAACCAATTGCCAGTTTCAAAAAGATCGTCTTCAATGTTTGCGTAATTGGCTGCAAATAAAATATGGTGTTTTTTAAACATTTCATAATCTAACGTAAATGTTGCTTTTACAAAACTATCGCTAGATAAGGCTAAATAATCGTAGCCATAAAACGATGAAAAATTATTGATAAAATTATTACCATAACCTCCTAAAGCAAAATCTAGTGAGGTTGTAGAGTTACCGCCAATTTTAAATCCGCCATTGACCTCGGTTTTTAGTGCTAGTTTGTTATTAATACTAAACGCATAACCAGCATCTGCTTTTGCGATGGAAAAACTTTTGAAATTAGTATTGAAATTTGAAGCGTTTACATAAAAATGAAAGTCTCCACTAAAATAAGAGCCGTTTTTTGGAAAAAAGGAATCGCTGTACGTGTCGTATTTTAAATTACCAAATAGGCTTAAGTACTGTGAACTCTCAAAGGTAAAGTCGTCATTTAAAGTACCGTCTATTAAAGTTTCTGAGGTTATTTTTAAAAACTTATGTTCACCTCCCATTTTAATAGCAAAATCATTTAAGAACAGGGTTTGTAGATACATTTGATTTGTAACATCTTGTATTTCAACATCTAATTTATTTAAATCTGTAAGTTCTAAAATGTTGTCTTGTAAGACAAATGATGGATCTACATTTTTATGAAATTGATTATACCTAGACTTTATACCTACACTAATATAATACCCTTTATCTATAAAATAATCGAAATTGTATCTTGAATTATCTCCTAAAACCATATCTAAAGATGCAATATCATTATCAAAAAGGAGTCGCTTTTTTGTTAAATTTACTAATGCAGCACTTTTGTATAACCCATCGTAATGTACGCCCAACTTTAAAAATGTAGAGGTTTTAGACTCGCTTATTTTTCCTGTGAAATTATAACTATTATTAGCGTTTGGCTCTAAATAATACCTAAACGTGTTAAAGTTATTTGTAGCAATTAGGTTATTTATTCCTTTTCTAAACTCAGTAAAATTAATTTTCTTATTTTTTTTAAATTTTAATTTTCCGAGAATATAAGATCTTGTATATCTTTCTTTTCCTGTTATGGTTATAGCGTTTATTTTTAAACTATCCATAGGATAAATAACAGGTTTTTTAGTATTTTTATTTTGCTTAGACTTAACTTTTAGTAACCCTTCAATATTAACTAAAGCTGCGGTTTCGCCATTTGCAATAATATCTTCTCCTTCATCAAAAGATAGTACAGAATAATTAGAAATATCGGGTTTTATATAAACATCTACCAATTTAGCTTTGCTTTTCATAACCTCAATAGTTCGAAAATTATTAATTTGAAGTAAAATTTCTGGTGCAGATGTTAAAGCGTCTTTCTTTTTTAAATCATCTTGTACATCTACACCAATAATAATATCCATGCCTTTTGCCTTTAGCTCTTCTACCGGAAAATTATTAGTAACACCACCATCTATAAATACGTCATTACCAATAGTTACAGGTTCAAAAAATGAAGGTAATGCGCCACTAGCTGTAACGGCTTCTGCTAAACGGCCTTTATCTAAAATTAGAGATTTGCCTGTTTCTATATTTGTGGTGATGCAAAAAAATGGAATTGGCAGCTTACTAAAATCTGTAATTTCATTTACAGGTAGCATTAACTGGTACAATAAATCATATACATTTTGTCCTCTAGATAATGCGGATGGTAAACTAATTTTAAATTTGTTAAATGGTAAACTAACCGCATATTTTTCGGCATTTTCACGCTCGTAAAACGATTTTGAAGACCGTGGAAAAGCATCGTTGATTAATAAATTAAAATCTTGTGCCTTAAACATTGCATCTAACTGCTTACCAGAATACCCTGTAGCGTACAAACCGCCAATTATTGCACCCATACTTGTGCCAGATATATAATCTATTTTAATACCTAAGCTATCAATAACTTTTAAAACTCCTATATGTGCAAAACCTTTAGCTCCGCCACCGCTAAGTACTAAACCTACTTTTGGTTGAGGTTTTACAGCATGGTTTTGTGCACCTAAAGCAAAAGTTGTAAGCAGTAATAAGATTGATATGTAATTTTTTACTGGCATTGGTATAACTTCCAAAGGGGTTTTAAACCCTTGTTTTTTGAATTAATTTAGCTTTGTTCTTTATGGTAATACTTATAAATTTTATTTGCTCTAGATACTCCAACAACAGCCTCTAACTCGTCTAACTTAGCATTTGCAATACGTTTTACGGTTTTAAAAACTTTCATAAGATCTACTATGGTTTGCTCACCTACACCAGCAATATTTTGAAGCTCAGTGGTTAGCGCACCTTTACTACGTCTGTTTCTGTGATGTTCTATCCCAAATCGATGTGCCTCATTACGTAATTGCTGAATAATTTTAAGCGTTTCGCTTTTTTTATCTAAATACAACGGAATTGGGTCGTCTGGGTAAAACAACTCTTCTAATCGTTTTGCTATACCAATAATAGCAATCTTATGTCGTAAACCCAAACTATCTAGACTTTTTAACGCTGAAGATAATTGCCCTTTGCCACCATCTATAATAATAAGTTGCGGTAATGGTTGGTTTTCTTCAACCAAACGCTTGTAACGTCTGTAAACCACCTCTTCCATTGATGCAAAATCATCTGGACCTTCAACGGTTTTTATATTAAAATTACGATAGTCTTTTTTGCTTGGCTTTCCGTTTTTAAAAACCACGCAGGCTGCAACTGGGTTTGTACCTTGTATGTTAGAGTTATCAAAACACTCTATATGTCTTGGCTCTTCAGACAAACGCAAATCGGCCTTCATTTGTGCCATTATTCTATTAGCGTGCCTCTCTGGATCTACAAGTTTTACTTGCTTAAATTTATCCATTCTAAAATATTTGGCATTTCTTATAGATAAATCTAAGATGCTTTTTTTATCACCAAGTTTAGGGATTGTTACTTTTAATTGGTTACCTAAATTAACTTCAAAAGGCACATAAATTTCTTTTGAGGTTGAATTAAAACGTTGTCTAATTTCGGTAATTGCCAACTCTAATAAATCGGTGTCTGATTCTTGAAGTTTCTTTTTTAACTCCAAAGTGTGCGACCTTATAATTGACCCATAACTGAGCTGTAAAAAATTAACATACGCATAGGTTTCGTCACTAACTATAGAAAACACATCTACATTACTAATTTTAGGGTTTATAATTGTTGACTTGGCTTGGTAGTTTTCTAAAACTTCAAGTTTTTCTTTTATTTTTTGAGCATCTTCAAACTGCATTTTTTCAGCGTGTTGCTTCATTTGTACTCTAAACTGTTGTAAAGAATCTTTAAAATTTCCTTTTAAAATTTCGCGTATCGCCGTAACATTTTCTTGATATTGATCTTCGGTTTCGTAATCCTCGCAGGCACCTTTACAGTTTCCTAAATGGTATTCTAAACAGACTTTATATTTCCCTGTATTTATTTTAGATTCAGACAAATCGTAATTACAGGTACGTAATTGGTACAATCCTTTTATTAAACCTAGAAGTGTTTTTACGGTTTTCATGCTAGTATATGGCCCAAAATACTCAGAGCCATCTTTAATAACACGTCGTGTTGGGAATACGCGTGGGAAGCGTTCTTTCTTTACGCAAATCCACGGATAGGATTTGTCGTCTTTTAATAAAACGTTATACTTAGGCTGGTATTTTTTAATAAGATTATTCTCTAGCAGTAAAGCATCATTCTCTGTTTCTACAACAATATGTTTTACAGAAACGATGTTTTTTACTAAAACCCGTGTTTTACCATAATTGTGCTGCTTATTAAAATAACTGCTTACGCGCTTTTTAATATCTTTTGCCTTACCAACATAAATTAATTTTTCGTTGGCATTAAAGTATTGATAAACTCCCGGCTGATGCGGCAGTGTTTTTATTTGTATCTCTAAGGTTGTTTGTGGCATTAAAC
>JBMYXP010000003.1:0-44406 GCA_049608525.1 Winogradskyella sp.
GCGTTGGCTTTTTTAGTTCAAATGTTGAATTGTAGCACGATTTTCGCATTACTTACAACGATTAGTATAAAAAATCGTTTCAATGTTTTTATACAACAATAAGCGAAGTTATAATTTTTGCAGTATAATAACTATACAGCTGCATATTAATTTTACACGTTTTATAAACATTGGTTTACTTCAGCATTAAAGTATATTTGAAATTAAGAAAAGCATAATACAAAAGCGCTTTTTTTTGTTCAAAAAAATAGCAATATTTACACAAAAGAATTTTTATGTCTATACTAATAACTAATATTAAGCAACTATTACAGGTACAAGAGGTTAACGTTACAGTAATTAAAGGTAAAGCGATGAAAACACTACCTGTAATAGAAAATGCCTACCTGTATATTAAAAACGATACCATTATAGATTATGGTGCAATGGAAAATGCTCATTTTATAGAAGCAGAAACGACAATTGATGCTACTGGCAAAATTGTATTGCCATCTTGGTGCGATTCTCACACGCATACAGTCTATGCTGGCGATAGAACATTAGAATTTGCAGATAGAATTAATGGTTTAAGTTATGCCGAAATTGCCAATCGTGGTGGTGGTATTTTAAACTCTGCTAAAGTGCTTCAAAATACAAGCGAAGATGATTTGTATAAGCAATCTTTAAAACGTTTAAATGAACTTATAGCCATGGGAACTGGAGCGGTTGAAATTAAAACAGGCTATGGATTAACGGTTGAAGCCGAATTAAAAATGCTTAGGGTTATAAAACGTTTAAAACAAAATAGTTTAGCTAAAATAATACCAACATTATTGGCAGCACACGCAATTCCTTCAAACTACAAAACAAACAAACAAGCGTACTTAAAACTGATAACCGAAGAGTTAATACCAAATGCGGCTAAATTAGATATTGCGCGTTATATAGATGTGTTTTGTGAAGAGGGTTATTTTAGTATTGAAGATACTGAGACTATACTTGAGGCTGGAAAAAAACATAATTTGCAACCAAAAATTCATGTCAATCAGTTTAATATCCTTGGCGGTGTGGCTTTGGGTGTAAAATACAACGCATTATCTGTAGATCATTTAGAGGAATTAAATGAAACAGATATTAAAGCGTTACAAAACAGTAATACTATACCTGTTGCTTTACCTGGTTGTTCTTATTTTTTGAGTATTCCTTATACACCAGCGCGCCAACTTATAGATGCAGGTTTACCATTAGCAATTGCAACAGATTATAACCCAGGTTCTGCACCTAGTGGTAACATGAATTTTGTAGTAAGTGCAGCTTGTGTAAAACTAAATATGACCCCCGAAGAAGCTATTAATGCTGCCACAATAAATGGTGCCTATGCAATGGGTATTAGTGCTATGTACGGAAGTATAACCAGAGGAAAAAAAGCAAATTTGATCATTACAAAACCAATGAAACACTATAATGAAATTCCGTATGCGTTTGCACACAACCCTGTGGAAAGCGTTATTATTAACGGGCAAATTTTACAAGACTAATCGTTAGTGTCTGTAGGTGTGTTGTTAGTTTTCTTTTCGCTATTTGCTAAGTTATATACAACAAGTGCCATAACAATACAAACTATTGCAAAAACACCAATAATTACTATGCCCATTCCCCAGTTTACAAGAGGTAAAATCATTGTTTTCATAGATATAATTTTTTAATTTAATGACAGCTATTTTTTGAGCTGACTTGTTTTTCTGTTACCCAATTAGATGGTGAAATGTATTTTATATTTAATCCCATACCGCGCACAATAAATAGCAGCCCAATAATTACAACAAAAACAGGTATTATTTTTAATAGGTGCTGCTTAGCTTTGCCTTTTAAAAAATTGCCCATATAAATTGCCGTAGTCATTAGTGGTATAGTGCCTACACCAAAAAGAATCATATACAATGCACCAAAACTACCACTAGCGAGTGCTCCAAAAACAGCCATATATACTAAACCACAAGGCAATAACCCATTTAATAGCCCAATAGTAAAAAATGTGCCAGAATTTTTCTTTTTTAGTTCTGTACCCAATGCACTTTTTATTTTTGAAACCGCAGAATATATTGGTTTTGAAAACTGATAACGTTTAAATAGTTTTGATGGCATTACAATCATAACAATCATGCCAATACCAATAATAATAGATAATTGTTGCTGTATGCCAAATAGGTTAAAACTTTTACCCACAAGTCCAAAAACAAAACCAATAATACTGTATGTTACTAACCGCCCTAAATGATAACTTACTAACTGTATAATACGCTTGCCTTTACTTTTTCTATCTAGTGGTAATAAAAAAGCAATTGGGCCACACATGCCTACACAATGAAAACTCCCTAATAAACCAAATATGAGCGCAGACCAAAGCATAGTTTAATACATAATTTCTTCTTTATACATATAAGATTTGCCATGGTATGTAAAATCTATAATAATGTTCCATCGCCCATCTATTAAATTAGTGTTTGGTAGTAATAAATCATTGCTAGATAAGTTAATTTTAGTTTCAAAATCTAGTTTTTGATTAGATGGTCTATATAAAAATAGAGTACCTTTAATATCTTGGTAATTTAATTCTTTAGGAAAAGAAATTAACCAACCAGTAGCTACTTTTTTGCTTATAATTTTCTCTTTTAGGTTATTGGTATTAGTCTCTGCATTTATTTCATTTTGATATGCCATTTCTTTGGCATAATAGTCTTCAGTTACTAAATCGTGACTAAAATTTTTATCTGTTGTCATAGTTATAACTAGGTATAAAATAAACCCCATAAATGCGATTATTGCTACAACAATTCCTTTACCCCAATTCCATTTCATACTATTAAATTAAAAGGTTTTTATTTATAACTTCTAGGGCCTAAAAAAGCCGTTGTAGTGGTTTCTATAAGGTTATTACCACTATATATTTCTATTTCTAAACGATCCTTATCTCCTGTTAGTGCACTTGCATTTATTTCTATAAATAAAGTGCCTTCTGCTGTACCTTCTTTGTTTATTTTAAAATTATCTTGAGACACTAAATTGATTTTACCTTTGTGAGATAATAATTTAAAATGAATATCATCTATAGTGTTAGATGTTTTATTAACCAACTTATAGGTATAAACATTGCTAATCATATTATTTGCTTTATGCTCATACAATTGACCCGGTAACCGCAGTATATTAGCTTCAATATCGTTACGCAAAAAAAGCATTCCTATAAGTACTGTTGTTAAAATACCCAAAACAACTAAATATCCTTTAAGTCTTGGTGTAATTTTAAAAGGTTCTTTTTTCGCTATATTATCTTCACTCGTATAACGAATTAGACCTTTTGGTAAGTTTACAGCTTCCATCATATGGTCGCAAGCATCTATACATGCCGTACAGTTTACGCATTCTAATTGCGTTCCGTTTCTTATATCAATACCAGTTGGGCAAACGTGTACACACGCAAAACAATCTATACAATCTCCTTTACCAGTAGTGGGTCTATCTTCTTTTTTATTAAATTTTGAACGTCCTTTTTCTTTTTCGCCTCGTTTATAATCGTAGGCAACTATTATAGATTTTTTATCGAGTAAAGCACCTTGTAACCGACCGTAAGGGCAAACAATAATGCAGACTTGCTCTCTAAACCAAGCAAAAACAAAATAAAAAAGACCTGTAAATATTAATAATGAAATTAATGTACTTACATGTTTTGTTGGGCCATCTTTTATGTAACTAATAAGTTGATCACTACCAATTAAGTATGCTAAAAATACATTTGCAATAAGAAATGAAATGATAAAGAACACAAACCACTTTAAAGTTCTTTTTTTAATTTTTTCAGCGTTCCATGGCATTTTAGCTAATCGTATTTGTTTACCGCGATCGCCGTCTATCCAATATTCTATACGTCTAAAAACCATTTCCATAAAAATAGTTTGCGGACAAACCCAACCACAAAACAATCTACCAAGTGCTACTGTAAATAGTATAATAAATACAACACCTATTATCATCATAATAACAAATAAGTGAAAATCTTGAGGCCAAAACGGAAAGCTAAAAATATTAAAGCGACGTTCTAAAACGTTAAACATTAAAAACTGATGTCCATTTATTTTTATAAATGGCGCTGTTAATAAAAAAGTTAACAAAACATAACTTACGTATTTACGGTAATTATACCACTTGCCGTTGGGTTTTTTAGGATAAACCCAAGCTCGTTTTCCGTCTTCATTGAGTGTACCTATGGTATCTCTAAAATTGTCTTGTCCTTGCTCTGCCATTATTAACGTTGCGTCTAAAGTTTTTTTAGTTTGAAACTACTTTAACTGCGATAGTATCATTAGCAATTTTATTAACTTGTACTGGTGTTTCTTCTGGTGAATTTGGGTCTATATATAACTCTCCTTCTGCTTCTTTAGGTTCGGCAGGTGTTGTACCTTGAAAACTTAAAACATAACTGGCAACTTGTGCCATTTCAAGAGGTTTTAAATCGTTTTTCCAAGCTATCATACCTTTTCCAGATCTACCACCTTCAGATATGGTTTTAAACACATTTTTAATGCTGCCTCCTAAAATCCAATGTTTATCTGTTAGGTTTGGTCCTATACCTCCACCTCCATCTGCTTTGTGACAGGCTACGCAATTGGCATTATATATGGTTTTACCAGCAGTTAAATCGCTAGTTTCTGTTAATAATGTAACCGTATTTACATCTACTAAGTTTTTTGCTGTTTTTTTCCATGCTTCAATTTCAATTTTTGCAGCTGCTACTTCAGTTTCGTATTCTTCATCTTGGCTATAATCATTATAAATTTCAAACCTAACTAAATATACTATTGCAAAAACAATACTTGCATAGAACATATATTTCCACCATGGTGGTAAGTTATTATCTAGTTCTTTTATACCATCATAATTGTGATCTAAAATAATTTCGTGCTCTTCTAGTAGTGTTTTACTATCTAAAGATGCTTTATATTTTTCTTTTAGCCATTTAAATTGATTGGCTTTTTTTAAAGCAATTTTAGCATCGTAATTTTTTTTAGCCTCAGCACTTAAAGTTTTGTATAAAACCCCAGTTAATGCACCAACACAAATTTCTGAGGCTAAATGAAATAAAATTAAAAATCCATAAAATGCCCATAACCAAGGCTGCTCAATAAATACAGATGTGTCTTCTGTACCTCCTATCCAATTTAAAAATAGAAATGCAAAAATTGCAAAGCCAATAATTCTTATAAATGATGCTGTACTTCTCATAATAGTGGTTCATTTGGGTTAATAGTATCGTCATTTAATGGCAGATGACTAACCTCTGTTATATGTGCTTTCTTTGCTGTAATTACCCACCAAAATAACACTACAAAAAAGATAAAGAATATAAGTAGAGAAACCATTGGGTATATTTCTACATCCTTTATATTTTCTAAGTTTCCTTTTATAAATTTCAACATAGCTTATTCGTTTATATTTAGTGCAGACGCATCTGCATTTTTCACTTTAATATCTGTACCCAATCGCTGAAGGTAGGCAATCATTGCAACAACCTCACGATTTCGCATTTCTACAAACGCTTCACCGTTTTCTTTTGCATAGGCTTTATCTGCTTCATAGGTTTTTGCAAAATCTGGGTCGCTGTATAGATTTTTTTCAATTTGTGAGCCTTGTTCTAGCATCCAATCTTGAGCACGATCTATGTCTTCTTGGGTATATGGTACACCAAGCGTTACCATAGCTTCCATTTTTGCAACTGTATTTTCTTTATTTAATTTATTTTGAATTAACCATTTGTAAGATGGCATAATAGAACCCTCTGAAATAGACTGCGGATCGTAAAAATGGTTTAAGTGCCAATTATCACTGTATTTACCACCAACACGTAGTAAATCTGGCCCGGTACGTTTACTTCCCCATAAGAAAGGATGGTCGTAAACAAACTCACCAGCTTTGGCATATTCTCCGTAACGCTCTACTTCACTTCTAAACGGACGTACCATTTGTGAGTGGCAACCCACACAACCTTCTCTTATATATATATCTCGACCTTCTAACTCTAAAGGTGTGTAGGGTTTTACACTTGATATAACAGGCACATAATCATCTACCATTAACGACGGAATAATTTGAACCATACCTCCTATAAGTATCGCAATAGTTGCAAAAATAGTTAGTTTTACGGGTCTTCTTTCTAACCACGTATGGTAGCCTTCTTTACTTGTACGCTTTTTTGTTACTTTTTCTAAAGCCGCAGCCTCTGCCGCTTCGTCGGTTACTTTAGTACCTGCCTTTGCAGTCATTATCATGTTATAGACACCAATTAGTGCACCAACAATAAACATAGTTCCGCCTATGGCACGCATCCAATACATTGGTATTATAGAGATTAAGGTTGTCATAAAACTATGCGTAATTCTACCGTCTGGGTTAAACTCTTTCCACATTAAGGCTTGCTGAAAACCTGCAACATACATTGGTAATGCATATAGTATTATACCTAAAGTACCTACCCAAAAGTGTGTATTTGCTAATTTTACAGACCAAAGTTTTGTTTTAAACAGTTTTGGTACCATCCAATAAATCATTCCAAAGGTTAAAAACCCATTCCATGCTAAAGCACCAACGTGTACGTGAGCAATAATCCAATCGCTAAAGTGCGCAATAGCATTAACATTTTTTAGAGATAGCATTGGGCCTTCAAAAGTTGCCATGCCATAACCTGTTATGGCAACTACCATAAATTTTAAAACGGGGTCTGTACGCACCTTATCCCAAGCACCTCTTAGGGTAAGTAAACCATTAATCATTCCTCCCCAAGATGGTGCAAGCAACATTATAGAAAATGCTACACCTAAATTTTGTGCCCAGTCTGGTAAAGAAGAGTATAATAAATGGTGAGGACCTGCCCAAATGTAAATAAAAATTAATGACCAAAAATGAACTATAGAAAGCCTGTAAGAATATACAGGTCGGTTTGCTGCTTTTGGTACATAATAATACATTAATCCAAGAAATGGTGTGGTTAAGAAAAATGCTACGGCATTATGTCCGTACCACCATTGCACCAAGGCATCTTGTACACCAGCATACATTGAATAACTTTTTAGTGCATCTACGGGTACTGCCATACTATTAACAATATGTAAAACAGCTACAGTTACAAATGTGCCTAAGTAAAACCATATTGCTACGTACAAATGTCGTTGTCTTCGTTTAAGAATTGTACCTATTAAGTTAGCCCCAAAAGCCACCCATATGATAGCAATTGCAATATCAAAAGGCCATTCTAATTCTGCATATTCTTTAGAAGACGTATAGCCTAATGGCAATGTAATTGCTGCACCAACTATAATAGCCTGCCAACCCCAAAAATTTAGATTACTTAGCCAATCTTTCCACATTCTGGCTTTTAGTAGTCGTTGAGATGAGTAGTACACACCCGCAAATATAGCATTGCCTACAAAGGCAAAAATTACGGCATTGGTATGCAAAGGGCGTAATCTACCAAAGCTAAGCCATGAAATACCATCTGTAACATTTGGGAACAAAAACATAAAGGCTAATAATAAGCCTACACTCATACCTACAATACCCCAAAATAGTGTAGCGATGATAAACTTGCTGACAATTTTATTGTCGTAATAAAATTTTTGTACTTCCATAATTAATTTAGTTGGTCATTTATTTGGATTGGTTATTTGGTGTCCTTGCTTGTTGATTTTTTTTTAATTAATTCATCCTCAAAAAGCATACGTACAGATGGTGTATAGGTATCGTCATATTGTCCTTTTTTTACAGATATAATGAAGGCTACAAAAAAACCGAGCGCTATAACAACACTTATTGCTAGTAACATGTAAATAATAGTCATACGTATTTTTAAAAAATTTTTGTAAAATTACTCATGAAGGCTTAAAAAAAAGATGACTTTTGTTAGCTAAGCCTATTTTTTTTAACTTATTTTAACACTAAATAATTTTGTGAAATTTTACGCAGTAATACCAGTTTTATTGCCCAAAATATGCCTTATCATTTGTTTCTATTTGCGATTTTATTTCAAATTAAAATAGAATTATAATTAAGGCTTAGGGTTAGTTTTTTGTTATTTAAGACTTTTTATAAGTAAAGCCATTGTTGTTTATTTTACGACCTAATATATAAGTGTAAAGCGTTGTAAATACAACAATACTAATAGAGCTTAAAGGCATTAAAATTGCAGCAACCACAGGCGCAAGATGCCCAGTAATAGCAAAACCTAAGCCTATTAAATTATAACACAAAGAAAATATAAAAGCATACTTAATAACTTGCATCCCTTTTTTTGAAATTGAAATAAATGTAACAAGGTTTTTAAATTCTGAAGCGTCTAAAATACCATCGCAAGCAGGAGAAAACACATTTACATTTTCTGAAATAACCAAACCAACATTACTTTGTGCTAAAGCACCAGCATCATTTAAGCCATCTCCAATCATTAGCACTTTTTGACCTTGTTTTTGGTGTGTTTTTATATAGTTGAGCTTATCTGCTGGCTTTTGGTTAAAAACCAAATCTGTACCGTTTGGTAGCATTGCTTTTAGGTATGCTTTTTCTCCATCATTATCTCCAGAAAGTACCGCTAATTTATAGTTTTTTGCAAGCGATTGAAAGAGCGTTTTCATGCCTTTTCTGTAGGCATTATAAAAAATATAATAGCCCATATACGTCCCATTGATACTAATATGTACTGTGGTTTGGTTTTGTTGATTAGTCGCTAATTGAGGTGGTTGATTAGTTACAAAAGTAATAGCGCCAATTTTAATAGTATTTGTATTAATAGTACCAGAAATACCTTGCCCAACAACTTCCTTAAAATCTGCAAGTGGTGAAGTTTTATTATCTGCTTTTAGTGTGGTATATAATGAACGACTAAGAGGATGATTAGAAGCACGTAGTGTCGCTAAAAGTAAGTTTTTTTCTGTTTTTGTTAACGTTGCACCCTTATATGTTATTCTGTTTTTTCGACTCGTAGTTAATGTACCTGTTTTATCAAAAACAACCATATCTATACGCGCTAATTGCTCTATTACCGTGCTGTTTTTTATATAACACTTATGTTTACCAAATATGCGTAATAAATTACCTAATGTAAAAGGTGCCGCCAATGCAATTGCACACGGACACGCTACAATTAGTACAGCCGTAAAAACATTGAGTGCAAGTGCGGGTTTGTAAACTAACCAAAATACAGTTGCTATTACAGCAATTGCTAAAATACTAATGGTAAATCGTTTACTTATCTGATCTGTAATACTCTGAAATGTTTTGCCATTTGTTTTGCTAAATATATCGTTAGACCAAAGTTGTGTTAAATAACTTTGCTCAACAGATTTTAAAACCTCTAGCTCAATAACGCCAGCTTGTTGTTTTCCGCCAGCAAATAATTTATCCCCAGATTTTTTTGCAACAAGCTCTGCTTCACCAGTTACAAAACTGTAATCTATATGTGCATTGCCATTAATGAGAATACCATCTACCGGAATAAGCTCACCATGTCTTATTATAATTCGGTCTCCAATGGCTAAATTATAAACTTGTGCTTGCTCTTCAGAATTATTTTGCCTATCCAAACGTGTTACTGCAATAGGAAAGTACGATTTGTAATCTCTCTCAAACGATAAAAAAGCATACGTTTTTTGCTGAAAAAATTTACCTAATAATAGAAAAAAGATAAGGCCAACCATACTGTCAAAAAAACCCGATCCCCAATCCATAACAATTTCTACGGTAGAACGTATAAAAAGCACCAAAATACCGATAGCAATTGGCACATCTATATTTAGCATTTTAGACCTTATGCTTTTGTAAGCCGAAATTAAATAATCACTCCCCGAATAAAACGCAACAGGAACCGCAAATGCAAATATTAGCCATCTAAAAAGTGGTTTAAACCGATTTAACCAAAACTCAGATACTTCAAAATATTCTGGAAACGACAAAAACATAATATTACCAAAAGCAAAACCAGCAACCCCAATTTTATAGATTAAACTATAATCTTTTTTTACTGTTTTTTTTGTGGCATCATCTAAAGAAATGTAAGGTTCGTAACCTATTTTACTTAATAATAAAACAAGTTGATGAAGCTGCATTACATTTGAAGAAAATGTAATCCGAACCGTTTTTTTTGGAAAATTTACTTGTGCTATTTTTACAGCGGTATTTATTTTATTTAGGTTTTCTAAAACCCAAATGCACGAGCTGCAGTGTATAGACGGAATTACAAAGGTTACAACTTGTGTACCTTGCTCATTAAACGCTATAAGTTGATTAGCAATAGTTTCATTTTTAAGAAAATCGAATTTTCCTTCAAATCGAGATGGTGCATTACCAGGATTTTTTTCTATCTCATAGTAATACGATAAGTCATTTTCATTTAAAATATCAAAAACCGTCTTACAACCTTTACAGCAAAACGGCTTGTTTTTATGATGTATAATTGTTGTTGTACAAGCATCACCACAATGGTAACAAACCTTCATAAATTGTTAATTGAAATTCAAAAAAAAATTGCAACAAAAATAGTTTTGATACCCTTATTAAAAGATGACTTTTGTTAGTTAAAGTTAACAAATAGATGCGTTATTTATTGGTTAACAGCAATTAATTTAGTTTCTTTATAAAAGCAAATTAAGGTTATGGAAAATCACCAAGAAAGTAAATGTGAAAATTGTATAGTTAGAGAGCTTAATGCGCTAAAAGTATTATCTAAAGAGGAATTAAAAATTATTTCGGATAGTAAAACTTCAAAAAAAATTGAAAAAGGCGAAGTTATTTTTAACGAAGGAAAGAAACTTAAAGGTGTTTTTTGTGTAAGAAATGGGGTTTCTAAACTTTCTAAAACCGATACATTGGACAAAGACCATATCGTTAAAATTGCTAGTCAGGGTCAAATTTTAGGTCAACGCTCTATTTTTGCTAATGAAAAAACCAACTTAAGTGCCGAAGCTATAAACACTATGGAGGTTTGCCATATACCAAAAAAAGAGTTTTTAAGCTTACTCAAAAAAAATCTAAAATTTACCCAAAAAGTTTTAGAGCTCATGGCAATAGATTTGCGCTTTGCAGATAATGCACTTATTAATATGGCTCAAAAAACAGTACCGCAACGTATTGCCTTAACCTTGTTGTATTTAGAGAAAAATTTTGGTGTTGACACTGATAAATATATAAGTTTGGTCGTTAAAAGAGAAGACATCGCCAACTTAGTAGGTACAGCAAAGGAAGCTTGTATCCGTAGCTTAACAAAATTAAAAAAAGAGGGTTTAATTATCACTAACGGCAAACGAATAAAAATAGCAGACCACAAAAGGCTTCAAACTATAGCAGAAGACGGAAAATAACATTTTTTGGTAAAGCAGCTCATAAAAAAATCCGAGAGTAAATATTCTCGGATTTTTTTTAAGTTGCAATTGGTAGAAATTATATTATACCAAAATAGCATTAAAATGTCGCATATAATTATGTTTCTTTTTCATTCATATTTCAATATAAAATAGAACCGTAGCAAATGCTATGCTTATATTTTCTATTTCATCTGAACAAAAAATAATTCAAATTATTTATACAACATTTTAAAACTATTTTGGTATTACTTTAAAACAAACTCTGAAGACGCTATTAATTTTTTAGCATTAAATACATTAATTCTATAACGGCCTTTTTCAAATTTTGTGTCTTTTATTGCTGGTAAATATTCGCAAATGTCTAGGTTTCTATTTTCATAATTAAAGCTACTTATTAGGCTATAATTTAAAATTTCATTTCCAAATTTTAATTGTGCGTTGAGACCTAAAACATTGTTTTTGGGATCTATAATTTGTACATATAATTCCTTATCGTTAGCTTTTGTTAACGTATTTTTAACAACCGTAAAGCATACTTTTAACTTATCTGTACGTCTTGCACGCTCAGTAGGTATTTGTTTTCCGCTACTTCTTTCTATAACTCCCATGCCAGTTAAACCTACGGTTAGTAAAGCAGAAGCATCTTCTACCACAGAAGATAACTGCGTATTTTGTATTAATAAAGAATCTGTAAACACAGTACGCTTTGCTAATTGCACTTGTGTGCTATCTAAAGATGTAGAAAGTAAGGCATTTTCACCTTTTAATCTATCATTTTCTTTAAGTAAAACGTCCATTTCTGCTTGTAATGCTACAAACTTTTTTCTGTAACTTAGTAGGGTATTTACACTATTTTGAGACGCTTTTAAAGATGTCATTAAATCTTTAATTCTATTTTTTGCAGCAACTAAATTTGTACTAATAGAGTCATTATCTGCAATTGCAACATCGTATTGTTGAGACATCGCTGTTAAATCATTAATTACTTGTTCTTTTTCAGCAATTAGTATTTTTTCAGTTTCTTTCTTTTCGGTATTTAATTGGTAAGCAAAAAAAGCTGTTGCTAAAAGTAGAAGTAATAAAATAGCAAGTGCTGCTTTTAATCCTGTGTTTGTTTTTTTTGTTTGTTCCATATTATAATTTTAATGTAATAGTTAACTCTTGTATCTTTAATTTTATTGTGTACAAATTTAATATTAAAAAAAGCTATATTTTTATAATTTATAACTTAAATTTAAACATGCAAAACCTAAAATTATTTTCAGAAAAAGAAAAAAAACAATTTTTAAAAAAACGTAAGGGTGAGTTAAAATTTGGAGAGCACATTAAATACCTCACTAGCTATAATAACATACAACACGCTATTGAAAACTTAGAAATTGATTATGTTATTTTTGGTATTTGCGAAGACATTGGCGTTTATGCAAACCAAGGTAAAACAGGTACAAAAAAAGCCTGGGAAGCAACGCTTAATGTTTTATTAAACATACAAAGCAATACGTTTACCAAAGCAAATCGTGTTTTAATTTTGGGCTGTTTAACCTACAAAGAGCAGCAAAAAATCACCAAATTAGAGCCAGAAAAACAAACCATTTCTAAAGCTCGGAGTCTTGTAGAAACCATAGATAATGATGTTAGTTATTTAGTATCGAGCATTGTTAAAGCTGGTAAAACACCTATTATTATTGGTGGTGGGCATAATAATGCTTATGGTAATATAAAAGGAACTGCGTTAGCTAATGTAGAGAAAATTAATGTTGTAAATTTTGATGCGCACACCGATTTTAGAGCAGAAGAAGGCAGACATAGCGGCAATGGGTTTAGCTATGCTTTTAGTGAGGGTTTTTTGGAACAATATTTTGTATTTGGGCTTCATGAAAATTATACTTCAGATGAATTATTTAAACATTTGAATACCAATAAATATCTAAAATACAATACCTACGAAGCAATTGCGATACGAAACGAACTCGACTTTAAAACAGAATTAGAACTAGCTTTAAACCATGTTTCTGATAAAAAATTTGGTATTGAAATAGATTGCGATGCTATTGAAAACATACCAAGTAGTGCAATGACACCAAGCGGATTTAGTACTACACAAGCCCGACAGTTTGTAAATTATTTTGGTAAACATAAAAACGCAAACTACTTGCATATTTGTGAAGCAGCACCAACCAAGAAAACGGCTACAAAAGTTGGAAAACTTATTACCTATTTAATCACCGATTTTATTAGAGCAAATGGCAATTAAAATAATAGACTATAACAAAAAACATGCTAAGCATTTTTACGATTTAAATATAGAATGGCTAAAAACCTTTTTCTATGTTGAAGCCTTTGATGAAGCCGTATTAAGTTGCCCAGAAAAATACATCATTAATAAAGGTGGTTTTATTTTTTTTGCTCTAAAAAATGATATAGTTGTTGGTACAGTTGCATTAATGCCAACAGAAAATAAAGGCATTTTTGAACTCACAAAAATGGCAGTTAATACAGAGAAACGCGGACAAAAAATTGGGCAACAATTATTGCAGTTTTGTATAGATTTTGCGAAGTCAAAACAATTTGAAGCACTACTACTCTACTCTAACACCAAGTTAGAAAATGCTATTTATTTATATAGAAAATATGGATTTAAGGAATTAAAACTTGAAACTAATACCCCATACAAGCGTAGCGATATTAAGATGTTGCTAGAATTTTAATATCAGTAATTACCGAATTATTTATTTTGAATTTATGCCTTTCAAAGAATCTAACTCACGCTGCAAAGCATTAATTTTTTCAGAATTATCATCAACCTTCGGAATTATAATTTTAGGAATAGTTTTTAAAGTATCTAAGGTTTGTTCTATTATATCTTCATCTTTTGGGATTTCCTTAAAGTAATACCCAATACCTTCACTTGCGCGCCAAGCTTCGTTTAGTTGTTTATAAATCGTTTCTTCCCAAGTACTTGGGTGTTTTACATCTACCCAAATAACATCTCTATACTCACTATCTATCAACACTAAGTCTGGTGTTGCAGAACCATCAAATTGTTGTGCGTCTGTTGCACTTATTGAAGCAATTGTTCCTAAAAAAAACATACGTTTTCTCCCAGCAATATTTTTTATATAAGGTCTAAACTCTACAGGTGTACTTGCCGACCAGTCGTATTCTTTACGAGATTCTTTCACTTTTAATGGCATTGCAGACACACCTGCGTAACCTTGTTTTTTAGTTGCATGGTCGTAATAATATAATTTATCTGTTCCGTCTGCTGGTACAAAAACACTATAGCTTAAACTTGTACGTTTTGCGCCAACAGGCTCTAAACCAAACCAATGGTATAAGCCGCTATATGCGTTAGAGTTTGAACCTGAAAAATCGAAATCTGTAACATAAGGTTGTTGATTTTGGTCTTTTGGCATTAACGGAATTTTTACTGCCGTTTCCATATTCCAAGGTAATGGATCACTAAAACCGCCTAAAAACTTTAAAGACTCAGCTTGTAGTTGCGATACGTTTTCTGATAATGTATTTTGCTTATTTAAAAACGGATAGTTTTTTATCTCATCTGGATGTATAAATGTGCCCTTACCAATAGTAATACGTTCTAGGTAATCATTAAAATTGTGCTCACCACTTTCTATAAGCATTACACCACCAAAGGTTGGGTACGGAAAGAAAAAGCCTTTCCATTTTATTAAGCTCACCACTTGCACCCATTGGTTAGCATCGTTTTTCATGTAGTACGTATCGCTTGGCTCATAGTTAAAAAGCATCCAAGGGTTAAATCGTTGTACAACAGCATTGTATGTATTTCTACTAAATTTTAATGATTCGCCTATTGAAAACGTTACTTCTACTCTATTTTCATTAGAAAAACGTGGAAATGGTGTTGTGCTACTTACGGCAAAAATTTCTTCCGTATTGTCGTTAATACGCTGCATAATGTATTTTTCGCTTGGCTGAATTGCCATTGTCCATTTATTATCGGTACCAATACGCACTAAATGTGGTAAGGATACGTCTTTAGTTTCACCAACACTTTCGTTAGCCATAGAAAATATATTTCTTAGGGGTTGTATGCGTTCGTTTTGGGTTAATGGCAATGTGTTAATTTCAACTTTATTTAAACTATTAAAAACGTTGTAGGTTTTTATATAATCGTACATTTTATAATGCCAACCAAAAGCATAAAGCAAGCCAAAAAACACAATCATTATGCCTAATAATAGAATGCGTTTGCCTGAACTTGCCGTTTTTCTGAATTTTCTTAGCCCAAAAATTAATACCAAAGCACTCAACAAAATGATGAATATATATTTTCTTAAAAATAATAATGCGGGTTGGTAATCGTCACGAAATACAAATAACAACACTAATAGTATTAATGTTAGAGTAATTATAATTCGTTTTTGTTTTCCTCCTTTATTCCAGTAATTTTTTATCATTTTATTAGCTTTTTGCAATTGGCTTTAGCAATTTTTAAATAGTTATAATTTAACCTCTTACTACATTAAACCTTTCTCTTTTAATCGGTCTCTGGCAGATTTTGTTTTTATAGTTGTTTTTTCTATTGTTTCTGTTTTTACTTCAATTTCTAGTTCAGATTCAAATTCTTCTTTTGCGTCTTCAGCTTCTAAATCTTGAATAAATTCTTTGCCTTTTTCAACAGAATCTTTTACGGCTTCAATTAAAGACTCACTTTTTTCGTCTATAACTTGAGTAGATTTAAACACAAAATTTGCTAAATACGTGCCTAATAACGTTCCGAAAATAGTTGAAGCAAATAGTGATAGTGTTGCTAAATCTATTGGTATTAGAAACCTAACAATAACAATTGTGATTAAAAATAATGCACCTATATAAACCAAGCGCATTAAAAAAGATTGTTGGTACAAAAACCCTTTTCTGCTTTTTGCTTCCATTTGCAACGCTTTTGCGTAAAATAGTGAGTTAAAAAAACGATAAACACTATTATTTTTAGATTCTCGCCAGTACAATACAATACCAAATAATATTGAGGCTATAAAAGCTATTAATTCTAACGACATAAGTTCTTGATTTTTGTATTTGTATAAAATTAGTCTAAAATTGTTAAATAGTGTTACTTATGCGTTCTATTACCCAATCTTTAAACGAATTGTCCCAAGTGTTATAACTTTTATAAAACTGTTCTTTGTCGTACCAATACAAGTATAAAACATCTTTTGGCGAAATATTAATTAATAGCTTATGTATTAAATCGCGATGCTGTGCAGATAATGACGAATGCGGTTGATGCAATGCAAAATAGACAGATTGATCTACAACATCTTCAATTTTATAAGCGTTGCTTTGTTCTAATTTTTCGAGATATAACTCCACGCTCATCACTTGTTTGCGTGCCTCAACATCAATTTTGTTTAAGTAACTTTTAAACAACACATTATTATTTAAAATATCAATAATAGGATGTTGTGGGTTTTTAATACATTGTGCTAATTCAAACTTTTTTATGCGATCGTAATTTGGTGTTTTTACCATGGTTTCTAAGTCGCACTCAATAATAATATGATCTTTGAGTTTTGCAACCAATTCGGGTTGCGAAATATGATAAATTAACACATCGTGTATAGTATCTTTTATAGCTTCTTTGTACGCTTTTTGGTCTTCAAAAATTACAATTGGTTTTATAAAATCTCTTAACACATATACACCTCCGTATGCACGTGTAAAAAATGAACTGGTTGAAAAATGTAATGGATGCAAACTTAAATCTCTATTTCGTAAATCTCCATAGGCTTTTGCAGAGTCTAATAAGTCTTTATGAATAGTTTCGTCAATAAAATTATTATCTGTTTTAAACTTATCTATGAGTTTTAATTGTTCTTTTTGCTTGTTTTCTAAATCGTCTATTAATCTGAATGTAATATTAACATTAGTGTATTTTAACACATCTAATGGCTCGTAAAATACATCTATATTTTGGTCAAAATCTATACATACAGCAGAATCTCTAGTAATATCATTTATTTTGTCTCCATGTGTTTTAAAAACGTGCTGCATCATTGCTCTATCAAACGAGTGAAATGGTAAATACACAGGTTTTCCGTTTTGTAACGGCGAAATTATAATACCATGCGGATTTGCATCTCCATGATTTAGGTAATGAATATCCTTTTTTTCTTCTGCAATTTCTGGACTCCAACCCCTACCATCTATAGAAAATGATTTTAGTTTTGTTTCTAAAAACCCAAGTGTTACCAAGCATTTATTGTAACGCTCTACTAACTTTCCGCTCACTGCGATAAGTTCACTTTGGTATAAATTTGCTTGTTTTAGTTTTTGCATTTTTTTTAGTTGAAAGTTGGACTGTTAAAAGTTTAAAAAGTTGCTCTTAAAACTTTTCTACTTTATACTTTTTAACTTTAAAACTGGTTTATTTTCCGAACTGCTCACGAGCCTCAGTTTCAATATTCATTTGGCTAACTCTAGCATTTACTTTGCGTTTAAAATCTGTATCTGCAATGGTTGCGACGTTATCTAAATATCTAATGACTTCTTGTCGTCTTATGTCTGAAAAATTTAAACCATTCATATTAGATTTCATTAATTCTTGAAGCATATTAAACTTGGTGTTGTAATTTTTTTTGAAATACGTTTCTGGGTTTTCAAACCAATCGTGTTCCAAATCAAAATCGGTTAATCGTAATGAAATTGCAGATTGAATATTACGCACATCTCTAGATGAGAAAAACGGAAATATTTTCTGAATCTCTTTATACAAAGTAGCATAGAACATGTGGTCATTGGTTTGGTGAAGCTTTTCAACTTTATCAAACGTATCGTGTACTCTTGCTTCTGAAGGTTTTTCAACTAAATTAAGAATGTCTCCCATACTTTTTGCTAAGCCTTGATCTGACAGGTATTTGTAAACTTCAGGGTCGTTCATGTTTACAAAATTGGGCATGGTATCTTGTAATTTTTTCCACCAAATATAATCCTGATCTACAAAGTCGTGCTCTGTACGTGCGCCATCAATTTTAAATCGTCCTTGTACACGAGAAATCACGGCTTTATCTAGCATTTCTGGTAAATTGGTAAACAAGCCTATTGAGCTATTTCCATAATTAACCGCATAAGCACCTTCAGTATATCTTAAAAATACACCAATGACTTCTTTTACACCAGCCGAAACTCCTTGTGTTGTGCGCTCTTGCAAATTATTTTCGGCATCATCTATTGGTGCAAAAATTAATTTGGTTGGGTCTTGTAATGGCTTCATCCATTCTACCATTTTCTCAGCAGAACCACCTTGAAACGTACTAATTAGCGTATCTGGCATTGGGTGAAATAAAAACGGAATGTCTAAATTATCACTATGTTCTTTTAAGCGCGTTGCAATGGCTGCAATTAGCATAGATTTTCCTGTTCCTGGAATGCCGTAACCCATAAAAACAGGCATAAAACCACCTAATTCTTGAAATGGATTTTTCTTGGCTTCTATATCATAACTTAGTAAACGCTCAGTTAACCGACGTGCAAAATGTTTGGCATCTCGGTTACCTACAATTTGTTCAAACTGAATTTTATTAAATTCTATACTTTTTGCTGTGCCAGAAAAGGTATTGTCCCAACCAGAAACTGCAAACTCTGAGTTTTCGAGTTTATAGGTTCTATCAACAATAGTTTCGGTATATTCTAAACTGCTTTTGCGCAGTTGAATTTCGTCAATGAGTGCTTCAAAATAAACGACTGTAAAATCAATAACATCTTTATCGGATTTTATAATATCTAGATGACTTAAATATTTATCGTAATAAAATAATTGGCACGAAATACCTTTTAAAGGGGATAAAAACGATACTTCTGGGATACCCGCAAACTTTTGTTTCATTACCGATAAATCATCGGATGCGTGTGGTTTTAAATCGTGCAGAATTTTGTAAGCCAAAGCAAATAACATAAATGCTGTTGACGTGTGCATTTTACTTTCGTACTCGCGTTTTCCTGAGCTATCTAAAGCCGATTTGTTTTCATTTAAAGTTGATAAACCCGATGCGTCGTAGTAACTCTCTTTTATCCAAATGCCTAGTGTTATACTTTCTTGTACTGCATACAATGTTTTGTTTAAATAAATAGGTAACGCAACGGACTCTGGTAATAAACGCTTTTTTAAAGCTAAAATGGTTTTAGAAACTGATGTTACATTAACATTGCTCCCAGTATTTGCTCTCGATAAATACAACAAAATAGATTCGTCTTTTGCATCTGCATCTTTATTTTTTGCGCGTTGGCTTTGTTGCCATTGAATGGATTTTAAATACGACGTTGCTTCATCTCTGAGCATGTCTAATTCGTTTTGTTTTATTGGGAAAGTTGAGTTGTGTTCCATTTTTTATAGTTTTCAGTCTCAGTTGCAGTAAACAGTTTCTTACTTTGCTCTACTTAACCCATCTAAAACTGGTTATCGTTATATGATATTATCGCAATACTAAAAACTGCGACTGTGTGCTTATTTTATTTTTAGTTCAGAAATTTCTACAGGTGGTATTGCTAAGTTATTCATAAGCTCTGGTGTTTTATTATATAACAACTGTATAATTCTATGTGGTGCAAAGATGTAGCGTTGCTTAAAAATTGTATCCCATTTCTGAAATGTCTGTTTGTTAAAAAAACCACCTTCTTTAAACTCGCTAACCGATTTTAATTCGTCTATCTTATATGAAATGGCATAAGATGCTAATGGAATTTCTTTGCTTGCTATACTTTGCAAAATGGCATGTGTTACTTTGTTTTCGTCTTTTGCAAATACGTTGTGTATTGGCCCTAAATCTACACGTTTTATAAGCTTTGGCATTACCTTTGGCAAACGTTTATCTATAGCGTAAGCCATTGTATCTAATGCCATTTTTCGGTCTGCAACGTTTTTTAAAACCTCGTAAATTTCGTTTTTATAGGCATTAACATTTTTACCATCGTAATTAAAATACATATAGCAAACAAACGGTCTATTATGTGTAACATCATAAAAACTCCAGCTTACCAAATATTCGTTTTCTGATGCTTCTGGAAGTTCTAAAATTTTACCTTGTACAAATCGGTTAAAAATATATTCCTTTTTAGCTGAAGAATAATATACAATTGATGCCGCTTGAAACAATTTTCGTTTAGAAATTAGTTCTTTTTTACGTAGTAATGTATCTAAAAATTCATCTTTTAAAACCTCAATACCTGTAAGTTTATCTAAATAATCTTTTCGCAGTTCTAAGTCATTAAACACATACCTAAACTCTAAATAGTTAGGAAAACCAGAGTCGGTTAAATCAATTTTCATGTTCTCTTCATCATCGTACATGTATTTAATACGCATGGCTTCAATGGAGTACAATAACAAATCGCTGTATTGCTTAAATAAACGAATTTCTTGTGTATTGAGTAGTTGCTTTTGTTGTACAGATTCTGCAAGTTCTTTTAATGCGAAAGCTACCATTTTGTGATAGAATACGTATTGATTTTTAGAATCGAGTATGGCAGAATCTAATGGGGTAACTATCATTATTTAAAATCTTAAAATATCGTTTAAGGTTGCTTTTATAGTGTTTAATTCTTCTAAAGACATCTGTCCAATTTTTGAGCCTAAACGTTCTTTTGAAACCGAACGCACATGAAATGTTAAAACTTCTGAAATTTCTTTAAGTCCGTTTTTGTTTGAAGGATTTAAAATTACATTACCCTTATAATTTTTAATTTTAGTCGTTAAAGGACAAACAATTACAACCTCTAAATATTTATTTAGCATGTTTCCGCTAATAATTACTGCAGGTCTATTTCCTCTTTTTTCACTTCCTTTTACAGGATTTAAGTACATGTTCCAAATTTCACCTTGTTTCATTGGTTTTCGGTTTCTGTAATAGATTTGAGGTAATCTGTCATACCTTCTTTAGCAACTTTCATAATATCTATATCCTCACCAGCCATTTTATATGATTTAACATATTGCGCACGCTCGAGCTGGTCTAAATATAACTCGAGTGCTTTTTCTATAAGGCGATTTTTAGGAAGTTGAAGTTCCTTTGCAATATTAGAAAGTTTATCGAGTAATGGATCTGGAAGTGATGATGTAAATGTTGCCATTATATATTTATTTTTTGTAAATATAAAATATACTTTATTATTTTACAGGTATAAAATTGTATTAATTTAGTAAGGGTAAGTGCGTTAAGGATTGAAACGGCATCCTTTTTTTTGCTGCCATAAATGGCAAAAAAAAGATATAGTGTAAAGCCTGACCAACTTTTGTCTTAAAAACAAAAGTTGGTAACGCTATAATTATTTTACATATACTAATTACTATGAGATTGCCACGTTCTTTGTCCTCGCAATGCCAACGTTGGTATTTAACCTAATAAATCGTCGTCGTTAGCTTCTGGTTTTGGCTCGCCAGCTGGTTTGTCGCCATCACCAGTTGGTGCATTGCCATTTGCTGCGTAATAATCTTCAAAAATTTCTTTCATGTCAATACCATAACGGTCTGCAAAGTTCTTTTGAATAGATTTATCTTTCTCACGGATTTCTTGTAAAGCTTCAGCATAACTGCCGTAAACACCTTGCATTACTTTTTCGTGTACAGGGATATTATCCATCATTTCTTGACGTGCTTTTGCGCTTGCTGTGTGCATAGATGCTAAAGTTGCACCGATATGCTCGTCGGTTTTTACCCCCAAATGTTCTAAAATTGCAGCAAATTCTTGGTCTGTACGTGCTTTTAATGCCACTACGTAACCATCATAATATTTAAGACGCTCATCTGTATCGCTCTTTAATTTGGCTCTGTGTGTTTGTAAATTGCTTCGTAACGAGGTTAATACTTTAATGGTTAAATTGTGTTTGTGTACAAAACTATCTTTTGAAGCGGCTAAAGTGGTGTAAGCATTTTTAAGCCCTTCTAATTCTTCTACTTTTTGCTCTAAAGTGGTAACTTGAGCTAAAGCATCGGAGTAAGCGGTAGATTGCTTATCTGCGACTTCTTCTAAAGCTTGCCTGGCTTGTTTGAGTAACGCATACTGCTCCTCTAGCTTTGCTTCTACTTCGTTTTTCTTTTGAAGTGCTTTGGTGTGGTTATTAGAAGCTTCTACAATTGCGGTTTTTAAACTCTCTTCTACTTCTTTAATTTCGAGTTCTCGGTCTTTTAAGCGTTTTATGGCAGCTTGACTTTTAAACGATAATTCATTTAACAAGGTTTGTACATCTGCAGTTTCTATACGTTGCTGAAACATTGCTTTAGCTTTATTATCTGCTTCGTTACGTGTTTTTTCTGCAGCTTTAAGCTCTGCTTCTGCGTCTTTTATTTTGGTTTTACGTCCCCAAAGGTTATTCCACCACGTGTCTGGTTTATTATTAGCATCTTCTAGCTCAACTTTTGCACGTTCTAAACGTTTAATAGAGTCATCAATTACCTTTTGCTCGGTTGCGTTTAATGCAGAAAACCCTTCGAACATAATACCAACTTCATCTTGGTAATCTGTTAAATCTTTAATAGCGTCTAAAAGTGTGGTTCTGTCTTTTTCTGCCATATCTACAACATTATCTAATGTTGCGTTTAGTATTTTTTGGCGGCTTTCTGGGTCATCTTCTTGTGCCAATTTAGACTTCATTTGGTCTATGGCTTTTCCCCAGTTAACCTCTACTTTTTCAGTTTTTTCTTGCGAATTGGTTTCTAATAAATCAAAATCATCAGACATATTATTGTGTGTTAGTTGAACAATTAGTGGATAAGCAGTTTTTGTAAATTTTAACACTATACAAAAAGAGACTTGTTATGTTGTTTGTAGTTAAAAACGCTGCCTTGTTACAATTTTATTAAAATTATACCACTTTTGCATTGAAATTACTGTAAAAGAAAACGATGATTTTTTTCTTTATTTGAAACAGAAAAATAAAGCATAGTCTAGTTACGGTTTCTTTTTATGTTAAAAAAGAAAGGAAAAAAGTGGGTTTTATTGCGGTAATTTCAATGCAAAAATGGTATTAATACACTTTAAGGTTCTACATTTGCCCAATTTTCGCCTCGTTTTATGCGTTTTAATTGGGTTGTTGTTACCCCAAATTGTTTGGCAATCATTTTTAAACGAGTTCTTCTGTTTGGGTCGTTTAGCTTCCGTTTTAAAAGTTTAAC
The DNA here is from genome assembly GCA_049608525.1 of Winogradskyella sp. Lineage (GTDB taxonomy): Bacteria > Bacteroidota > Bacteroidia > Flavobacteriales > Flavobacteriaceae > Winogradskyella. The sequence continues at coordinate 23,533 of JBMYXP010000003.1, forward strand.
TTTTGTTTCTGTAAGTTTTGCAGTTTTGGGTATGGTTCTTACTCTAGTTTTAAACTCTGGGTTGGCAAACTGATGTTGTTCTTTTTGTTCTTTTGTGGCCCATTTTAGATTATCTACATGGTTGTTTTTTTTGTCATAATCTAAATGAATAACATACTTACCATCGTTTTGCTCTAAAAAGTGTTGTGCTACTAACTTATGAACATAACGGCTTGTTGATTTGCCATTTCGTTTTTGCTTTAACGGAAGGTTTTGATACCCATTTATGTACATTTCTTTGACCAAATACGGTTTCTCATCTTTACAGTTTAAAATTCTACCATAGTTTGAAATTTTAAAATCTCCGTTATCTACTATTTTGTCATCAAAGACAATGACTTTCCATTCTTCATTCCAATAATTTCTTATCATAATATTTTAAAACAGCTTATTTATTTTTAAACTAAAAACAGACTAATTCTGTTAAATTAGTAATGCAACACTTCTTTTAAAGCAGCCTCAAATTTACCTTTAGCTAAATATTGGGTTTCTAGCTGACTTATAAAAGGAATTGGGGTTTCCATACTTGCAACACGTTTTACTGGTGCATCTAAATATTCAAAACAGTGCTCCATTAGCATGGCAGAGATATCGCTTGCTATACCACCAAATAAAGAATCTTCTTGTAAAATTAGAGCTCTACCTGTTTTTTTAACTGAATTAAAAATAGTTGCTTTATCTAAAGGCTGAAGAGTTCTTAAATCAATGACATCTGCTGAGATTTCGGTATTGTTTTCTAGTGTTTCTAAAGCCCAATGCACACCTGCACCGTAAGTAATAATAGAGACTTCTTCACCTTGTTTTAAAAGTGCTGCTTTGCCCAATGGTAATGTATAATAATCTATAGGTACGTTTTGTCTAATACTTCTGTACAAGGCTTTATGTTCAAAAAATAATACAGGATTTGGGTCGTTAATAGCTGTTGCTAGTAACCCTTTAGCATCGAAAGGAAATGCAGGATAGACTACTTTAAGACCTGGTGTTTTGGTAAACCAAGCCTCGTTTGTTTGCGAATGAAAAGGACCTGCAGCCACACCACCACCACAAGGCATACGCACTACCACATCTGCAGCTTGCTGCCAACGGTAATGAGATTTTGCTAAATAGTTAACAATAGGATTAAACCCAGAGGTAGCAAAATCTGCAAATTGCATTTCTACAACAGCTTTTATACCTGCAATGGCTAATCCCATGCCTGCTTCTACAATTGCAGATTCACAAATTGGTGTGTTGCGTACACGTTGCTTGCCAAACTGCTCTACAAAGCCTTCTGTAATTTTAAAAACACCTCCATATTCTGCAATATCTTGCCCCATAATTACAAGATCCTTGTGTTTTTCCATAGATTGTTTTAAACCATCAGAAATGGCATCTATTAAACGTAATTCTTTGGTTTCAGAATTTGGAACAACTAACTCATAATCATAAGGTTTATATACATCATTTAATTCTTCTGTTTCACTTGGAGTAATATCATTTTCTGCATAGGCAGATTCTAAAGATGTGTCAATATCTAGCTTTATTATGGCATGATATTTATCATCTGTATGCGTGTCTAAAACTCCTTCGTTAATTAAATACTTTTTATAGTTTGTAATAGGATCTTTTGCCTCCCAATAATCCATAAGTTCTTGTGGTACGTATTTTGTTCCACTTGCCTCTTCGTGCCCTCGTCGTCTAAAGGTTTTAAACTCTATTAAAACAGGTCTTGGTTGTGTTCTTATACTTTTGGCAATTTCATTTAGTTTTGTATAAACTTCAATTGTATTATTACCATCTATAATATGAGACTCCATACCATAACCATTAGCTCTATCTGCTAAGTTTTTACAATTATATTGCTCGCTTGTTGGTGTAGATAGCCCATAACCATTATTTTCAATACAGAAAATTACGGGTAGTTGCCATACAGAAGCGACGTTTAAAGCCTCATGAAAATCGCCTTCACTTGTACCACCTTCGCCTGTAAAAACAGCAGTAACTTTGTTGTTTTTCTTTAATAAATTGGCCAGTGCAATGCCATCTGCAACACCTAGTTGTGGGCCTAAATGCGAAATCATACCCACAATATTATAATCTTGAGTGCCAAAATGAAACGAGCGATCTCTACCTTTGGTAAAACCACTAGCTTTACCTTGCCATTGGCAAAATAAACGATGCAGTGGTATGTCTCTAGTTGTAAAAACTCCCAAATTTCTGTGCATTGGTAATATGTATTCATTTGGCTGTAAGGCCATAGTTACACCGACTGAAATGGCTTCTTGCCCAATGCCAGAGAACCATTTTGAAATTTTACCTTGGCGCAATAGAATTAACATTTTTTCCTCAATAAGTCTTGGCTTAAGCATATTAAAATAGAGTTTTAACAACTCGTCATTACTTAAATTACCTCTGTTATATTTGATATTACTTTCTTTTGTTTCAGACATTTTTATAATTAATTAATAGTATCAAAAGTAAATAAAATGATTTAATATATTCGTATTTAAGGTTCAAATTAACACTAGTAAGATTATAATTTTTTGGCACTTTTTAGTTACATTTGTAGTAGAACACCTAAATTTAAAATAAAACCCAATGGATAGAATACCTAGCGTAGATTTAAAGGATTTTATATCTGGAGATACTAAACGAAAACAACAGTTTATTAATAACATAGGAGATGCTTACGAAAACATAGGTTTTGTAGCATTAAAAGGGCATTTTTTAGACGATAAATTGGTTGCAAATTTATATGAAGAGGTAAAGAATTTTTTCGATTTACCTTTAAAGACCAAAGAAAATTATGAAATCTCTGGTATTGGTGGGCAACGTGGTTATGTCTCCTTTGGTAAAGAAAGTGCAAAAGGCAAAAAAGAGGGAGACTTAAAAGAGTTTTGGCATTTTGGGCAATATGTAGAAGATGATGACGAAAGACGTAAAACTTACCCCGAAAATGTTGAGGTTAAAGAATTATCTAAATTTAATGACATTGGTAAAGAAACCTACCAAATGCTCGAAAAAACAGCAAAATACGTATTACGTGCATTGGCCTTACATTTAGGATTAGATGAAATGTATTTTGACAATTTTATACACAACGGAAACTCTATTTTAAGACCAATTCACTATCCACCAATTACAGAAGAGCCTAAAAATGCAGTTAGAGCAGCTGCGCATGGCGATATTAATTTAATTACATTATTAATGGGAGCTCAAGGTCGTGGATTGCAAGTGCAACGTAATGATGGTGAGTGGATTGATGCAATTGCAGAGCCCAACGAGCTAATGATTAATGTTGGTGATATGCTATCGCGACATACCAATAATAAATTAAAATCTACCATACATCGTGTTGTTAATCCGCCGAGAGAACTTTGGGGCACATCGCGCTACTCTATTCCGTTTTTTATGCACCCTATTAGTGAAATGAAATTAGATGTTTTAGAGAGTTGTATAGATGAAAACAATCCTAAACAGTATGAAGATATTACGGCTGGCGAATTTTTAAATGAGCGTTTAATAGAACTGGGACTTAAAAAATAGTAAGCCGTAAAATAGTTTTCTATCGGCAGTTAGTAAATACTGCAAACTGAAGACTGCCAACTAAAAAACTGATGACTTAAAAATGGATTTGCAAGACCAATTAAAACACCTTTTCCCTGAGCATACACCAGAAACGACTGTTGATTCTGAGGTTTCTGATAAAAAAATAGGGTTACAAGATGATCCTATTCTCTGTAAGTACGAAAAACGAAAAGGAAAACCCATTACAATTCTTGAAGGTTATACAGGTGCAACCGAAGACTTTAAAAAACTAGCCAAAGAATTAAAAACAAAACTTAGTGTTGGTGGCAGTTTTAAAGATGATAAAATTATAATTCAGGGAGATTACCGAGATAAAATTATGGCAATGCTAAAAGAAAAAGGCTTTAATGTAAAACGTGTTGGTGGTTAATTTTTAATGACAAAAAATAGCCTTCATATTACAAATGGCAATAGTTTAACAGCCTATTTGCGAACGTTAAATTTTACAGACGATATATTAACTTGGCAAGAAATGTTGTGCGAAGGTCCAACCATAACAGCGATTAATACTGATATTTTTTTTGAGATCCGTGCTAAATTTCTTAAAACCGAATACCAGATTGAAGTCAATTCAAAAGCGCTAAAAGAAGAAATTTCAAAATTAGATACTGTTGAAAATTATTCAGAAATAAATCTATGGTTTGAATATGATTTGTTTTGCCACATCAACCTCATTGGAGTCATTAATTTATTACACCAAAAAGAAATAAAAAAACCTCTTTATCTTATTTGTAGCGGACGTGTTAAAGGTAAAAAAGAATTGCAAGCTCTAGGAGAACTCAGCCCAGAGCAATTAAAATTACATTACAAAAACAAAGTGCTATTAACTAAAACGGATATAGATTTAGCCATTGCAATATGGAGAACCTATTGTGGTAAAGATCATAATATTTTGAAACCATATATCGTTAAAGCGTCTAATTTTAAATATTTAACCAACTGCTTAAAAGCACATTTAAAACGTTTTCCACATCAAAAAAGCGGCTTAAATGTTTTAGAAGACAATATACTTAGACTTTTAAGAGATAACCCCATAAAATCTAAACATCATTTACTAGGTTATAGCCTTAATTACCAAGGTTACTACGGTTATGGAGACTTGCAAATGGAACGCATTATTAATAAACTCTCTATATTTATAGAAGAGACAGAAACAGGTTTAAAGCTCAATAGAAAAGGACACGAAGCCTTATTAAGACAACGTAATTTTGCAGTGGAAGTAGATAATAATTTAACTTACGGAGGTGTAAATAGATTGCACTATCAATTTAGTATAGCCGAGAATAAACTCATTAAAACTGTAACGCATGCCAATTAAAAATTCTGAATTAATTCTAAATGACGATGGTAGTGTTTACCATTTAAATTTAAAACCAGAGCACATAGCAGATACCATTGTTTTTGTGGGTGACCAAGATCGTGTTGAAAAAGTAACACAGCATTTTGATAGTATAGAATTTAGCATACAAAAACGAGAATTTAAAACCCAAACAGGTTATTATAAAGGCAAACGAATTTCTGTAATATCTACAGGTATTGGTCCAGATAATATAGATATTGTTTTAAATGAATTAGACGCTTTAGTTAACATTGATTTAAAAACAAGACAACCCAAAACCAAATTAACAGCTCTAAATATTATTAGAATAGGCACTTCAGGATCTTTGCAAGCCCATATTCCGGTAGATTCATTTCTTATGAGTACGCATGCGTTAGACCTAAACGGTATGTTGCATTCATACCAAACAGAAGGAATTTGCAACCCAGAAATAGAAGATACTTTTGTAAAACATACCCATTGGAATAAAAATAAAGCACGGCCAATTGTAATTACTAATAGTAGTTTTCTACAAAAGTATTTTGAAACAAAAACCGTTTATAAAGGCATGACGGCAACTGCTGGAGGTTTTTACGCACCTCAAGGACGAGTGTTGCGCTTACCTTTGCAAGATGCAGATTTAAACTCTAAAATAGATTCTTATATTTATAACGACCTATGTGTTACAAATTTAGAAATGGAAACATCTGCAATTTATGGGTTATCCAAATTACTAGGTCATGAGGCCATATCATTAAATGCAATTGTAGCAAATAGGGTTAACGGAGAGTTTAGCAAAACCCCAATACAGTTAGTTGAAGATTTAATAGAATATGCGTTAAATTGCATTTTAGAACTATAATCCATACAAAATCTGTTTAGCTTTGCAATTAACTTTTTGGGTAATAAACTACTAATAAAATAGTTACTGCTTTTGCAGAATACAAATACTATAAATAAGTTTAGCAATAAAATGAAAGACGTAAAAATAGGCGGTGTCCCCGAGCATTTTAATTTAGCATGGTATTTAACATTAAAAAATGGAGACTATAAAGCTAAAGATATAAACCTAAGATGGCACGATTATTATGGTGGCACTGGTGCTATGTGCAAAGCGTTACGAAACGGAGATATTGATATGGCTGTTATACTTACCGAAGGTATTATAAAAGACATTATTGCAGGCAACCCTTCTAAAATTGTGCAAACCTTTGTGCAATCTCCTTTACATTGGGGCATACATGTAGCAGCAAATTCAAAATTTAAAACCATAACAGACCTCAAAGGTACCCGAGCTGCAATAAGCAGATTTGGTTCTGGATCTCACTTAATGGCATACATAAATGCCAAAAACCACAATTGGAATTTAGAAACCGATTTAAATTTTGAAGTTATTAAAAACTTAGACGGAGCTGTAAAAGGCCTTACCAATGGTATTGCAGATTACTTTATGTGGGAAAAATTCACCACCAAACCCCTAGTAGATAATGGTGTTTTTAGAAGATTAGGTAATTGTCCATCGCCTTGGCCTTGTTTTGTAATTGCGGTACGAGAAGATTTTATTGTAAATGAAAAAGACCATTTAAAAACCATTTTAGAAATCATTAACCAAACTACAGCAGATTTTAAATCTATTCCGAGTATAGACAAAACCATAGCCAATCGTTACGAGCAAGAATTAGAAGATGTACAAGAATGGTTGTCTTTAACCGAATGGTCTCAAGAGGTTATAGATAAAGACACTATTGCAAACGTGCAAGACGAATTATTAAAGCTAAATATTATTCCTCATAAAGTTGATTATGAAGAGCTTGTGGTGAAATTATGAAATACTATGATGTACTTCTCTTCGATAATCTATTGCAAATTCTCAACTATTAAATTCAAAAGTTTGTATGCTACAATCCCTAATCCTGTTAAAATCAATATCCAGTAAATTCTTTGTTTTTTGTCGGCTTGAATGATTTGTTTTTCAATTGTCTTCCCATTTTTAACTAATTCTATTTCAATTTCTCTATTATCGAATTGTTTGTATTTAGATTTTAGTATGAAATTTTCAGAATTAAGATTCAGCTTATGTTTAATTCCAGAAAAAGAGAATTGTTCAGAAACCTTTTTTCCATCCAATAAAACGCTTTCAATTCCGAATACAGAATTCAGAAATTCTATTTTATGATTTTCAATATTAAATTCAGCATATTTCATTTTCGTTCAGTTTTTACTTGTTAGCTATAAGAATTAAATATCAATTTCTATTACTTTAAATACCCCAAAACATTAGCTTCTATCCTATTTTCAATATTAGAAACATCTGCTTTTATAAACGTTTCGCCTGTTATGTTTTCGTAGAGTTCTATGTAACGGTCGCTTACGGTTTTAATATAAGCATCACTCATAAAAGGCACAGTTTGTTCTTCTAAACCTTGAAAATTATTTGCTATTAACCATTGGCGCACAAACTCTTTAGAGAGTTGCTTTTGCTCTTCGCCTTTATTTTGTCGCTCTTGGTAGCCTTCTGCATAAAAATATCGGGAAGAATCTGGGGTGTGTATTTCGTCTATTAGCACAATTTTACCGTCTTTGGTTTTGCCAAATTCGTATTTGGTATCTACTAATATTAAACCACGAGACGCTGCTATTTCTGTACCTCGCTGAAATAGTTTTTTGGTATAATCTTCGAGTATTAAATAATCAGCTTCTGTAACTATGCCTTTTGCTAAAATGTCTTCTCTAGAAATGTCTTCATCGTGGTCTCCCATTTCGGCTTTTGTAGCGGGTGTAATAATTGGTTGTGGAAATTTGTCGTTTTCTTTCATGCCTTCTGGCATTGCCACTCCGCAAAGTGTGCGTTTTCCTAATTTATATTGGCGCGCTGCGTGACCAGACATATATCCTCGTATAACCATTTCTATTTTAAAAGGCTCGCATAGATGGCCTATTGCCACATTAGGATCTGGTGTTGCTAACAACCAATTTGGTACAATATCTTCGGTGGCTTTCATCATTTTGGTGGCGATTTGGTTTAAGATTTGCCCTTTATACGGTATGCCTTTTGGCATTACCACATCAAAGGCGCTTAACCTATCGGTTGCTACCATTACCAATTGGGCATCATTAATATTGTAAACTTCTCTTACTTTGCCTTTATAAATACTTTTTTGATTTGGAAAATTGAAATTGGTGTCTGTTATGGTGTTCATAAACGTTTGAAAGTTTTAAAGTTGATTTGTTTATTAGTTTATCTGTTTAGCAACTTGCCATTAATATATTCTATTACCATTGGTTATTCCCTAGCCCAGATTGTAGCGGCATCCTTTTTTGCCATTAAAAGCAAAAAAGATAGAGCGGAAAGCTGGAAATAGCTCCTTATAAATTTAATTTATTTTGAAAAATTAATTTTGATTTTCAATATTTTTATATGCTGCAATGACTTTTTTTACGAGTTTGTGCCTAATGACATCTTTATCATCTAAATAAATTATGCCAATACCTTCTACATCTTTTAGGACTAAAAGTGCTTCTTTTAGTCCAGAAATAGTACGACGTGGTAAATCTATTTGCCCAGGATCGCCTGTTAAAAGAAATTTAGCGTTTTTGCCCATACGGGTTAAAAACATTTTCATTTGTGCGTGTGTTGTGTTTTGGCCTTCGTCTAAAATTACAAACGCATTATCTAGAGTGCGACCTCGCATAAATGCTAAAGGTGCAATTTGAATAATGCCTTTTTCTATGTAACTTTCTAGTTTTTCGGCTGGTATCATATCTCGCAACGCATCATATAAAGGTTGCATGTAGGGGTCTAATTTTTCTTTTAAGTCTCCTGGTAGAAATCCTAAATTTTCGCCAGCTTCTACGGCTGGTCGTGTTAATATAATACGTTTTACTGTTTTGTTTTTTAAGGCTTGTACTGCCAGGGCAACACCTGTATAGGTTTTTCCTGTTCCGGCTGGCCCAATGGCAAACACCATATCATTTTTTCGCATAAGCTCTACAAACTTTCGCTGGTTTGCCGTTTGTGCTTTTATGAGCTTACCACCAACACCGTGTACTATAATTTCGCCACTTTTGGCAGATGTTTTGTAATCTTCGCTACTATTGCTGGTTAATACACGTTCTATTATATTTTCATCGAGTTTATTATACTTTGCAAAATGGGTCATTAACATTGCCATTCTAAGATTAAATTCTTCTAACAAATCTTTATCTCCTAATGCTTTAATTTTATTACCTCTGGCAACAATTTTAAGCTTTGGAAAATATGTTTTTAGAAGTTCTATATTTACATTTTGCGCTCCAAAAAATTCTTTAGGGCTTATGTCTTCGAGTTCTAGTATAAGTTCGTTCAAAAGCGTGGTGTTTTTAATCTGTTAATCTGTTTTGTTTTATTAGATTTGTAATACTCAAAGTTAGTAATTTTACAACCAAAATTTGTAATAAAATATCAACAATACATCCATGGCTATAATCACTTTAACGACTGATTTTGGAGAAAAAGATCACTTTACTGGTGCTATAAAAGGTGCGATTTATAGTGAGCTTTTAGATTTAAAAATTGTGGATATTTCGCATGCTGTATCGCCGTTTAATATCCCCGAAGCATCGTATATTATCTTAAATGGGTATAGAAGTTTTCCTAAAGGAACGATTCATATTATAGGCATTGACTCAGAGTTAAGTGCTGAAAATAAGCATATTGCGGTTAAATTAGATGGGCATTATTTTGTGTGTGCAAACAATGGTATTATGAGTATGATTTGTGCAGAAATTGTACCCGAGAAGATTGTAGAAATTAACATACACGATAAAATAGAAACCAGTTTTACTGTTTTAGATGTGTTTGTAAAAGTGGCTTGCCATATTGCAAGAGGTGGCACATTAGAAGTGATAGGAAAAGTTATTAACAGTATTAAGCCTATTAAAAATTTAATTCCGTTTGTTAATGATGAGCAAAACCAAATTATTGGTAGCGTTATTTATGTAGATAATTATGGTAATGTAGTTACAAATATTAAGCGCAAATTTTTTGAAACTATACAAAAAACGAGAGCTTACGAAATCTCGGCTCGCAGCCATAAGTTTAAAAAAGTACACAATAAATATAGTGCTATTGTTAATTTTGAAATTGAAGCCTCAAAACGAAACGATGAAGGCAAAGGTTTGGTGGTTTTTAATTCTTCGGGGTATTTAGAAATTGCTATGTATAAAAGTAATGCTAGTACTGGTGGTGCTTCTACGCTAATGGGCTTAAAAGCTATGGATACGGTTACTGTAAATTTTTTTTAAAACGATAGATAATGTTAGTAAGAATTGTAAAATTGAGTTTTAAACCGTCTAAAATTGAAACATTCTTAGCTAATTTTGAAGCTAATAAAACAAAGATTCGGCATTTTGAAGGTTGTCTTTTTTTAGAATTATATCGCGACCAAAACAATACCAATATCTTTTTTACGTATAGTTATTGGACGTCTGAAGCTAATTTAAACACATATAGGCATTCCGATTTATTTAAAGGGATTTGGGCAAGTACAAAACCTTTATTTAATGCAAAACCCGAAGCTTGGAGTGTGGACAAATTGGCGTGTTTGGATTGATAAATAGTTCTTGCTAAGGCGCAAAAGACACAAAGTAATACTGAACACTAAATTTAAAATATGCTAGCAATTCTAAAAAAAGAAATAAATACATTCTTCGCCTCACCAATTGGCTATTTGGTTATTGGTGTATTTTTGTTGTTAAACGGACTTTTTCTTTGGGTTTTTAAAGGCGAATTTAATATTTTAGATAACGGATTAGCAAGTTTAAATGCGTTTTTTCTATTAGCGCCTTGGATTCTTATTTTTCTCATACCTGCCGTAACCATGCGCAGTTTTAGTGATGAAAAAAAACAAGGTACTTTAGAGCTATTATTAACGAAACCTATTTCTCATTTTAAAATTGTATTGGGCAAATACTTTGGTGCTTTTATATTAGTTATTATGGCATTAATACCTACATTATTATACGTTTTTACGGTTTCAGAATTAGGAAATCCTGTGGGTAATATAGATATGGGCAGCACAATTGGCTCTTATTTTGGACTCCTTTTTTTAGTTGCAGCTTATACCGCAATTGGTGTCTGTGCTTCTACTCTATCTGATAATCAAATTGTGGCATTTATCATTGCCGTATTTATCTGTTTCTTTTTCTATTTTGGTTTTGAGGGCTTATCTAATTACACCTTTTTTGGAGATAGTGTTTACTTAGAAAATTTAGGAATGGCTTCGCATTATAATAGTATGAGTCGTGGTGTTATTGATACCAGAGATTTAGTCTATTTTTTAAGTATTACACTTGCATTTTTAATAGTTACAAAACTTAGAATTCAAAAACAAAACTAATGATTATAACTCCGCTACTTATCGTATTTTTAGTTGTAGTTTTTATACTACTATTTCTGTTTTTTAATACCGTTGACAAACGCAAATGGTTAACGGTTTTAATAAGTTTGGTGCTAACACCACTTGTGTATTTTTATATGTTTTACCCGTTTTTAAATATTATTAGCAGTTACCATCATCAAAAACATTTTGATAGTGAAGCTTGGGTACAACAACCTGCTTTACGTTACGAAATGATAGATTACACAATTGCGTCTGATACGTTAATAGGTACATCTAAAACAAAAATTGAAACCTTATTAGGTAAACACGAGTGGCTCTCTTGGGATGATACTAAAAAAACACACGATACAAACAAATGGAATTACGGTTTGGGCATAGAACCTGGCGCATTTAACGATAAGAAAGCCTGTGTAGAAATTACATTTAAAGACAATAAAGTTTCAGCCTTAAAACCCTATAACCAAACCATTACATTTGAAACCACAAATGAGTAAACCCCTAAAACATATTATCTTAGTTAGTGTTGGTCTTATTGCTATAAACTTCATTGCAAGTAAGGTTTACCAACGTTATGATTTAACAAAAGATAATCGTTACACACTGTCTAGCGTGTCTAAAGCATTAGTAAACGATTTAGACGCACCACTAATAATTGATATATTTTTAGAAGGTGATTTTCCTTCGGAATTTAGATTGCTTCAAACCGAAGTAAAACAAATTATAGATGAGTTTCAACTAGAAACCAATCAAATAGTTATAAATTACATTAATCCTATTAAAGACGAAGCCACACGTCAACGTAATATTAATGAACTAACAAAATCTGGTTTAGAACCTTTTATTAGTACTAATACCAATACGGGGCAAGTAACTCAAAATATTATATTTCCTTGGGCTTTTGCGAGTTATAAAGATAAAACGGTAAAAATCCCACTTTTAAAACGAAGCATCACACAAGGTTTACAAGAACAGATTACCAATTCTATTCAAGCTTTAGAGTATGCGTTTGCAGATGGTTTTAACAAATTGGTAACCCCAAAAACCAAAAAAATTGCCATCTTAAAAGGCAATGGCGAGTTAGACGATTTATACATAGCAGATTTTCTACAAACCCTAAAACCATACTATAATTTAGCGCAATTTACGTTAGATAGCGTTGCAACAAACCCGCAAGGCACTTTAGATAAATTGCAACAATTTGATTTAATACTTGCCGCAAAACCAAGCGAAGCTTTTTCTGAAAACGAAAAATTAGTACTCGACCAATACACCATGAATGGCGGAAAAAGCCTGTGGCTAACCGAAGCCGTTTTAATGGATAAAGACAGCCTTTTTAATGGTACTGGCGTATCTGTAATGAAAGACTTAAATCTTAACGATTTTTTCTTTAAATACGGAGTACGCATTACCCCAAGTTTGGTAAAAGATTTGTTTTCTGCGCCTATAATGCTATCTATAGGCGAAGGCAGCCAAGCACAAATGCAGCCTATACAATGGCAATATTCGCCTTTGGCAGCATCTAATCCAAAACACGCTATTACCAAAAATCTAAACCTTGTAAACTATGATTTTGCAAGCCCAATAGATACGCTAAAAAACAGTATTAAAAAAACAATACTACTTCAAAGCTCACCACGTAGCAAATTAGAAGGTGTGCCAAAACAAATTGCGTTAGCCGATGTTACAAAATCGCCAGATGAAGCCACATACAACGGAGGTTCGCAAAATTTAGCCGTTTTGTTAGAAGGCCAATTTGTCTCGGTATATAATAAACGTGTATTGCCATTTAAAGTAAAGAATTTTAAATCTAAAAGTGTTGCGACTAAAATGGTAGTAATTTCCGATGGAGATGTTATTAAAAATAACGTCATTAAAAACAGACCGCAACAATTAGGCTTTGATCAATTTACAGGAAAAACCTTCGGAAATAAAGCATTTTTATTAAACACGGTTAATTACTTGTTAGACGACATAGGTCTTGTAAACATTAGAGCCAAAAACATAAGTGTTGCATATTTAGATGCAAAAAACGTAAAAAATAACAAAGGCAAATGGCAATTTATTAATATTGTACTACCATTACTCTTTTTGGGAGTGTTTGGTTTTGTTTTTAATTATATAAGACGACGAAAATACACCTAATATTAATAATTTTTGTTAATAAGTTTGTTTCATAAAACCTTTTAATAAGATATATTTGTACTACTAATTATAAAGTACATAAACTATATTTATACTATGAAATTTATTGTTTCAAGCACATATTTACTAAAACAACTTCAAATTTTAGGCGGAGTTATTAATAGTAGTAACACACTTCCTATTTTAGATAACTTTTTATTTGAGTTAAGTCCAACAAAATTAACCGTTTCGGCTAGTGATTTAGAAACAACAATGTCTTCTACAATTGATGTAGAAAGCGACTCGGAAGGTTGTATTGCTTTACCAGCACGTTTATTATTAGATACATTAAAAACATTTCCAGAACAACCCTTAACCTTTATTGTTGAAGAAAATAATACCATAGAAATAAGCTCTAGCCATGGTAAATATGCGTTAGCTTATGCAGATGGTGCAGAATTCCCAAAAGCGGTATCTATTGAAGATGCTAGCACAACTACTATTATGGGAGATATTTTGGCAACCGCAATTAGCAAAACAATTTTTGCAGCTGGTAACGACGACTTAAGACCAGTAATGAGTGGTGTGTTTTTTCAGTTTACACAAGAAAGTTTAACATTTGTAGCAACAGATGCTCACAAATTAGTAAAATATACAAGAGCTGATGTTAGTGCAACAGAAACAGCAGAATTTATTATGCCTAAAAAACCTTTAAATCTTTTAAAAGGTATTTTAGCAGGCAGCGATGAAGATGTAGTTGTTGAGTATAACGAATCTAACGCTAAATTTACATTTGAAAATTCTGTGTTAATTTGCCGTTTAATTGACGGAAAATATCCAAATTATGACGCTGTAATACCTAAAGAAAATCCAAACAAATTAGTCATTGACAGAACTCAGTTTTTAAACTCTGTACGCAGAGTTAGTATTTTCTCTAACAAAACAACACACCAAATACGTTTAAAAGTTGCAGGTGCCGAACTAAATATTACTGCAGAAGATATCGATTACAGCAATAAAGCCGAAGAACGATTAACTTGCGATTACCAAGGAGACGATATGCAAATTGGTTTTAACTCTCGTTTTTTAACAGAAATGATTAATAACTTAAACGCAGATAATGTACAATTAGAAATGAGCTTACCAAATCGCGCTGGTATTTTAACACCTGTTGATGGTTTAGATGAAGGCGAACACGTTACAATGCTTGTTATGCCTGTGATGTTGAATAGTTAAATATAAACCTACCATAAATATTTAGTAAAAGCATCATTTAATTATGATGCTTTTTTTGTTCCTCAATTTTTAAGACAAATTAAAGTTATAGGTAATATACTAAATATAACGCTCACTAATTATAGTTTTATGATGATTTTCGTGACCTGTAATAATGTAACCAATAGCTCTTACCGAAGCTGGTAAGCCACTAGCCTCGCCTATTTGCAATAAGGTGCTTTCATTAAAACTAGCAAAAAGTGTTATGGTAGCTTGCCTCACCGCTTTATACTCTTCTAGCAAATCATTTAATGTACGTGTTGCCGTATTAACGTTAGCTACATAATCATCTTGCTCGTAACCAGGTAACGGTGTTTTATCTTGCCTTGCAATACGCAAAGCTCTGTACGCAAATATACGTTCGGTATCTATACAGTGTAATAAAATATCTTTTACAGTCCATTTACCTTTTGCATAACTGTAACTGTGTTTATTATCTGGAATATTTGTATAGAATGCAACAATGGTTTCTAAATTTTCTTTTAAACCACTAACAATATTGCTATTTGTAGTTTTATCTATATAGTGCTTATAATACGAGCCGTATTCATTTGTGCTAAGCGTGTTAAAACTCATAACTCGTTAAAAATAGTGTGCATTAATCGTTTTTTATCATTTAGGCTTTCTTCCAGCGAAATCATAGTTTCAGTTCTGTAAACACCTTCAATATCATCTAACATAAAAATAATATCTTTTGCATGCTTAGTATCTTGTGCTCTAATTTTACAGAAAATATTAAATTTTCCTGTGGTAATATGTGCAACGGTTACATAAGGAATTTCATTAATTCGCTGTAAAACAAACTTTGTTTGAGACGTATTTTTAAGAAAAACACCAACATAGGCAATAAAGGCATAGCCTAGTTTTTTGTAATCTAATGTTAAAGATGAACCTCTAATAATACCTGCTTCTTCCATTTTTTTTACACGAACATGAACAGTACCCGCAGAAATTAGTAGCTTTTTTGCGATATCTGTAAACGGAATACGTGTATTATCGATCAACATATCTAAAATTTGATGATCTACTTCGTCTAATTTAAACTTTGCCATAATTCAATTATCTTTAAATAAAATACAAAAATAAGAGATTTTCTTTAGCAATAATGTATTATAAATGATAAAAATTAAGGTTTTAATGCTATTTTTTCATTATTAATAATTACGAAATCGATTTCGCTATAGACTTTAGGTTGTGCATCTCCTTTAATTTTTACAGTATTATGTTTTGCGTCAATTTCTTTATGGCCATAAAAAGTATCTAATTTTGATATCACTTCAATTTTTGGTACAAAAACAATAGAAGTATCAACTAATTTTTCTACATACTGAATGCCAATATCTAATACAGATGCAGAATTATCAATTTTTGCATTTCTAATAATAATATCATAAAAGCATTTAGCATTTTCTGGAATTGAAAAATAACGCTTATAATTTGTAGTATTTACACCTTTTGCAATAACATCTAAGCCTTTAATAATAGCCATAAACAGTAAACGACGTACATGTTCTCTGTTGTAATCGTTTGGGTAATGCCCAGCTTCAAAAAGTAATGTAGGTACACCAAAACTTTGAAACGTATCACCAACACAGTTCAAATTAAATGTGTCATCATATCGTGCAATGCCATTTGGTATTTGGGTTTGCATTAGCGCATTAATTTCAGAAATTATTGCCATTGCAGAAATTCTATTTTCTGTTAAATCGCAATCGCTATTTTGAGATGGAGATAAAAAAGACAATGTAGCAGAAACATTGGTAGTACCAACATTATAAATAGTGCGTTGTCCGTGCAAATTAAAGCAATAATTGGGTTTAAAATCAGTGTAAACCTGCCGTAGTAACTTACTTTCTGGTTGAGAAAGCTGTTGTGCATCTCTATTTAAATCTACACCATTGGCATTGAAACGTGTATATGCTTTTGCACCATCTGGGTTTAATATAGGTATTACAAATACGGTACATGTATTTAAAATAGTTTGAAAGGGCTTGCTTTTTGAAATAAACCCATTAAAACAATCAAATAATGCTTTTGTAGTAGAAGATTCATTGCCGTGCATTTGAGACCATAGCAGCACTCGTGTTTTGCCAGTTCCAAATTTTAAGCCATATATAGGACGCTTTTGTACGGAGTATCCTAAAATTGAAACGGCTTGAAAAGGCAATTTATTAAAACAGGTTTCTATGTGCGAGTTTGTAATATATCGCCCAAATAATTCTGGAACTTTTAAGGCAGTATATAAGGTATTTAAGGAGTCTTTAGTCATGTTGTATTTGCTTGGTTACAAATGTAATCATTTGATTATTTACAAATGTAAACAATTAAATCATCGCTTTTAGTTACAATTATAAACACTTAATCATTGTAAATTTCACACTTATACTACCTATACAACCAGTAAGATGTTTAAATTTCTATATTTTACTTAAATCATTTATTTCCAGTTTATTAATCATAAATAGCAAACCAATACTTTAACTATTTTCACCTCTTTTAAGCTATTGATTAGTCTATTATCATTTATTTGATTACATTTGTAACTAATTAAAGTACTACAACCCGTTTACAATGTTAAACTCTTCTGAATTTACTAATCGTCTTAAAAAAGTCATTGATTTTTATGATGAATCTGCTTCTAGCTTTGCCGAAAAAATTGGTGTGCAACGCTCTAGCATTTCGCATATTCTTTCTGGTAGAAATAAACCGAGTTTAGATTTTGTAATGAAAATTCTGCACTCCTACCCAGAGGTAGAATTGTATTGGTTATTAAAAGGTGAAGGAGAATTTCCTAGAGCGCAAAAACAACCTGAACCCAAAAAACCAAATCTTTTTGAGCAGCCTGTTGAAAATTCTAAACCAAATGCTTCTGCTTCAAAATTAATTTCTAATTCAAATTTAGAATCAGTTTCAAACTTAAATTCAGATATTGAACGTATTGTAATTTTCTATAAAAATGGAAGTTTTAAAAGTTACATACCATAAGTTTTGGTAATGAATTAACTGTACTAAAAATAATGCTAAAATAATTTGTATTTAATAAACTAAAAATACATGTACTAATTTAGTATCTTTGTTAAAAGACAATAAATGGCATCTAGACTTATAAAATCCTTGTGTGGCGGTTTAGTTTTACTTCTAATAACGAGTTGCTATACAGCTGAGCGTAAGTGTACGGATTTTAAAACCGGTACTTTTGAATTTAAATACACAATTAATAACATTGAGAAACTCGGCCGTTTTACAAGAACCGACTCGTTAAATATAGATTATTACGATGGTAAAATTGACTCTTCCTCGGTGCGTTGGATTAACGACTGTGAGTTTATTCTAAAAAAATTGCACCCAAAATCTATGGCAGATAAAGATGCTATACACATGAAAATATTAACTACAGGTGATGATTTTTATACTTTTGAATATAAGTTAGCTGTAAAAAAACTAAATAGAGCATACCATGTAGAAAGAGGAACAGCTAAAAGAATTGAGTGATTTTTTTAGCTGTTTCTGTTACAACGGATTTTAATAATGGACTTAAAACCATTGCTTAAAACAACGTCGCTTGTCCTTCATCATCAATATTTAAATCATCATTAGTTGTGTTTTTCGTTTTGTTATCTGGTGTTTCAGTAGAAGCAGATGTGCGCGTTAGCGTCTGCTCATCTATAACTTCAATCTCATTTGCAGGTGTGCTCTCTTCTTCTTTATAAGGTAAAGGTTCTAATAAATTAATTTGATTTATTTTATCTTTAGTTAACTGATTACCAAGCGCATTAATCCCTTTTACTGAAATAAATTCTTCAAGGTTAATTTCTATATTTGGCTTTCTATCTTTACCACGTTCTTTTGTAAATTCTACATCGGCTATGGGCCTCCAATCGGTTGCTACAATCTCTAATTGTGAGTTGGGATGATTAGATATAAAAGATTCTTCTCTACCTTCGTGCTCTATTATAAAACGCTTTACATAATAGCGTTCTTTTTCTCCATCGTAATAAATGGCAGATATTGGTTTTTTGGGTATCCATTTTTCGAGCACAATCATACCATTATCAAAATGCGCTGTTAACTCGGGGATCATAGTTTTTACTAACCCAGATTGATTAACGACTAATAAGCGGTCTTCGCCTCTAAATTCACCAATTAACTCACCACGACCATCAACATTTAAACGTTGCACCGTATCATCAAACCAAATTTTGCGAGGTTTTAATGTAGAAACACCTTTTTCTTTGAGCTCTACACGTTTTATGGCATATTTTGTAACACGGTTACCTTTAGAGGTACGTCCTTTAATGAGTACTTCAGAAAAATCTAAATCCCATTTCAACTTCTTAATACTACCTGCTTGTCGTAGTAATATGGTAACTACTTCTGCTTCACCGTTTGGGTTGGCAGAAAAATACCACAATGTAGAACCTGCATTGCCGTTGGTTAAATCGTATTCTCTATCTCGCGTCATGCTTGTAACCGAAAAGCGTTTGACGTACGATGGACCACCTTTACCATCGCGATAAATTAAATTGTAAATGGTGCGTTTGTCTTTTTTCTTAAAAACGGCAACATGGATTATATTTTTACCAATAAACGTTTTAGAATCCACTTTAGTTATCATCATTTTACCATCGTTGGTAAATACAATAATATCATCTATATCGCTACAATCGCAAACATATTCGTTGCGTTTTAAGGACGTACCAACAAAACCTTCTTCCCTATTTACATAGAGTTTTGTGTTTCTAATCACCACTTTAGTAGCATCTACATCATCAAAAACTCTAATTTCGGTTTTACGTTCTTTCCCTTTGCCGTATTCTTTTTTCAATCTTGTAAAATAGGCTATTGCATAATCTATTAAGTTTGCCAAATGGTGTTTTACTTCTGCAATCTGCTCTTCTAAAGCATCAATTTTTTGTTGTGCTTTATCTATATCGAATTTTGAAATACGCTTAATTCTAATTTCGGTTAAACGTGTAATATCTTCTACAGTAATAGCACGTTTTAAATGTTTAATGTGTGGTTGAAGTCCTTTATCAATGGCATTTATAACACCATCCCAAGTTTCTTCCTCTTCAATATCTCGGTAAATTCTGTTTTCTATAAAAATACGTTCTAATGATGCAAAATGCCATTGTTCTTCAAACTCATTTAGTTTTATTTCTAACTCTTGTTTTAAAAGCTGAACGGTATTATCTGTAGAACGGCGCAACATTTCTGTAACCCCAACAAAATAAGGTTTGTTGTCTTCAATAACACAACCTAATGGCGAAATTGAAGATTCGCAATTGGTAAACGCATACAACGCATCAATAGTTTTGTCTGGTGATAACCCCGATGGCAAGTGAATTAAAATCTCAACATTTGCTGCCGTGTTATCTTCAATTTTTTTAATTTTAATTTTGCCTTTTTCATTGGCTTTTAAGATAGAATCTATAAGTGATGATGTGGTGGTGCTAAAAGGAATTTCGGTAATTACCAACGTATTTTTATCACTTTGTGCAATTTTTGCACGCACACGCACTTTTCCACCACGTAAACCATCATTATAGTTTGAAAAATCTGCAATACCAGCCGTTGGAAAATCTGGTAAAATAACAAACGATTTTCCTTTAAGGTGTTTTATTGAGGCATCAATAAGCTCAATAAAATTGTGTGGTAATATTTTTGTAGAAAGCCCAACTGCAATACCTTCGCCACCTTGCGCTAATAGTAACGGAAACATTACAGGTAAGTTTATAGGTTCTTTACGACGACCATCGTAAGAGGCTTGCCACTCTGTAATTTTTGGATTATAAACTACATCTAGCCCAAATTTAGAAATTCTGGCTTCTATATAACGAGATGCTGCTGCGCGATCGCCTGTTAATATATTTCCCCAGTTACCTTGAGTATCTATAAGTAAATCTTTTTGCCCCAATTGTACCATGGCATCTGCAATACTTGCATCTCCGTGCGGATGATACTGCATGGTATGCCCAACAATATTAGCTACTTTGTTGTAACGTCCATCATCTAAGTCTTTCATAGAGTGCATAATACGACGTTGCACAGGTTTAAAACCGTCTTCAATTGCGGGTACAGCACGTTCTAAAATTACGTAAGATGCGTAATCTAAAAACCATTCTTTATACATACCCGTAACTTTGGTTATGGTTTCTTGTGGTTCTTGGGTTT
>JBMYXP010000004.1:0-44303 GCA_049608525.1 Winogradskyella sp.
TTTTTTTGGCAACGACTCTTTTGGGTATTTCATAAACGCGCCAAGTGTGGCATAACTTAGCCGCAAACCGCCTGTAATACCAGCTCTACTTTCGGTTAAAATTTTAAAACCGTTGGCATTACCTTCAAAATCGCATAAATCTTGATATTGTTTGTCAGTTAAATACGATTTAAACTCGGCACCATTTCCGTCTTTAAAATAAGCTCCAATAGCTTTTTCTCCTGAATGCCCAAATGGCGGATTGCCAATGTCGTGTGCTAAGGCTGCAGCGGCGACAATGGTACCAAAATCATTCATTTTATAGCCATGAACATTTTCGAGATGTGGATGTTTTTCTAACACTAATTTCCCCACTTTTCTACCTAGAGATCTACCAACAACGCTAACTTCTAAGCTGTGCGTTAACCTGGTATGTACAAAATCTGTTTTAGATAATGGCACTACTTGTGTTTTATCTTGAAGTCCTCTAAACTCTGAAGAAAATATAATACGATCGTAATCTGCATCAAAACCCAAACGGGTTTCGTCTTGCTCTTTTCTTAATCTTTTATTGGTGTCGCCAAAACGTTTTAAGGACAGTAGTTGTTCCCAATTCATAGTATAATTATTAGAATATGCAAGATATAGAAATTGCCATAGAATTAGTTACAAAATTTAATGATTAGGAAACATTTACTTAACATTAAAGTCGGTTATTTGTAGCCTATAAAATTGAAAAAAACAAAATGCGCTTCAAAATTACAATTCTGGCAATAACACTTGGTGCTTATTTCTCTATTGATGCACAAAAAATAAGTGACACCTCTTTTGGTAAAGGTTTAATTAATTTTATCGCTAAAGACAGTTCTTTTAGCCTAAAATTTGCTCCTCGTTTTCAGGTTAGATCAATGTCCTCATGGAATTATGATGGCAACCAATACGGAAGTCCAGAGCATAATTTTATAGTGCGCAGGGCTCGTTTAAAATTTGATGGTTTTGCTTACAGCCCAAAATTGAAATACAAAATTGAGTTAGGTTTATCTAATAGAGATATTTCTGGAGCAAATAAATTTAATAGAAATACACCTCGCTATATTTTAGATGCAGTTATTATGTGGAATTTCTCTGGCAATTGGGAGCTTTGGGCAGGGCAAGCAAAATTACCAGGTAATGTTGAGCGTGTGGTTTCTTCTGCTAACCTTCAACTAATAGACCGTTCTTTATTAAATAGTCGTTTTAATATTGATAGGGATTTAGGAGTTCAATTGCGTCATAAAACTAACTTAGGAGGCAACTTTTTAATGCGCGAAAAGTTTGCAATTTCTCAAGGTGAAGGCAGAAATGTTACTGAAGGTAATGAAGGCGGTCTGCAATACACGGCACGTTTAGAGTTTTTACCTTTTGGTACATTTAAATCTAAAGGAGATTATAGCCAGTCTGATTTAAAACGCGAAGCAACCCCAAAATTAATGATGGGTTTTACTTATAACTATAATAACAATGCCGTTAGAGAACGTGGGTTTGCTGGTGATTATATGCTTAGAACAGATGGTACTATATACGAAACAGACCAAACTACAATTTTTGCAGATGCCATGTTTAAGTACAATGGGTTTTCTTTTATGGGAGAATACACCAAGCGAACAGCTAAAAATGAAATTGCGATAAACACAGATGGCACACCAACAGGTGCTATTGTTTTAACAGGTAACGCACTCAACCTACAAGTGGGCTATTTACTAAAAAGCAATTACGAAATAGCAGCACGTTTTACCACTATAAATTACGAGTCTGTAACCGGTGCATTACCAACAGAGCAATATACATTTGGTATTAATAAATTTGTGGTTGGTCATAAATTAAAAGTTCAGTCAGATATGAGCTACACAACCTTAAATGGCAATGAAGACAACATAACATTTAGACTCGGATTTGATATTCATTTTTAATACAACAATAAGATCACATTATACAACAATTAGCTAGAGCTATTTACAACCTTATTTTAATACACTTATGGAAAATATATACTTATACATGATTATTGCTCTTGCTATTTTAGCAATTGCAGATTTAGTGGTTGGCGTTAGTAACGATGCCGTTAATTTTTTAAACTCTGCCATTGGCTCTAAAGCAATTTCGTTTAAAACCATAATGATTGTTGCAAGTATTGGTGTTGCAGTAGGTGCCGTGTTTTCTAGTGGTATGATGGAGGTTGCCCGCAAAGGTATTTTTAACCCTAGCGAGTTTATGTTCAATGAAATTATGATTATTTTTATGGCAGTAATGCTTACCGACATTCTGCTTTTAGATTTTTTTAATTCAGTGGGCATGCCAACATCTACAACAGTATCTATTGTATTTGAATTGCTAGGTGCCGCAGTTGCTATTGCATTGATAAAAATTTATGCAAATGGTGGTGAATTTGGCGATGTTATACACTACATTAACACCTCCAAAGCTTCGCAAATTATATTTGGCATACTACTATCGGTCGTCGTCGCATTTTCTATAGGCGCATTAGTACAATGGTTTTCTAGATTACTATTATCTTATAATTTTGAAAAGAAAGCACATTGGGTTGGTGCATTATTTGGGGGTTTTGCTTTAACGGCAATTACATATTTCATATTTATGAAAGGTTTAAAAGGCACGTCTTACGCAAAAGAATCTTTTAGCCTACTTGGCGGATCTACTATGAAAGACTTTTTAGAAACACAAGTATTATCTATTGTTTTTGTAAGTTCTGTTGTTTGGTCGTTGTTTTCTTACGCATTAATTACTTTTTTTAAAACAAATATTTACAGAATTATCATTATTGTAGGCACTTTTGCTTTAGCACTAGCTTTTGCAGGCAATGATTTGGTTAATTTTATTGGTGTGCCTGTTGCAGCATTTAACGCATTTACAGAATGGACCGCATCTGGGTTGGCTGCTCATAAATTTCCTATGGATGTTTTGGCCGCTAAAGTACCAACTAATAACTGGTTATTATTTGGTGCAGGAATGATAATGGTACTCACCTTATGGTTTTCTACAAAAGCAAAGGCCGTTGTAAAAACCTCATTAGATCTATCTAGCCAAAGTGCAACACAAGAGCGTTTTCAGCCTAACTTTTTATCTCGTGGTTTTGTAAGATCTGCAATGGCAATGTCTCAGTTTTCAAATTATATTTTACCAACATCTTGGCAGGCAAAAATTGAAAAACAATTTGAAGCACCTGTTGTAAAACCCTCTAAAAATAAAACAGAAGAACTACCCGCTTTTGATATGGTTAGAGCTGCTGTAAATTTAATGGTTGCTGCCGTATTAATATCTATTGCAACCTCATATAAATTACCATTATCTACAACCTATGTAACATTTATGGTTGCCATGGGCACCTCTTTGGCAGACAGAGCTTGGGGAGCAGAAAGTGCTGTTTATAGAGTAGCTGGTGTTATTAATGTTATTGGCGGTTGGTTTTTTACAGCATTTAGCGCTTTTACTGCTGCTGCCTTAGTGGCTTATTTGTTGAATCTGAACTTACATGTAATGTTTCCTATTCTACTCTTAACTGCTTTTGCATTACTTATTAGAAGCTCAATAGTACACAGTAAAAAATCTAAAAAAGAAAAATCTGAAGACAGCTTAAAACCAACAGGCAGTAGCTCTGTACAAGGTGTTATTATTGAAAGTGCAGATAACATTGCCAACGTCGTTAAACGTGGCAATAGAATATACACCAATGCGGTAAGAGGTTTGGCTAAACAAGATTTAAAACTACTTAAAAAGAATAAAAAGCAAGTTGAAAAACTATCGAATGAGGTTGATAGTTTGCGCGATAATATTTTCTATTTTATTAAAAATTTAGAAGAAACTAGCTTAAGAGCAAGTAACTTTTACATTAATATATTGGGCTACTTACAAGACATGACGCAGTCTTTAGAGTACATCTCAAAAACAAGCCACAAACACATTAACAACAACCATAAAAAACTTAAATTTAGCCAAATTAAAGAATTGAAAGAAGTTGATGATGCTTTAGAAACATTATTTAACGACACAAAAAATGCTTTCAATTCTGGTTCTTTTGAACAGATTGGCGCTATAATTAATCGCAAAAAAGAAGTTTTTGATTTAGTTACTGATAAAATTGTTAAGCAAGTGGCAAGAACGAGAACCGAGGAGTCTAGCCCTAAAAACACAACCTTATATTTTAGTTTATTATTAGAAACTAAAGATTTACTAACCGCAATGATGAATCTTTTAGAAGAATACCATAACTCACACGATAGTTCTGTAGAACCCGCAACTATTGCTACAGAAAATTAAATAATTAAGATTAAAATTATAGTAAAAAGACTGTCTAAAAAGACAGTCTTTTTACTATAATATCAGTTAGTCGCTTATTAAAAAACTATACCAAAGGTTAATTGCCTTTTGTTTTTAAAGGTTTTTAAACGTTTTGAAGCTACAAAAATTGTAGATTTTCAATAATTTGAAAATAACTTTTATTTCATGGAGTAGAATTAGAAACCTGTAAAACTTTACCATTGTAATATTTATTACCTGTTAATGCAAAATCTTGAATGTATTTTGCCATTTCTAAAGCCGTTGTTGGGGCATCATAATCTGGGAATGCTTCTTTTAGCATTTCGGTCTGTACAGCACCAAGTGCTAAAACATTAAATTGTGGCCCAGTTTCTTTGTATTCTTCTGCTAATAATTCTGTAAGGGTAATTACAGCTCCTTTGCTAGAACTATAAGCCGCCAAACCAGGAAACTTAACACTTCCTTGTATGCCACCCATAGAGCTTATGGTTACAACATGGCTATCTGGTTTCATAAAAGGCAATACCACTCGTGTGAGTTCTGAAACTCCAAAAACATTAGTTTCATACACTTTACTAAAATCCTTAAACGTGGTTTCTGCAAACGGTTTGTTAAGCAACATACCCGCATTATTAATTAAAATATCAACATGTTTCCATTCAGTTTTAATAAATTCTTCAACCTTTTTGTAATCGTTTTCATTACATAAATCAAAAGCAAAAGACGCAATATTATCAAAATGAAGATTAGCTACTGGTTTTGCATTACGAGACAATGCCAAAACATTATAACCTTGCTTGGCAAATAAATGTACCAACTCAAAACCAATACCGCGACTTGTACCTGTAATAATTATATTTTTACTTTTCATTTAATACCACTTCTTTTGTTGGTGCATTTATCATACCTTCTAATGCAGGAATCATTTTATTCATAAACCTTGCCATGTGCTCGTAATCCATCTTATCTGCTTCATCATCGACATGATGGTAATAATCGAAATTTGAAAAATCGAAAGTAGATATAGCATGTGCTGGCATTTTTAATGCTTTAAAAAACGGAAAATTATCTGAGCGTCTAAACAATCCAAAACTTTTGGCTTTAGGAAAAAAAGCAACTACGTTTTCGCCTGCATATTTATTTAGCGTTTCTGCAAAATTAGATCGCTCGTAACCACTCATGTAAGCCAAAGGCTCGTTTGCAGCTCTCGGCACACCAATCATTTCAAAATTTAGCATGGTGTAGGCATTTAAGCCTTGCATTTTTAAGCGTTCGGCTAAATGTGCAGATCCTTTTAAACCCATCTCTTCTGCAGAAAACAAGGTTATTAAAAGACTACGCTTATTGGTTTTAGATTTAGCAAAATATTTACCAAACTCCATCGCTGCTATGGTACCAGAAGCATCATCGTTTGCTCCATTAGCAATAGTATCGCCGTTTATGGCTTTACTAAAACCAATATGGTCATAATGCCCACCAAGAATAACAAACTCATGCTTTAATTTTGGGTCGTTACCCTCTATTATACCAACAATATTGTAACCTGTAATTTTTTTAATGTTGAAAGAATCGCGGTAGGTTTCAAAATACGGTTTTATACCATGTTGTTTAAAATAGTTTTCTATAAACACAGCCGCTTTTTCTATACCTTTACTACCTGTTTCTCTACCTTCTAACTCGTCTGATGCTAAATAGTTCATTGCCTTTTGTATGTCGCTAATAGCAACAATAGTTGGTGGTTTTTTTAGGCTTTTTATAGTTGGGTTCTGGGAGGCTACACTTTGTTTTTTAAGATTAATTTCTTTTTGGCTCGTACCACAAGATACAATTAGTAATGCAGCACAGATTAGAGTTATTTTTTTCATGATGACGTTATAATTTATTCCCAAAAACAGGAATTTGAGTTTAAAGATAAAAAAAATCTTGCTTCAACATATTGAAACAAGATTTTTAATGCTATTTAAAAAAGTTATAAACCTATTTCATTTTCTTGTTTGCCTTTTTAGCTAAACGTTCAACTTTTTTATTTAAATCTTTAATTAATTTATCTACTGCACTCTCGCACAAGGAATGCAATTACTGCAAGTGTTTTTAAATTTTTCATTGTGTTTTAGTTGCGAAAGTTAGGAAATTATAATTAAATTGATTTTCAAATTAAATATACCAAACAACAAAAAATTTGTAACAAGTTAATGAAACACGATTTTTTTTTAGCCTCAAAGAAATAATGTAATTTATAGGATATTGTTTAAAATCAACTCTATTTATAGTATAAGTTGGTTAAATTTGTACGATTAAATTTTCAATATGTATAGAAGTCATAATTGTGGCGAATTAAGAGCCACGCATAGCAATACAGAGGTTACACTTTCTGGTTGGGTACAAGGAGTAAGAGACAAAGGTTTTATGGTATATATCGATTTACGAGATCGTTATGGCATTACGCAACTTTATTTTGATGAAGAGCGTACCTCTAAAGACTTAATGGAAAAAGCGTCTAAATTGGGACGTGAGTTTGTAATTCAAATAAAAGGCACAGTCATTGAGCGTGCTTCAAAAAACCCAAATATTGCAACAGGTGCTATTGAAGTTTTAGTTTCAAAATTAAATGTATTAAACACATCTTTAGTGCCACCATTTACAATTGAAGATAAAACCGATGGCGGTGATGATATACGCATGAAATATCGCTACTTAGATATTCGTCGTAACCCTGTAAAAGAAAGTTTAATCTTTAGAGCTAAAGTAACGCAAGCCGTTAGAAACTACCTGTCCGCAGATGGTTTTATAGAAGTTGAAACCCCTTATTTAATCAAATCAACACCCGAAGGAGCTCGAGATTTTGTTGTGCCGTCTCGTATGAATGAAGGCGAGTTTTACGCACTACCGCAATCTCCCCAAACATTTAAGCAATTGCTTATGGTTGGTGGCATGGATAAATATTTTCAGATTGTAAAATGCTTTAGAGATGAAGATTTGCGTGCCGACAGACAACCCGAATTTACACAAATAGATTGTGAAATGGCATTTGTAGAGCAAGAAGATATTTTAAATATTTTTGAAGGTTTAACACGTCATTTACTTAAAGAAGTAAATGGTGTTGACATTGAAAAATTTCCGAGAATGCGCTACGATGATGCCATGCGCTTATACGGAAATGACAAGCCAGACATAAGGTTTGGAATGGAATTTGGCGAGCTAAACGCAGTAACGCAACACAAAGATTTTGGTGTTTTTAATACCGCAGAATTAGTTGTTGGTATTGCCGTACCTGGCGGAAATAGCTACACACGTAAAGAAATAGATAAATTAATTAATTGGGTAAAACGACCACAGGTTGGTGCTTTAGGAATGATTTATAGCCGTTGTAATGACGATGGCACCTACAAATCTTCGGTAGATAAGTTTTACGACCAAGACGATTTAGCAAAATGGGCAGAAATTACAGGCGCAAAAGCTGGTGATTTAGTTTGTGTACTCTCAGGAGATACCAATAAGGTGCGTGCACAGTTAAGCGCATTGCGTATGGAACTAGCAGAGCGTTTAGACTTACGTAAACCAAATGAATTTGCTCCTCTTTGGGTTATAGATTTTCCTTTATTAGAATTAGATGAAGAAACGGGTCATTATCATGCCATGCACCACCCATTTACCTCACCAAAACCAGGGCAAATAGAACTATTAGACACCAACCCAGGTGACGTAAAAGCCAATGCTTACGATTTGGTACTAAACGGCAATGAAATTGGTGGCGGATCTATACGTATTCACGATAAAGCCACACAAGCTGTAATGTTAAAACATCTTGGTTTTTCAGATGAAGACGCAAAAGCACAATTTGGTTTTTTAATGGATGCTTTTGAGTATGGTGCACCACCACACGGCGGTTTAGCTTTTGGCTTAGATAGACTGGTTGCCATTTTAGGCGGCCAAGAAACCATAAGAGATTTTATTGCGTTTCCTAAAAACAATTCGGGTAGAGATGTTATGATAGATGCACCAGCACCGATAGACGAAGCACAGTTAGCAGAGTTGCGTTTAAAACTTCACTTAAAATCTTAGTTTATACCGATTAGGTTTTTAAATACCTAATCGGTAAATTTTATATTCAAAATATGTCATTAGCAAGCCTAAAAAACCAATTCAATTTTCCAGAGAATACAGTCTATTTAAATACTGCTAGTTTTTCTCCTGCATTTAAATCCGTAGAAATTGCTGGTATTGAAGCTGTAAAAGCAAAAAGTCGCCCAGATTATTTTGAATCATCACAGTTATTTGACCCTGTTGTTGAACTCAGAAAATTGTTTACTAAAATTATTGACGCAGACAATCACAACCGTGTTGTAACCATACCATCTGTATCTTATGGCATGGCAAATGTCGCCACTAATATTGCACTTACAAAAGGAGATGAAATTCTTTTAGTCGAAGAACAGTTTCCGAGCAATGTTTACATATGGAGAGAACAGGCAGATAAGTTTGATGCTAAAATTATTACCGTTAATAAACCCAAGCAAATAGCCAATTGGAATACACATATTCTTGAAGCAATTACAGACAAGACAGCTGTGGTTACCATTCCTCAAATTCATTGGGCTAATGGTTTTATTTTTAATTTAAAAGCAATAAGAAAAAAAACAAAACAACACAATGCACTTTTAATAATTGACGGTAGCCAATCTGTTGGCGCATTGCCTTTTTCTATAAAAGACATTCAACCAGATGCTTTAATCTGTGCTGGTTATAAATGGTTATTTGGTCCTTATGGTTGTGCGTATGCTTATTATAGTGATTATTTTGATAACGGAAATCCGATTGAACACAATTGGGCCATCCGTTTGGGCAGCGAAAATCTTGCGGGTTTAACACAGTACCAAACAGCTTACAAACCTTTAGCACAACGCTATGCTGCTGGCGAATCTGCAAGTTTTATTTATGTGAAAATGCAAATTGCAGCACTTAAAGAACTCTTACAAATAAATCCTGAAGAATTACAAAACTATTGCCATTCTATTTCTAAAGAGGCATTAATTAAACTACAAAAACTAGGATTTTCTACTAACGACTCAACATTAAGAGCTAAACATTTATTTGGGGTTAAAATTCCTAGTAGTGTCTCTATTGACAAATTAAAATCTGAATTAAAAGCGGCAAATATCCATCTGTCTTTCCGTGGAGAATACATGCGTATTTCGTGCCATTTATTTAACACAAAAACACATTTTGATACGTTAGTAAAAACGATTACTCAAATTATTGAATAATGGACGCATTTATTGATATTGTAACAGACAAAGGTGAACCCACAGGAAAAACTGCCTTAAAATCAATAATTCATAAAAAAGGCTATTATCATAACACTATACATTTATGGTTATTTACAGATAATGGTGAAATTCTTTTACAGCAACGCTCACACAAAAAAGCCATTTACCCGCTACTCTGGGATGTTTCGGTTGCTGGTCACATAGACGCAGGAGAAACTTTTGTTGAGGCAGCAATTAGAGAAACCAAAGAAGAGATTGGTTTAGATTTAAACGCTAACGATTTAATAAAAATAGGTGTTAATCGTTACGAATCTTCTTACAACAATGGAGCTATTTTAGATAATGAATTTCATCATGTATATATTACAAAACTAAATTCAACTATTGATAGTTTAATTCTACAGAAAAACGAAGTAGAAGCCTTAAAACTCGTTTCGTTTTCAACATTCAAAAATCTATTAGAACATAGCGCAACCAACGGTCATTTTATATCCACCAATTTGCCTTATTACAAATTTGTACTAGAAACTATTAAAACCCATAGCCGTATATGAGTTTAATTCTATGTGCAATAGCACCCGTTTTGGCAATTATCTTATATATTTATTTTCAAGATAAGTATGAAAAAGAACCCAAAAGACTACTTCTGTTAAACTTCCTTTTTGGTGCAATTATAAGTATAATTATAGTTTTTATACTCTACTTTTTTACAGGTAAACTCATACCTATTACCAATAAATATAGTATTTGGCAGCAATTTATTCAAGCTTTTGTGGTGGTCGCTTTAGCCGAAGAATTTAGCAAATATGTTATTGTAAAATATGTTGCACAACCCAAAAAAGCCTTTAACGAGCCTTACGATGGTATTATCTATGCCGTAATGGTATCTATGGGTTTTGCTTGTACCGAAAATATTATGTATGTCTTAGATGGTGGTTATGAAACTGCCATTTTAAGAGCATTTACAGCGGTACCAGCGCATGCTACTTTTGGGATTTTAATGGGCTTTTTTATGGGAAAAGCCAAATTTTCAAAAAACAAATTTAGCCTTAATATGGCGGGTTTATTTTTAGCAGTCTTATTTCATGGCAGTTACGATTTCTTTTTATTTATAAACTTTATTCCTGGCATTTATGTTGGTGCATTTGCATCTTTAATCATCGGAATTATCTTATCTAAAAAAGCAATAAAAAGGCATCAAGACAATTCAAACTTTAAAAACTTATAATTTTGTATATTGAACTATTAAACGCGTTCATTAAAAACTGTATAAAAACATAATTTATGTATAAACTAAAAGTCAATAAAATACATACGTTTAACGTTTCTAAAGAAGATTTAAATCCGTTAGATGTTGTCGAAACGGCTTCAAACACGTATCATATTCTTCAAAATAACACATCGATAAAAGCGTCTGTTTTAAATTCAAACTTCAACAAAAAAACATATTCAATTAAAGTGAATAGTAATACTTACGAGGTTGAAATTAATGATGCTTTAGACCAACAAATTGAAGCTTTAGGTTTTAAAGTTGGCGCATCTAAAATAGTAAATACGATTAAAGCACCAATGCCTGGTTTAATTTTAGAGATTAATGTAAAAACGGGGCAAACTGTAAACGAGGGCGATCCGCTGCTAATTCTTGAAGCTATGAAAATGGAAAATGTTTTAACCTCGCCAAGAGAAGGAACTATAAAAACGGTTAGCGTAAAACAAGGAGAAACCGTTGATAAAAATGCACTTTTAATAACGTTTGAATAGTATGAAAAAATTATTAGTAGCCAACAGAGGCGAAATTGCCATTAGAGTAATGCGAACGGCAAAAAAAATGGGCATAAAAACTGTAGCTGTTTTCTCTGAAGCAGACAGAAACGCACCTCATGTAACCTACGCGGATGAAGCTGTGTGTATTGGCCCAGCGCCATCCAACCAATCGTACTTAAAAGGAGACAAAATTATAGAAGTTGCAAAATCGTTGGGTGCAGATGGCATTCATCCTGGTTATGGTTTTTTAAGTGAAAATGCAGATTTTGCTGAACTTTGCGAATCTAATAACATTACATTTATTGGTCCAAAATCTAAAGCAATACGGGTAATGGGGAGCAAACTTGCCGCCAAAGAAACGGTAAAAGCGTATAATATACCTATGGTACCTGGTACAGACGAAGCCATTACAGATATACAAAACGCCAAAAAGATTGCAAAAAACATCGGTTTTCCTATTCTAATTAAAGCCTCTGCTGGAGGTGGTGGAAAAGGGATGCGAATTGTTGAAAACGAAGCTGAGTTTGAATCTCAAATGAACCGAGCAATAAGCGAAGCAACCTCAGCTTTTGGTGATGGCGCTGTATTTATTGAAAAATATGTTGCCTCACCTCGCCATATAGAAATACAAGTTATGGCAGATATGCACGGTAACGTGTTGCATTTTTTTGAGCGCGAATGTTCTGTGCAACGTCGCCATCAAAAAGTTATTGAGGAAGCTCCGTCTGCTATTTTAACACCAAAGTTAAGAGAAGAAATGGGGCAAGCTGCTATAAACGTGGCAAAATCTTGCGATTATATTGGTGCTGGAACTGTTGAGTTTTTGCTCGATGAAAATCTAAACTTTTATTTCTTAGAAATGAATACAAGATTACAGGTTGAACACCCAGTTTCTGAATGGATAGCTGGTGTAGATTTGGTAGAGCTTCAAATTAAAGTGGCCAGAGGTGAAAAATTAGATATTAAACAAGAGGATTTAAAAATTAACGGTCATGCTCTAGAACTTCGTGTCTATGCAGAAGATCCTATGAACGACTTTCTACCTAGCGTAGGAAATCTTGAAGTTTACAAATTACCAGAAGGCGATAACATTAGAGTTGACAATGGTTTTGTAGAAGGTATGGATATTCCTATTTATTACGACCCCATGCTATCTAAGCTTATTACTTATGGTAAAACTAGAGCAGAAGCTATTGAGTTAATGCTAAGAGCAATAGACGATTACCATATTAAAGGTGTAGAAACCACATTACCATTTGGGCGATTTGTTTGTAAGCATAATGCTTTTAGAAGCGGAAACTTTGATACACATTTTGTAAAAAAGTATTACTCGCCTAGCCTACTAGAAGAACAACATAAAAATGAAGCAGAAATTGCAGCAAAATTAGCGTTGAAACACTTTTTAGAAGAGCAGAAATTATTACGAATACCTAATTAGTTTTCAGTCGCAGTCTCAGTTTTCAGAGTTTCAAATTAACTGACAACTAAACAACAAACATTATAATACATACCGCTTTGTGCCTTTGCGCCTTTGCGAGAATAGAATATAGCATGAGCAACAAAATAAAAACACTTAACACTAAACTAGCCTTAGCCAAATTAGGAGGAGGACAAGCCAGAATAGACAGACAACACGCTAAGAAAAAACTAACCGCAAGAGAGCGTGTGATGTATTTACTAGACGACCATTCTTTTGAAGAAATTGGTGCTTTAGTTACACACAGAACCAAAGACTTTGGTATGGCAGACCAACAGTTTTATGGAGATGGTGTGGTTACTGGTTACGGCACCGTAAATGGAAGACTAATCTATGTATTTGCACAAGATTTTACCGTTTTTGGCGGTTCATTATCAGAGACACATGCAGAAAAAATCTGTAAAATTATGGATATAGCCGTTAATGTTGGTGCACCAATAATTGGATTGAATGATTCTGGTGGTGCCCGTATTCAAGAAGGTGTGCGATCGCTTGGTGGATATGCCGATATTTTTTATAGAAATGTACAAGCCTCTGGTGTTATTCCACAAATTTCTGCAATTATGGGACCTTGTGCTGGTGGTGCTGTATATTCTCCCGCAATGACCGATTTTACATTAATGGTAGAAGACACAAGTTATATGTTTGTAACTGGCCCAAACGTTGTAAAAACCGTAACAAACGAAGATGTAACAAGTGAAGAATTGGGTGGAGCTAGCGTACACGCTTCAAAATCTGGAGTGGCACATAAAACAGCAACTAATGATGTAGAATGTTTAGAAAACGTAAAAACACTTTTAAGTTATTTACCTCAAAGTAATCGAGAAAAACCACAAGATTTAGACTTCAAATTAAAAGAAGAGATTAGAGATACTTTAGCAACCATAGTACCAGATAATCCTAATAAACCTTATGATATGCACCAGGTTATTGAAGGTATTATTGATGAAGAATCGTTTTACGAAATTCATAAAGATTATGCAGAAAATATTATTGTTGGTTTTGCACGTTTAGGTGGACAAAGTATTGGTATTGTTGCCAATCAACCCCTGTTTTTAGCAGGTGTTTTAGACGTAAATAGCTCTAAAAAAGCAGCACGTTTTGTCCGTTTTTGCGATTGTTTTAATATTCCGTTATTAGTATTAGAAGATGTGCCAGGTTTTTTACCAGGAACTGACCAAGAATGGAATGCTATAATAACAAATGGCGCAAAATTACTGTATGCTTTTAGCGAAGCTACTGTACCAAGAATTACAGTAATTACCCGTAAAGCTTACGGTGGTGCCTATGATGTAATGAACTCAAAACACATAGGAGCTGACATGAATTTTGCATGGCCAAATGCCGAAATTGCAGTTATGGGAGCAAAAGGAGCTGCCGAAATTATATTTAAGCGCGAAATTTCTTCTGCCAACGACAAAGAAGCAAAATGGAAAGAAAAAGAAGCTGAATATGCAGAGTTGTTTGCCAATCCATATAGTGCCGCAGAGCGTGGTTTTGTAGATGAGGTAATTTTACCTAAAAACACAAGACGTAAATTAATTAAAGCTTTTAGTATGCTTAAAAATAAGGAGGTTGTAAAACCAAATCGTAAACATGGAAATATTCCGCTTTAGGATCTTTATGTATGTATTACACTATTTTGTACTACTGAAACGAACCAAAAGACCTGTTTGATAAAAAATCTTACAGGTCTTTATTGTAACACCAATTACAATTTATAATAATTAGCGTTGTTTTTTAAATCTTGGCTTGATAGGTATATAAATCGTAATAACGTCCTTTTGAAGCTATAAGTGAATTATGAGAACCTCGTTCTGCTATTTTGCCGTTTTCAATAACCAAAATCTGATCTGCTTTTCTAATGGTACTCAATCGGTGTGCAATAACAATAGTTGTTCTATTTTGGGTAAGTTGCGTAATAGATTTCTGTATTAAAGCTTCACTTTCAGTATCTAAATTAGACGTTGCTTCATCTAAAATAATAATTTTTGGGTCTGCTAAAATGGCTCTCGCTATAGCGATACGTTGACGCTGACCACCAGACAGTTTTACACCACGCTCACCAATTAAGGTTTCTAAACCGTCACTAAAACGATCTGTAAACTCGTTAACATAAGCTGCTTTTACTGCATTTTGAAGTTGATTTTCTGTAGCATTTGGTCTTGGAAACATAATGTTTTCTCTAATTGTGCCTTCAAATAAAAATTCATCTTGAAGTACAACACCTAAGTGCTTTCTAAAACTTTGTAACTTCACTTTAGACAAATCATTACCATCAATTGTTATTGTTCCTGATTTTGGATTTAGAAACGTCGCCGACAAGCCAGCAATTGTTGATTTACCTGAGCCAGAGCTACCTACTAAAGCAATTACTGAGCCCGATGGAGCTTCAAAATTAATATCGTGCAGTACTGGTTTCCCAGCTTCATATTCAAAAGAAACAGCTTTAAAACTTAGGTTACCTTTTAAAGTATTTAACTGAATTGTTCTGTTGTCATCATCATCTTCCGCAGTCATGTTCATTAATTCTTCGGTACGGTCTAAACCTGCTAAAGCTTCGGTTAGTTGACTGCCAATATTACTCATCTGTACAATTGGAGCAATCATAAAGCCTAGCACTAATGTAAAAAATAGAAAATCTCCAGAGGACATACTACCATCAATCATATAGTAACCTCCAATTCCCATTATTCCGGTGGTAGCAACACCAATTAAAAAGGTTGAAGAACTCGTCATTAATGCCGTTGCCGTTAAGCTCTTTTTTACATTCTGAAAAATTTGATTTACACCTTTTTCAAATACTTTGTTTTCTTGTTCTTCGGCATTAAATGCTTTTATAACCCTAACACCGGCTAAGGTTTCGGTTAAACGTCCTTTTACTTCTGCATTTATTTTTCCTCGGGTTCTAAATATTGGTCTTATATATTTAAAGGCTTTTAAGGCAATAACCGCAAAAACAGAAAGTGGTACAAAGACAAATAACGTCATCCAAGCATTCAATTTTATTAAAATAATCATTGATATAATTGCTGTAAATGTTCCGCCTACTAATTGTACTAGTCCTGTACCTATAAGATTACGCACACCTTCTACATCACTCATAATGCGAGATACTAAAGCACCAGATTTTGTGTTATCAAAAAAACTAATAGGCAAAGACAATACTTTTTTTTGCACCTGCGCACGCAACTCACTAATAAGGTATTGTGCTTGTACACTTAATATTTTAGTTAACGCAAAAGCGGTTGCTGCTTGTATTGTTATTGCGGTTATAACAATAATTATTAGCATATAGAGTTGGTTATAATCTTTATTTGGCACAACCTCATCTAATAGCACTTTACTTTGCCAAGGTAAAATAAGGCCAGACAAACTACGAATAACAATAAGCAATAGTCCTAAAAACACTAAATTTCGTCTTGGCCAAATAATGGTCTTAAACGCTGCTTTTAAAGTTACTTTTGGTTTGTTCTTCTTTAATGGTTTTGCGCTTTCTTTAAAGTGTTGCATTTTGTGCTTTTTTTTATGCAAATATAAGCCCGTAAGAAGGCTATTCTCAAAATAAATTAATTGTGTTTTATTTTCTGTTATTAGAAAAATCTAATAGTACTTATCGAGTAATTTTTTTTTGTTAGCATACGACGTGTGTCTTATTGTATAGATAAATAATATTAGTATCAATACCGCTAAAAAATAGATAATAATTAATTTACTTTTGCGCTATGCAAAAACGATCGCAACTAGAATTTATAGTTTTAATGGCTGCACTAATGTCTATTGTAGCATTATCTATCGATGCTGTTTTACCAGCATTACCAATGATTGGTGATTATTTGAGTATTACTAACCCAACGGATAACCCAAAACTTATTACATCTATTTTTTTAGGACTTGGTTTTGGACAGCTTATCTTAGGGCCATTGTCTGATAGTTTGGGACGCAAACCTATTGTATATACTGGCTTTGCTATTTTTGTAATTGCCTCTATTATTTGTATTACCACAAAACGTTTTGAAATTATGTTGCTCGGACGTGTATTACAAGGTGTTGGTTTAGCTGCACCAAGAACCATGTGTATAGCTATGGTTAGAGATGCTTATAGTGGCGATTATATGGCAAAAATTATATCTATTGTTGTTATGGTATTTATTTTAGTTCCAATAGTTGCCCCAACATTAGGACAGTTTTTAATGAATCATTACGATTGGAAATTCATCTTTACTTTTAATCTCATATTTGGCACATTAGTATTGCTGTGGTTTTGGTTAAGACAACCCGAAACTTTAAAAGATAAGTACAAAATTCCGTATCGGTTATCTATTTTTAAAACAGGTACTATTGCTTTTTTCAAAATAAAATCTGCTGTAATATACACGTTACTTTCTGGCTTTATTACAGGGTCTTTTATGGTATATCTAAGTACATCTCAACACATTTTTGAAAAACAATACAACCTTGCAGAAGAGTTTCCTTTAATTTTTGCAAGCTTGGCAATCTCGGTGGGTTTAGCAACATTTATGAACAGCCAATTAGTTATTAAGTTTGGTATGAAGCGTATTGTAACTTGTGCCATGTTAAGTTTTACATTAATACCGTTGCTTTTTATAATTTTATACCATTCTGGCACAAATCCAAGTATTGAAGTGTTAATCGCATTTTTTGCGGTTCAGTTTTTTTCAGTTGGCTTTTTATTTGGAAACCTTAGAGCATTAGCCATGGAGCCTATGGGACATATTGCTGGTATTGGTTCGGCACTAAATGGTTTTATTTCTACACTAATGGCTGTGCCAATAGCTAATTTTATTGGCAGCTTTATTACAGATGCGGTAACACCTTTGTTTATTGGATTCTTAGTTTGCGGCCTAATTTGTTTAACTTTATTATGTAGTAATTCTAACACGAGTCCTCTAAAAGGTAATCTAAAAAATATCTAAATCTCCTTTACCTTCTCTAATTATAATAGGTTCGTTTTCAGATAAATCAATGATTGAAGAGCCTTCATTACCTCCATAACCACCATCAATAACAATATCTACAAGATTACCCCATTTTTCGAGAATTAGTTCTGGGTCTGTTGTATATTCTAAAACATCATCTTCGTCTCTAATAGAGGTCGAAACAATTGGATTACCCAAAGCATTAACCAGAGCTAAGGCAATAGCGTTATTTGGTACTCTAATACCTACAGTTTTACGTTTTTTAAATGGGTTTGGTAAGTTTTTAGAACTTGGTAAAATAAATGTATAGGCACCAGGCAAAGCACGTTTTAATATTTTAAACGTTGTTGTATCTACCTGTTTTACATAGTTACTAATATTGCTTAAATCTTTGCAAATAAATGAAAAGTTAGATTTTTCGAGTTTTACTCCTTTTATTCTAGCTATCTTTTCTAAAGCTTTAATATTTGTAATATCACAACCCAAACCATAAACCGTATCAGTTGGGTAAATTATTAATCCACCTCTTTTCAAAATTTTTACAATTTTCTGAATTGCCTTTGGGTTAGGATTTTCAGGATATATTTTAATAAACTCAGCCATAAATTATCGTCGCATAACTTTAAGTTTAGCAAATCTTAGCAATAACTTTTTTGTATCTCCTTTCTGAAATTTTATTTCGGCTTTTGCATCTGCACCAACACCTTCTATACTAATAACTTCTCCCCTACCAAATCGCAAATGATTTACACTTGCACCGACGACTAATTTTTCATCGTATGCTGCTGAGGCACTTTCTGCTTCTGCTACTGGTTTCATTTTTTTTGGCGCACTAATTGTAAAATTCTCGGGTTTTTCTTTTAATTTCTTTTTGGTCATTTTTGCGGTCTTTGGTTTTGCAAATCGTATGCGATTAGGGGCTATATCGCCAAAAATCGATTCATCTAACATTGGATTAAAGTAGTGTTCTTTTAACGGAGTTGTAATATCTACAAACTCATCATCTATTTCTTCTATAAATCGGCTAGGTTCTGCATCTATGAGCTTTCCCCAGCGATAACGTGATAATGTATAAGTTAAGTAGGCTTGTTTTTCTGCTCTAGTTAAAGCTACATAAAATAAGCGTCGTTCTTCTTCAAGTTCGCTTCTCGTATTCATACTCATGGCACTCGGAAATAAATCTTCCTCCATACCTACAATAAAAACATACCCAAACTCTAAGCCTTTTGCCATGTGTATGGTCATTAAGGCAACATGGTCTGGGTCGCCCTTATCGGCATCTAAATCTGTAGCCAAAGCCACGTCTTCTAAAAACTCGGCTAAAGAGTCTCCTGCATCGGCTAGTTCAATTTGTCCTTCAACAAAATCTTTAATACCGTTTAATAGTTCTTCAACATTCTCTAATCGTGTTACACCTTCTGGCGTACCATCTTTATTAAATTCTTTTATTAATCCACTTGTTTTTGTTACATGTTCGGCTAAATCAAAAGCATTAGCTGTAAGATTCATTACTTGGTAACTTTCTATAAGTGTTACAAAATCTCTTAGTTTCTGCTTTGTGCCATTATTAATATTAACATCACTATTATCAATGTTTTTTAAAATTTCAAAAATAGTTT
Source organism: Winogradskyella sp. (assembly GCA_049608525.1). Lineage (GTDB taxonomy): Bacteria > Bacteroidota > Bacteroidia > Flavobacteriales > Flavobacteriaceae > Winogradskyella. The sequence continues at coordinate 19,361 of JBMYXP010000004.1, forward strand.
TGCCATTAGCGTTTGCAGCCACAACAAGTCTATCTATTGTTGTTTGCCCAATACCTCTTCCTGGGTAATTAATAATTCGTTTTAAAGCCTCTTCATCTGCTGGGTTTAAAATTAATCGTAAATACGCCGTAACATCTTTTATCTCTTTACGCTGATAAAACGATAATCCTCCGTAAATTCTGTAAGGTATATCTCGTTTACGTAAGGCATCTTCAATTGCCCGAGATTGTGCGTTGGTACGATATAACACTACAAAATCGCTATTTTGAAGTTGCTTATTCATTTTGGTTTCCCAAATAGTACTTGCTACAAACCGACCTTCATCTCCGTCTGTCATAGAGCGATGTACAATTACTTTTTCGCCAACATCATTTGCCGTCCAAACAACTTTATCTAATTTGGTTTTGTTGTGTTCAATTACAGAGTTTGCTGCACCAACAATATTTTTTGTTGATCGGTAATTTTGCTCTAAACGGTATAGTTTCACATTATCATAATCTTTTTGAAAATTAAGAATATTATTAATGTTTGCACCTCTAAACGCATAAATACTTTGCGCATCATCTCCAACAACACATATATTTTGAAAACGATCTGCTAAAGCTCTAACTATTAAATATTGAGAGTGGTTGGTATCTTGGTACTCATCTACCAAAATGTATCTAAATTTGTTTTGGTATTGTGCTAACACATTAGGAAAACGTGTTAATAGCTCGTTGGTTCTAAGCAGTAAATCATCAAAATCCATAGCTCCTGCTTTAAAACAGCGATCTACGTATGCTTTGTATATTTCCCCCATTTTTGGACGACGTGCCATCGCATCGGCTTCCATTAAATCTGGGTTTTTAAAATAGGCTTTTACAGTAACTAAATTATTTTTGTAAGACGAAATTCTACTATATACTTGTTTGGTTTTATAGATATCTTTTTCTAATCCCATCTCTTTTATAATAGACCCCATCAATTTCTGAGAGTCTTGCGTATCATAAATTGTAAAGTTGCTTGGGTAACCTAGATGATGGCCTTCAAAACGTAAAATCTTTGCAAAAACAGAGTGAAATGTTCCCATCCAAAGATTTTTGGCCTCTCCATCACCAACAATATCGGCAATTCTACCTTTCATCTCTTTAGCCGCTTTGTTGGTAAACGTTAATGCTAAAATATTAAACGCATCTACACCTTTGCTCATTAAATAAGCTATGCGGTAGGTTAATACACGTGTTTTGCCAGAACCCGCACCAGCAATGACTATCATTGGGCCATCTTTCTGTAGGGTTGGTGCTAATTGTGCTTCGTTAAGTTGACTGAGATACTTTTCCAAATACTAAATTTTTGAAGTTGTGAAATTAAGAATTGTCGTAGATTTTACCATACAGAAATTGTATTAATTATAAAAAAACATTTTAAAAGTTACATTTTATCAAATTTCTATACCTTAGTGCAAAATTTTTAAACATGAAAAATCTATTATTAATTGCACTTTTAGCATCTACGGTTTCTTTTTCTCAGAACACAATAAAAGAAGATATTACAGCTATTGAAACCAAACTCATTGAATGGAGACGGCATTTTCATGAAAACCCAGAGTTATCTAACCGTGAGTTTAATACGGCTAAAAAAATAGCAAAACACTTAAAATCTTTAGGCTTAGAAGTAAAAACCAATGTTGCAAAAACGGGTGTTGTTGCTTTATTAAAAGGTAACAACCCCGGAAAGGTTGTAGCCCTAAGAGCCGACATAGACGCATTACCCGTTACCGAGCGCAACAATTTACCTTTTAAATCTAAAGTAAAAACTACATTTTTAAATACTGAAACAGGTGTAATGCACGCCTGTGGACACGATACTCACATTTCTATTTTAATGGCTACAGCCGAAGTATTATCTAAACATAAAGATAAAATAAATGGTGCTGTAAAATTTATTTTTCAACCTGCTGAAGAAGGTCCACCACCAGGCGAAGAAGGTGGTGCAAGTCTTATGATTAAAGAAGGTGTTTTAGAACACCCAAAAGTAGATGTTATATTTGGACTACACATTAACGCAGGCACACCAGTTGGTGTTTTAAAATATAAGAAAGGCGGAATTATGGCTTCTGTTGAGCGTTTTGTAATCGACGTAAAAGGAAAACAAACACATGGCTCACAACCCTGGTCTGGAGTGGATCCTATTTTAATCTCAGCAAAAATTATAGATGGTTTACAAACTATTATAAGCAGGGAAGCAAAACTAACTAACGAAGCCGCAGTTATTACTGTAGGAAAGATTACTGCCGGAACACGATTTAATATTATACCCGAAACGGCTCAATTAATTGGAACTGTGAGAACTTTAGATGCAGAAATGCGGGCAATGATAGAAAGACGAATGAAAGAAATGAGTGAGACTATCGCAAAAGCCTATGGTGGTGAAGCTACAATATCATTTAGAAACCAGACTTCTATTACGTTTAATGACCCCAATTTAACGGACAAAATGTTGCCATCTCTTCAAAAAGTAGCTGGTATAAAAAATGTTCAAATTATGAAAGCGACTACTGGTGGCGAAGATTTTTCTTACTTTCAAGAAGAGGTTCCAGGTATTTATTTCTTTTTAGGTGGCATGTCTCCAGACGAAAAATCTAAAGGATCTTTTCCTCACCATACACCAGATTTTATGATTGATGAAAGCGGTATGCTTTTGGGGGTTAAAGCATTTACACAATTAACTTTAGATTATTTAAACAATTAATTATATGCATTCTATTTTAGAATTTCTTGGTGCTATTTCTTGGTGGCTATGGCTAATTATGGTCTTAGCTATTGTAGCATTGAGAGACGTTTTTCAAAAAAAACATACCATAAGCCATAACTTCCCAATTGTTGGTCATTTTAGATATTTATTAGAAAGTATTGGCCCAGAGTTACGCCAATATCTTGTAGCAAATAATAGAGAAGAATTGCCTTTTAACCGTATTGAACGCGGTTGGGTTTATGCCTCTTCAAAAAATGAAAACAATTACGAAGGCTTTGGTACCGATCGCGATATCTATGCGCATCAGCATTTATTTGTAAACAATGCTATGTTTCCTTTTAAGGTAGAAAACAATCACCCCAACGCAAAAGATAAATCTTTTTTGCCTTGCGCTAAAGTTATGGGTAGTTATAACAACAGAAAACGTCCCTACCGACCAGCATCTGTAATTAATGTCTCTGCGATGAGTTTTGGGTCTTTATCTGCAAAAGCTGTAGAATCGCTCAACAAAGGTGTAAAAATAGCAGACGCATACCATAATACTGGCGAAGGCGGCTTGTCTCCGTATCATAAAAATGGTGGAGATGTGGTGTTTCATTTTGGCACAGGTTATTTTGGTGTAAGAACAGATGATGGTAACTTTTCTATGGAAAAAATGAAAAAAATGGTTAACAACAATCCATTTATTCGTGCTATAGAGATTAAATTATCTCAAGGTGCTAAACCTGGAAAAGGCGGTGTGTTACCTGGTGAAAAAATAAGTAAAGAAATTGCAGAAATTAGAGGAGTTGAAGTAGGGAAAACGGTTTTATCTCCACCAAATCACAAAGCGTTTTCAACATTACCAGAACTGTTAGATTTTATTGAGGCAATTGCAGAACAAACGGGCTTGCCTGTTGGTATAAAAGCAGCAATAGGAAAATTAGAACAATGGGAAGAATTAGCAGATTTAATGCTTAAAACAGGTAAAGGTCCAGATTTTATTACGGTAGATGGTGGCGAAGGTGGCACTGGTGCAGCTCCACCAAGTTTTGCAGACCACGTATCACTGCCGTGGGTTTATGCCTTTGGAGATTTGTACAAGTTATTTAAAAAGAAAGGACTAACCGAACGTATTGTGTTTATTGGCAGCGGAAAACTCGGATTTCCAGCAAAAGCCGCAATGGCATTTGCTATGGGCGCAGATTGTATTAATGTGGCCCGAGAAGCTATGATGAGTATAGGCTGCATACAAGCACAGGTTTGCCATACAAATAGGTGTCCTAGTGGTATTGCAACCCAAAGTAAATGGTTACAACGTGGTATTGACATTCCTTTAAAATCGGAACGTTTGGCACAATATTTTAAAACCTTTAGAAAAGAATTTGTAGAAATTACACATGCCGCTGGTTACGAACATCCTTGCCAATTTACAATGAAAGACATTACTGTAAATGTTGATGACCACAACCTCACTAAAGATTTAAGAAATACATACTTATACAATAAAACTTATGTGCCTTTTACAACAATGCAAGCTTTACAGAATTGTGAGCATTTAGGAGGACAACGCTAAAAACTACAGCTATTTTTATATAATTATAATGGAACAACAACTAGTAAACCTCTTAATGTACACGCTACCAGCTCTTATTACTGGTGCAATAGCTTATTTATTTTTTAAAGCACATGTTACTAACGAAACTAATCGACGCGATTTTTTAATAACTAAAGACTTACAAAAGGAATCTTTTCCGCTTCGGTTACAAGCTTATGAGCGTATGGCGCTTTTTTCTGAACGTATAAACCCATCAAAATTATTGATTAGAGTTAAACCATTATCGGCTAATAAAGATGACTACGAAACTTTATTAATAGCAAATATTGAGCAAGAATTTGAGCATAATCTATCGCAGCAAATCTATGTAAGTAACGAATGTTGGAGTATTATTACCACTACAAAAAATGCAACCATTCAGTTAATTAGAACCGCTAATATGAATGAAAAAACTGATAGTGCAGAAAAACTACAAGAAGTTATCTTAACCGCACTTATGGACAAAGAAACTCCTAGCAGCGTGGCTTTATCTTATATAAGAAATGAGGTAAGTAAAATGTGGTAAGCTTTATTCAAAGTTTCTGAAAACCACAAATTCTGCGAAAGCTAAAAAATTACGACCATGATTACTAAATTTAAAGAACAACAAAAATTTACTCAATGGTGGCTTTGGGTGGTTTTGGTAGTAATAGGGTGTTTACCAATTATAGGCATTTACAAACAACTAATTACTGGCGCAAAATTTGGCAGTAAACCGATGTCTAATACAGAACTTAGTCTTTTCTCCTTATTGGTTTATGGGGTAATTATATTGTTTTGGATTATAAAACTTGAAACCGAAATTAACACTAATGAGGTTAAAATGCGTTTTTTTCCTTTCATCAAAAAAGAGGTGCTTTGTAAAGATATTAAAAGTGCTAAAGTTGTAAACTATGGTTTTGTTGGCGGTTGGGGCATTAGACTTTGGACGGCCTACGGAACTGTATATAATATAAAAGGCAATAAAGGTTTAGCAATTGAGCTATTTAATGGAGAAAAATTTCTAATAGGCACTCAAAAAGAAAATGAATTAAAAATAATTGTAGAAAAAACCTTTAAATAACAACACTATTTAATGCCCATGAGATTAATCACTATGCTTTTTTTCGGCATAGCTATAACCTTGCATCCACCATTTTTCCATAAGATCTTTACTAAAAATTAATGAATTTTCGGTTAAACTAGTTGGTGTATAATACAGGTTTAGTTTAACGTTTCTATTTTTTGCAGCTAGTTTGCCAATAATAATATCATTTTTTTCAACCTGATCTAATAAATGGCCAAAAAGACTAATCATTAGAGAAAATGGGTTTTTACCTAATACTTTTTGTGTTCCTAAAGTTTCGGCTTCTAATACAATGGCATCTACTTCTGTAGCTCCTCGCAAAATAGCTTCTTGTATAGGAATTACACTACCCAAACCTCCATCTGCGTATTCATAACCATTTACTTTTGCTAAAGACATAAACGGAATGTAGTTACAAGAAATCCATATCCAATTACAAAACTCTTCGTAAGTGCAATCTTGTATAGATTTGTATTCTACGCTATTCATAGAAAGGTTAGAAACTGTAACGACAACATCGTGTTTTTCTTTTTTAATTTTTTGGTATTCTTCAAAAGTAAAATCTTTTCTAATTTTTCTTCTAAGCGATTTACTTTCTCCAAACGTTCGTTTTCGTCTTATAAATTGCCATAACGAATTTATAAAATCAATAGAAACGTACTCTCTATTTCCTTTTTTTCGTTGTACAAAAGGACTAACACTAAAAATATCGTGCTGCTGTACATTAGTAAAAATATCGTATAATTTAGAAACCTCATTTGCAGCTAAATGTGGCACCAACAAACTCCCAGTAGAAGTACCTAAAAACATATCGTAATTATGTTTTTCGCGCTCCATAAGATATTGTGCTACTCCGCCTGCAAATGCTCCTTTACTACCGCCACCAGATATAACTAAAGCTCGCATTATTTATTTATTTTCTATTTTTTTAGACTGTTGTTTTGCAAATTTAACCAATCTCCAGTTATGATGCGATTTTGCGGTCTCTAAATTTGCTCTACATTCTGTGTTACAGGCATTTATTAAGTCTAAATACTGAAATGCACTTAGCCGTAAATCGGCATTATAGCTTTCACCAGTATATCTAACCAACTCATTGTACAAGGCTTGTTTATTATCGGCATCATAAAAACGTGTATTTAAATTTAAAACTAGCCATAATAAACGCACATTTTTATCACTAAACCCCATAATGTTATGCGTTTTAGAAAGATATTTAGAGCGTTCTGCTGGGAAATTAGTCCAAAGATTATACAATGCTTTTTCTATAGTAATGTAAGAGGCATCATCTAATAAAGATTCATACTCAAGTTTTAAATGCTCAGGAATCTTAGTTACATATTGTGCAATAGCTTGCCGCACTTTTAGGCTACTTTTAAAAGCATCTTTAGTAACCAAGCTTGGCATTTGCGAAATCACTTTTATTTTTGCTTCGTCAGATGCGTAATACCTCAAATATTCGTTACATTTTGAAGTATTAACTTCGCAATCTACTTTAAGGTATTCGTTAATAAAGGTAGATTGCTGTTTTACCATATCTAAAGCTTTTTCAAACGGAAATGCTTTGTTCTTAATCCATAGGTTTGTAAAAGCGGTTAAAGACTTACCATGCAAACGTTGTACTTCTGATATAAAATCTGAAGTTTTTACGGTTTTAAATTGATGTTTCTCTAAATAATTTTTAACAGCTTGTTTAAATACCACATCACCAACTTTGCTTCGTAAGGCATGTAAAACCCAAGCACCTCGTTGGTAAAATGTTAAGCTGCTAGATTTTGGGTTTAGAAGAGACGTACCATTGCCCGATAAATCTTGCTTTGCTAGTTCAAGCAGATGTTCGTAGAGTTTGAAATAGTAATAGTTATCTCCAAAAATATCGCGCTCAGCTAAAAGTGCATAATAGGTTGCAAAACCTTCTTGCAGCCAATGATGCTCGCCAGAGGTTGCCGTTACTAAATCCCCAAACCACTGGTGTGCTAACTCGTGCGCATTAACATTAACGTAATTTTTATCGTTAAAACCAATAGCGTTTACCATAAATGCATCAGAAAAAATAGTAAGACTGGTGTTTTCCATACCAGCATACAAAAAATCGTGCACTGGCACTTGTTTGTAATTTTGCCACGGATAAGCTAAACCAATTTCGTTTTCTAAAAAGTTGAACATCTGTTTGCTATAACGATAGGTTGGTTCAACTTTTAAAGAGTCTTTGGGATAGTAGTATTGCTCTAATAAAATGCCGCTTTTAGACGTTTCTGTTCTTTTATTATATTTTCCTACAACAACAGCAACTAAATAGCTAGACATGGGTTGTTCCATGTTATATTCCCAAAGGTAATTGTTGCTAGTAACGTCAGTTTTAGAAATTAGCTTTCCATTGCCAATTACTTTATAATCTTTTGGTGCTACATATTTTAAATCAAATTCAATTTTATCATTAACATCGTCTATGCTAGGCAACCAATGGCTTGTGTTTTTGCCCTGACCTTGAGTCCATATTTGGTTTTGCGCTTCGTTTTCCCAACCTACAAAATACATGGCTTTTTTTGGAGATGCAAAAAAGATAAAACTCAGCTTATAAGTTGTATTGGCTTCAAAACTGCTATAAATTATTAGCTTTTTACCATTATTTTTATATTCAACTTCATTACCATTTAATGCCACGTGTTTAAATTTCATATCAATAGCATCTAAATAAATAGAATCGGTAGGTTTAAGACTATCGAATTGTATATTGTACGAATTGTAATTTGTACTATCGACTTGAAACTGATTGAATACTATTAGAGCTTCAACCCTTTTAAAATCTACAATATCTGTTTGTTGTGCAAATGACAACACTGAGATTAAAAGCTGAAAAACGATTACTATTTTTTTCATAACTAAGAATTAGGTAATAATGCCAACAATATAAGCCATTCAAAATTCAAATTACAAAAAATAATTAGCATTGATGATACGTATAGATTTCTGTTTTCGCAGAGCGGTCTTTTTTTAAAAGGAATTTGTAAATTCGCAATTATGAGCGTGAATTTACAAACTCCCATTGATTATCTCAAAGGTGTTGGTCCAAACCGAGCGGACTTATTACGTTCAGAATTAGGGATTCACACCTACCAAGACCTCATCAATTTATTTCCAAATCGGTATATAGACCGTACTAAATATTATAAAATTAACGAGTTGCAACGCCATAATGCAGAAGTGCAAATTGTTGGTGTTATTACAGGTTTTAGAGAAGTTGCTCAAAAACGAGGCAAACGCTTGGTTGCCGATTTTAAAGACGATACTGGGCAGATGGAACTTGTTTGGTTTCGTGGGCAAAAATGGATTAGAGACAGCTTACAAATTGGTAAACCTTATGTTATTTTTGGAAAAACCAACTGGTTTGGCGGCAAATTTAGTATGCCACACCCAGAAACAGAGTTACAAACTGAGCACCAAAATAATCTGCGCTCTGCCATGCAAGCCATTTATCCTTCAACCGAAAAATTATCTAACAAAGGCATTACTAATAAAGTGGTTACTAAAATAATGCAGCAGCTTTTTTTAGAAACTAAAGGTCGGTTTGTAGAAACGTTGTCTAAAAACATTAAAGATGATTTAAAATTACTATCTAAACCAGATGCGCTTTTTAACATTCATTTTCCTAAAACACCAGCATTGTTAGCAAAAGCGCAATTTAGATTAAAATTTGAAGAATTATTTTACATTCAACTGCAACTAATTCTAAAAAATTTAATTCATAAATCTAAAATTAAAGGCTTTCCTTTTAATAAAGTTGGTAACTATTTTAACACATTTTACAATACACATTTACCTTTTAGTTTAACCAACGCACAAAAACGTGTCTTAAAAGAAATTAGAAATGATCTGGGAAGCAATGCACAAATGAATAGGCTATTGCAAGGAGATGTTGGCTCTGGTAAAACCATAGTTGCTTTTATGAGTATGCTTATGGGATTAGATAACGATTTTCAATGTTGCTTAATGGCACCAACAGAAATATTAGCCATACAACATTATAATGGACTGTTAGAATTGTGCGAACCTTTAGGCATTAATATAGCTTTATTAACAGGGTCGAGTAAAACGGCACAACGCAAAGTCATTCATAAAAATTTAGAAAGTGGTGCGCTTCAAATTATAATAGGCACACATGCTTTGTTAGAAGATAAAGTAAAATTTAAAAATTTAGGTTTAGCTGTTATTGACGAGCAGCACCGTTTTGGAGTGGCACAACGCAGTAAGCTGTGGCACAAAAACACGTCTCCACCACACATATTGGTAATGACGGCGACACCAATACCAAGAACGTTGGCCATGTCGGTTTATGGCGATTTAGATATTTCGGTAATAGACGAGTTGCCAGCTGGCAGAAAATCTATAAAAACGGTACATCGTTATGACAATAATCGGTTAAAGGTTTTTAAATTTATAAAAGATGAAATTACAAAAGGACGGCAAATCTATGTCGTATATCCATTGATTCAAGAAAGCGAACACATGGATTACAAAGACTTAATGGATGGTTACGAAAGTATTTCGCGCGAGTTTCCTATGCCAGAGTATCAAATTTCTATTGTGCATGGTAAGATGAAACCCGCAGATAAAGCTATAGAAATGCAACGTTTTGTTAAAGGCGAAACTCAAATTATGGTGGCTACAACTGTGATTGAGGTTGGTGTTAATGTACCAAATGCTTCTGTAATGATTATTGAAAGTGCCGAGCGTTTTGGTTTATCGCAATTACATCAATTGCGAGGCAGAGTTGGTCGTGGTGCAGAGCAGAGTTACTGCGTTTTAATGACCAGCCAAAAATTGAGTAACGATAGTAAAACCCGATTAGAAACCATGGTACGCAGTAGTGATGGTTTTGAAATTGCCGAAGTAGATTTAAAACTACGTGGTCCTGGCGATATTATGGGGACACAACAAAGTGGTGTTTTAAATTTGCGCATCGCAGATATTATAAAAGATAAAGATATTTTACAAGAAGCACGGCATTATGCAAAGCGGGTTTTAAAACTCGATCCCAGTTTAGTTTTAACTGAAAACAAAGCCATTTTAAACACCTACCGAGAACTAAGCAAGTATAAAAATATTTGGAATTATATTAGCTAGTATGAAACAGAATACAACGTTGAAGCTGAACCTAAACTTTAAATGTTAATTAAAATTTTAAATGAATGCTAAACAAATCTTGATGCTTTGTTCTAACAGCAAAGCGGTCTTGATTCTATATCAAAAAAAACCATGAGCATGCTACACCTTAAATTAGAAACCGACCCAAGATGGGCATCTATTGCCGAAGAACATATTGAAGAAATTTTAACCGACCATGCGTGGTGTGAGCAAAAGGCAGCCACAAATGCAATTACCATTATCACTAACAATTCGCAACACGAAGATTTAGTTACCGAGTTATTAGAATTGGCAAAGGAAGAATTAGAACACTTCCAGATGGTGCACAATATTATAAAAAAACGTGGCTATACACTTGGCAGAGAACGTAAAGACAGTTATGTAAACGAACTTTATAAATTTATGAATAAAGGCGGAAATCGTAATAGAGAAGAAAAAATGACCGATAGATTATTATTTTCGGCTATGATTGAAGCCCGAAGTTGCGAACGTTTTAAACTCTTATCTGAGCGGATTAAAGACCCCGAACTATCAAAATTTTATTACGATTTAATGGTTAGCGAAGCTGGGCATTATACCGTATTTATAACCTTTGCCAGAAAATACGGAAACGCAGAAGATGTTGATAAACGCTGGAAAGCACTCGTAGAGTTTGAAGGTGAATTAATTAAAAGTTATGGAACGTCTGAGTCTATACATGGGTAACGTTAGTTATGCCATTCAATCATTTATAATACGTGATAAAAATAATGGGCTTAAAAAATAAAAATTCCTGCTTTAACAGGAATTTTTATTTTCTTTTTAGCAATATATTTTTGTTAGCTATTTGTAAAAAAAACACAAATACGATTTGCTAACCAACGCTTATAATAGAAATAGCGTACGGATAAGAAACTCAACTAACTTTAATACTAATAGTATTGATGTAAAATTTGTTTTTAAATTAATTTCAAACTCAAAGTTAACACTCGTTAATTAACCTACAACCACTTACACCTCTCTATTCATATCCCAAGCTTCAAGATATTCTTTTACAGCTTTTACAAATTGCCCTCCAAGTGCCCCATTAACCACTCGGTGATCGTAAGAGTGCGATAAAAACATTTTATAACGAATACCTATAAAATCGCCTTCTGGAGTTTCAATAACGGCAGGCATTTTTCGTATAGCACCTAGTGCTAAAATACCAACTTGTGGTTGGTTAATAATTGGTGTTCCCATTATACTACCAAATGTACCTACATTAGTAACGGTGTAAGTGCCGCCCTGTATATCGTCTGGGTTTAATTTACTTAGACGTGCTCTATTAGCCAAATCATTCACTTTTTTAGCCATGCCCAATAAGTTTAACTGATCTGCATCTTTAATTACTGGCACAATTAAATTACCATCTGCTAATGCAGCAGCCATACCCAAATTAATGTGTTTCTTTTTAATAATAGTGTCGCCTTGTAGAGATATGTTTAACATTGGGAAGTCTCGCAATGCTTTAGCTACGGCTTCCATAAATATTGGTGTAAAGGTTAAGTTTTCTCCTTCACGTTTTTTAAAGCTATCTTTATGTTTGCTTCGCCAATTCCATACATTAGTAACATCTACTTCTATAAATGATTGTACATGCGCAGATGTTTGTACAGAATCTACCATGTGCTTAGAAATAAGTTTACCCATGCGGCTCATTTCTATAATTTCGTCATCACCTGAAGCTACAACAGGCGCTACAGCTTTTTTAGCAACACTATTTTGTGCAGTTGTGGTTTCCGTTTTTACAGGAGCTACTGATGTTGTATGCTCTACTTTTGGTGTAGCGCTTCGAGATACTAAATAGGCTTTAATATCATTTTTAGTAACGCGACCATCTTTTCCTGTACCAGAAATAGCATCTAGTTCTGTTTGAGAAATACCTTCTTGCTTAGCAATATTTTTAACTAAAGGAGAGTAAAAACGGTCTCCAGAAGATACAACGGGTTCTGTAGTTGCTTTTGCAGCATCAACGGTCTGTACAATTTGCTGCACTGTTTTAGAAACTTCTGGTTGCACCTCAGTGGCTTTAACCTCTACAGCGTTACCGCCTTCTGTTTCTATAATAGCAATAACTTCACCGACTTGCACAACAGCATCAACTTCAAATCGTTTTTCAATTAAAACACCATCAACTTCACTTGGTACTTCACTATCTACTTTATCTGTTGCAATTTCAAAAACGGCTTCGTCTGCTTCAATAGTTTCGCCTATCTCTTTAAGCCACGAGGTTATTGTTGCTTCTGCAACACTTTCGCCCATTTTTGGTAATTTAAGTTCAAACTTTGCCATATTTATAATTTGAAGGTCTTTATTTGCTATTTAGCTGCAAAATTACTAAAAAAGTCTATATTTTTTTGCTTTTTACTCAGTAAAAATTTCTAAAACTGTATTACTTCACCTCTACCAATACTACTGTCGCTTCCTAATATAAAACTACTGTTTTTTGGTAATATTCTAAAAGAATTATTGGTACTTTTTTTATTTGATTTTATGGCATCTATAATAGTTTTGTAACTTATTATATCAGCTTCTAAAACGACTAGCGATTGTTTAGAAATTTCACTTAAATTAGATGTTACAACTATAGGTTGTGGCAGTGTATTTTTTAAAGACTCGGGAAGTAACTCTGACAATACTAATGATTGCTTATGGGTTTTATGGCTAATTGGGTTTGTTTTTTTCCATTTTGAAGCCACTCTTATTCCAAATTTAATTAGTGCTGTAAAAATTAAGTTAGACTTAAAATGCTTACTGTAAAAAATTTCCATTGCACCATAAAATCGCTGTGCATATATGTTGTCTTTTAATGTACTTTCTCCTTTAAAATGAATGATAGTAGCTTCGCCAAAATAATAATTTGAATAGCCCGATTTTAAAATCTTATAAGACAAATCGATATCTTCTCCGTACATAAAATAGTCTTCATCAAAACCATTAACGGCATTATAAACGGCACGTTTTAATACCATAAACGCTCCTACTAAAATTGCAGCCTCACCATTACTATGATTTTCAATAGTATCGTCGTAATAATTTTTAGTATAGCCTAATAATTTTTGAAGTGCTACCTTTGGTGTAGGTATGTGTCTTTTGCTTTCAGATAAAAACTCGCCCGATCCGTCTATAAGTTGACAACCAACAATACCAATGTTTTGCTTGGTATCAGCAAAATTTAAAATTTTTGTAAATGTGTCTTCTGCAACTACAGTATCTGGGTTAAGAATACATAAGTACTCACCTTTTGCTTTTGCAACACCGATATTATTTCCTTTTGAAAACCCTAAATTAACTTTGTTCTCTATTAAATGAACAGTCGGAAAGAGTTGCTTAACCATCGTGCAACTATCGTCTATTGAGTTATTATCTACTACAATAATTTCTGCATCAATACCATTAATAGCGGCTTCAACACTTTTTAGACACAACTCTAAAAAGTACCTTACATTATAATTTAAGATAATTACTGATAGTTTCATTAAACAATTATAATTTTAAGGATGCTTCAAAAGGGACTCTATCAGTAATACTGCGTCCTAATGTTATTTCATCTGTATATTCGAGTTCATTACCAGCCGCAACACCTCTTGCGATAGTAGAAGTTTTAACCTCATAGTTTTTTAATTGCCTATAGATGTAAAAATTTGTTGTATCGCCTTCCATCGTTGGGCTCATCGCAAAAACTAGTTCGTCAACTTGCTTGTTTTTTACTTTTTCTACTAAAGAATTTATATTCAAATCTTGTGGACCAATACCATCCATCGGAGAAATTTTACCTCCTAAAACGTGGTACAAACCTTTAAAAGAACTTGTGTTTTCTATAGCCATTACATCTCTAATATCTTCTACCACACAAATGAGTTTTGCATTTCGGTTTGGGTTTTCGCAAATGCTACAAACGACTTTATCACTAATATTATTGCACGATTTACAAAAATTAATTTCTGCTCTAACTTTAAAAAGCGCCTCCGTTAGCTGTAATGTTTGGTCTTTTGGCTGTCTCAACAAATGCAAAACTAAGCGTAGTGCCGTTCGTTTACCAATACCTGGTAATTGAGACACTTCATTAACTGCATGTTCTAAAAGTTTTGACGAAAATTCCATAAACCGCGAAAATAGAGTTTTTTAAACACAAAAAAGCCTAACTGTGTTTTCAATTACAGTTGGGCTCTTTAATACATTCTAATTTTGTTACTTTATAATTAGTTTTTTTGTGATTTCGCCATTTTTAGTGCTCAATTTTACAAAATACAAACCTGTAATATACGCAGATGTATTTATAGCTATACCGTCTGCTAAGCTTACTTTATTTGCATAATACATAAGTTTTCCTAGCGTATTAAACACCCTTACACTTACAGTGTCGGCAGTATTCCATTTTAAGTTCACAATAGAGCTTGCTGGGTTTGGATAGAGTTGAAAATCAGTAACCTTAAAATCATTGACATTTAAAACAGAAGAGTCATACACATTAGATCTCCATAAACCTCTACCATAAGTTGCTGCATAAATTTTAGCCTCTACTGTATTTATTTCAAGCTCATTAATTCTAACATTTGGCAAACCGTTATTAAAAGGTTTCCAAGTGTTACCCACAACGTTATCTGTGTAATAAATACCAAAATTCATACCAACATATAAGCCATCATTGCCGTTATTATGCCAAGTTAATGCTTGTGCAGAAAAGTTTGGCAAATCCCATTTTATTGAATTCCAAGTCGCACCACTATCGGTTGTAACATATACTTTTTCATTACCTGTTGTAGCAATAGCTACTCTAGACGGGTCTGTTGGATGAATTGCTATAGCATTAATTGACCCCGTAAAACCAGACAACTGCGTCCAACTTGTTGCACCTCCATTTTCTGTTTTCCATAAGTTTGAACCCAATGACATGTAGATGACTTGATTATTTGATGCTGCTATTTTAAGTTGGTCTAAATTGTTACCAAAATTTTGAGAAATAGACACCCAAGTATTACCACCATCTACAGATTTATAAACCTCATCATAGCCTACATAAATGGTGTTTGGTGTTGTAGGGTCTTGCTCAAAAGGTGTAACCCAATTTCCTGTTTTTTCATCACCATTGCCATCTAAAGGCGCTGTAAGCCCAAAGCGTGTTGCACCTCCATTAGTTGTTTTATTTAATCCACCATTTTGTGTTGTGCCATATATTATCTGCGCGTTGTTTTTATCTACAAAAGTTTCCATACCATCGGCACCCAACCAGTCGGTCCAGTTTCCATTTGTTAACACAGATGTGCCGTTATCTTGTGAGCCTCCACTGACCACAATTGGGTTCGTTTGGCTAATACCAATTTTATAAAACTGTCTTATACCCATGCCAGAAGTTAAATCGGTATAATAACTAGAAGTAACAGTAGTTGGGTTATCTGCTTTAAAGATTCCACCATCCGAACCTACAAACAGTTTAGTATTAGTGCCTGTGCCTACAAATTGCATAAAATCTACATCGGCATGGCAATACCCTATATTTAAGTTTGAAGCACTGTTTGGTGTCCATTGTGAAGTGATATTAAATACCGCACCTCCATTGGTTGACCTCCATGTGTTTATACCTGCTATATGCACATCATTTGCATCATTAGGATTAACTGCGATATCCATATCTCTTGGAGCTTGTCCTCTATCATCACTGGCTGTTGTACTGTATCCAAAATAATTTTTACCTGTATGGTCTAGTTTTGTAAATGTAGTACCACTATCAGTAGATTTATATAACCCACCAAAAACACCTCCAGAAGCCTCGACAACATAAACTACCGCTGCATTGTTGGGAGAAACACCTATCATTTTTGGACCTGTAGAAAATTGATTTTGCCCTGTTCCTAATACATTTGTAAAACTTGTACCCCCATTTGTAGATTTGTAGAATGCATTACCAGAAGCATATATTGTGTTAGGATCGTTGGGTTTAAATTCAATATCAAAACCTGTATTTGTGGGTACAAAAAATATAGAATTCCATGTTACACCACCATCTGTAGATTTATATAAACCTCCTCCTTGCGCACTTGCGTACATTTTAGAGCTATCTGTTGGGTGTATTAAAATTTTATTAATTGTACCAGATAGAGTAGCATGCAAATTCCATGTTGCTCCACTATCTGTAGATTTAAATAGTGAACCTCCTTTAGAACCCCAATAATAAGTTGTGTTAACTAAAGGATCTATAGCCAAAGCATATACATCTATATTGGCTAAATTATCTGTTAAAACAGACCAGGTAGAACCCCCATCTAAACTTTTCCATACACCACCAGTATTAGCACCAGCTATAATATGGTTTAAATTTGCCGTTTCTATAGCAATAGCTGTTATACGACCCACACCCGGATTCCAACCAGATGTAGCATTCCAGTACGTTGGTCCCATTTCTTCCCAAGTACCAACAACCGTTTTAGCTTTTACTCCTTGCTTATTAATTTGTGTATTATAATGTTCTAATTCATTATAATAAAATTCTGGAGATTTTAACTTCCCTGTTTCGTCCATAGCTCTATTTGCAAAATATTGCCAACGCTTAAAGGGTTTATAACCTGTTCCTCTATCTCTTCCTATAGTATCGAAATGAAGCTCAGCCACACTACTAATATGAGCTACTGTGTAATTTCCTTCTGCAATAAGTTGTTTATAATCTTGTGCCGAAGCACTAAAAGCAAACATTGCAAGCATACCTAATAAAATAGTTTTTCTCATAATAAGTCTTTTTTCTTGGGTAAATTTTTTCAAAAGTACTATTTTTCGTGAATTTTTTCACATAAAACCCTACTAATATGAGTTCTATATCAATCTTTATCTTAATAATTGCGTATTTCTGCATACTTGTATTTATTTCTTATATTACAGGTAAAGACGATAGTAATGCTATTTTTTTTAAAGCTAAAAGACAATCTCCTTGGTATATTGTTGCTTTTGGTATGATTGGCGCTTCATTATCTGGTGTTACATTTATTTCTGTACCTGGATTAATTGGTGGTGAACAATTTGCCTATATGCAAGGTGTTTTTGGCTTTTTTGTGGGCTACCTATTTATTTTAACAGTATTAATACCTATCTATTACAAGTTAAATGTAACCTCTATTTATCAGTATTTAGAGCAACGTTTAGGGCATGTAAGCTATAAAACGGGGGCTTCTTTCTTCTTATTATCTCGAGTTACTGGCGCAGCATTTAGGCTGTTTTTAGTTGCTTTGGCTATGCAATATATTGTTTTTGAAGCTATAGGAATTCCGTTTTGGCTAACGGTTGTTATTTCTATTTTATTAATTTGGCTATACACCAATAGAGGAGGTATTAAAACTATTGTATGGACGGATACTTTACAAACGCTAGCCATGCTAATATCGGTTGGTGTTGCTATTTATTTAATTACTAGCAAACTAGAGTGGTCGTATTTTGAATTTTTAAATTCACCAGAATTTAAGTCTAAACGTCAAATTTTCTTTTTTGACGACCCAAATGCTAAAACCTATTTTTGGAAATATTTTATTGGTGGTATTTTTATTGCTATTGCCATGACAGGATTAGACCAAGACATGATGCAAAAAAACCTAACCTGTAAAACCCCAAAAGAAGCCAAAAAAAATATGTTTACTATGGCAACACTACTAATTGTGGTTAATTTTGTGTTTCTTTCTCTTGGTGCTTTATTGTTTGTTTATGCCGAAAAATTTAATGTAAACATCCCTGTTTTAGATGGCAAACCAAGAACAGATTTATTATTTCCAGAAATTGCAATGAACCAAAACCTAGGTTCAGCCTTGGCCATTACTTTTATTATTGGGTTAATAGCCGCGGCTTACTCTAGTGCAGATTCTGCTTTAACCTCCTTAACTACATCTTTTAGTGTCGATTTTTTAAATATTGAAAACTTACCTAAAGAAAAACAAAAACCACTTCGAAAAAAAGTGCATATCGGTGTTTCAATTGTATTAATTATTATCGTTATTCTTTTTAATATGCTTAACGGTAATGTGGTTGGCAATCTTTATAAATTTGCAACATTTACTTACGGCCCATTATTAGGATTGTTTGCCTTCGGAATTTTAACAAAACATAAAATAAAAGACAACTATGCCTGGATTGTTGCACTAACATCTATTTTACTCACATTTGCAATTACGGCATTACCAGAATCTATAATCGGTACTTATAAGTTTCATTGGGAAATTCTGCCACTCAATGGTTTAATTACATTTTTTGGTTTAATACTTATTAAAAAACGAACCAAACCCTAAAGCTTTATCCACTTATAAACATCTTAAAAACAACGCATTAAAATTTAGGCATATGCTGTTTTTAAAATTCAAATTCAAAAAAAATCGTTACATTTGTGTATTAACCAAAACCAAAAAAAAATGAAACTTATACTAAAATTTAGCACTTTAGCTTTTGCTTTTTTAACTATACTATCGTGCGATGCAATAGATGACCTCACAGAATTTAACATTAACGATGATTTTACCACAACTTTTAATGTATCGGTAGAAGAAGCCCCAATGAGTTTTAATGAAACCGCAACCATTAGTATTGCTTCTAACCAAGAAATTCAAGATAATATAGATTTAATACAAAATGTAACTATTAACGCTATAACCTATGAAATATCTAACTTTACAGGCGCAGAAGGAGCTATTGTAACAGAAGCGTCTTTAAATATTGGTAATAGTAATATTGCAGTTGCAGATATTAACCTACTACAATCAGATACAGATAACACCGTTTATACAATAGAAAACTCTAGCACTTTTACAGACATTGGTAATACGTTACAAAACGACACTTCTATTACGGCAAGTGTAACAGGCACTGTAAACAACGTCCCTGTTGCCTTTAACGTTGTGGTTACTATAGACGTAACAGTAACAATAGATGTTTTATAAAACAACATTAATTATATTTAAAATTTTGTTGTTTTATTTTGAATAATAAAAATTGCATTTAACTAAATCATTAAGAACCTCAAGTCTATAGCTTTGGTTTGCAGACTAAAATCTGCTTTCTGAAATTACGAATACTTAACAACACCATAAACTACTAAAAAATTAGCATCGTCCGTGTTTAAAAAAATTTAGTAGCTAAAGTGTGATGCACTAAAGCACATCGTTTTAACAAAGTTTGAGACTAATACACACTATACTTTTAATTATATTTGTGTTTGGGCAGAAACAGTTCTCAATTATAAAATTTCATTTACACCATATTTAAAATGTGTTTGTATAAAGCAAGTCGTTTTCTATACACCGTAAAAACTTTAACACCAGTAAATTTGGCTTAAGAAAAAAATATTTATAATTAAGACCACGCCCAAAGCGTGGTTTTTTTTTAGTTAAACACTAGTTTGAGAAACAAAAACACCAATTTAAATTTAGTAACAATTAGAATAATTTTTTCCTTCATCTGGAAAGTAAATAGGCCTATATGTATTTAATATTCGATACCGAAACTACAGGATTACCAAAACGTTGGGATGCACCAATTACCGATACCGATAATTGGCCAAGATGTATTCAAATTGCATGGCAATTGCACGACGAAATGGGAAACTGCATAGAGCATCAAGATTATTTAGTAAAGCCAAATGGGTTTAATATTCCGTATGATGCAGAAAAAATTCATGGCATTTCAACCGAATTAGCCCAAGAACAAGGAATATCGCTTTCAGAAGTTTTAGAAAAATTTAATATTGCGTTATCTAAAACCAAATTTATAGTTGGGCAAAATGTAAAATTCGATTTAAATATAATGGGTGCGGAGTTTGTACGTGGCAACATGATTAACCAATTGCAAGAACTACCCGTTTTAGATACCTGTACAGAGCATACCGCAAGTTTATGCCAACTACCAGGCGGACGTTACGGAAAATTTAAACTCCCAACTTTAACAGAGTTACACCAATACTTATTTAATCAACCTTTTGGCGAAGCGCACAATGCCACAGCAGATGTTGAGGCAACAACACGTTGTTTTTTAGAATTAATACGACGCAAACACTACACAGAAGAACAACTAGATGTTCAGCCCAGTTATTTTCAGAAATTTTCTGAAGAAAACCCTGCTGAAATTCAACTTATAGGTCTAAAACATATTAATCTAAAAAAAGCGAGTGCTAAGATTAATGCCAGACTTCAAAAAGAGCAATCAGAAATTGTTCCTACTCAAATAAATAAAGAAGCCGTAGCGCAATTAGCAGACGTAGATTTTGTGCATTTGCACAATCACTCCCAATTTTCAATACTTCAATCTACAATTAGCATTAAAGATTTGGTAGCTGCTGCTGCAAAAGAACAAATGCCTGCGGTTGCGCTAACCGATCATGGTAATATGATGGGAGCGTTTCACTTTGTAAGTGCCGTTGGTAATCACAATAAAAAAATTAAAGCACAACATGCCCAAGCCGAAGAAAACGGAACAGAAAAACAAGGCAAGCTTATAAAACCAATTATTGGGTGTGAGTTTTTTGTGTGCGAAGATCACACCGATAAAAAACGAAAAGATAATGGGTATCAAATTGTACTTCTTGCAAAAACAAAACAAGGCTATCATAACTTAGCAAAACTATCTTCCGCAGCATTTACAGAAGGGTTTTACTATTTACCAAGAATTGACAGAAAACTCATTGAGCGCTACAAAGACGATTTAATTTGTTTAACAGGAAACCTCTACGGTGAAGTGCCAAGCAAAATTTTAAATATCGGCGAAAAACAAGCCGAAGAAGCCTTATTGTGGTGGAAAAACACCTTTAAAGAAGATCTGTATATTGAGTTAATGCGCCATAATCAAGAAGACGAAAACCGCGTAAACCCTGTATTAATTCAATTTGCAAAAAAGCATACTATAAAACTAGTTGCTACAAATAACACATATTATATTGAACAAGAAAATGCCAACGCACACGATATTTTACTCTGTGTAAAAGATGGCGAAAAACAAACCACCCCAATTGGTCGTGGTCGCGGCTATCGTTATGGTTTACCCAACCAAAACTATTATTTTAAGTCTTCGGAAGAAATGAAAACGCTGTTTAAAGACATTCCGGAAGCCATACTAAACACACAAGAAGTTGTAGATAAAATAGAACCCTACGAGTTGGCTCGCAGTGTCTTATTACCAGCTTTTAATATTCCTGAAGATTTTAAAAACGAAGACGATGCCATTGATGGCGGCAAACGTGGCGAAAACGCGTTTCTAAAACATTTAACGTTTAAAGGCGCCGAAAAACGTTACGGCGAAATTACACCAGAAATTAAAGAACGCCTCCATTTTGAATTGAGCGTTATTGAAAACACAGGCTACCCAGGTTATTTTTTAATTGTTGAAGATTTTATTCGCGAAGCCCGAAAAATGGATGTTTCCGTTGGTCCAGGTCGTGGTTCGGCTGCGGGCTCGGTAGTTGCATATTGTTTGTGGATTACCAATATAGACCCTATAAAGTACGATTTGCTTTTTGAGCGTTTCTTAAATCCCGATCGTGTAAGTATGCCAGATATTGACATTGATTTTGATGATGAAGGTCGTGGCAAAGTAATGCAGTATGTAATCGATAAATATGGTGCAAGCCAAGTTGCTCAAATTATTACCTACGGTACCATGGCTGCAAAATCCTCAATTAGAGATACAGCCAGAGTTTTAGATTTACCTCTAAATGAGGCAGACAGGATTTCAAAATTAATCCCAACCATGTCTAAGCTCGGAAAGATTTTTGGATTGTCTGAAAAAGAATTAGGTAAAAAATTTAGAGCCGAAGATTTAGAGAAAGTTAACGAACTTCTTAATATTTCTGACGGTGAAGATTTACAAGCAGAAACCATTAATCAAGCCCGTATATTAGAAGGCTCGGTTCGTAATACGGGGATTCATGCTTGTGGTGTAATTATTACACCTGGCGATATTACCAATTATGTACCTGTAGCGTTGGCTAAAGATTCCGATTTGTATGTTACTCAATTTGATAACTCTGTTGTAGAAGATGCGGGTTTATTAAAGATGGATTTTTTAGGTCTAAAAACCTTAACTTTAATAAAAGATACCGTAAAAATTGTAAAAGCAAGACATCAAATTACGTTAGACCCAGAGAATTTTCCTTTAGATGACGAAAAAACCTACGAGTTATTTCAGAAAGGAGAAACCGTTGGTGTATTTCAGTACGAATCACCTGGCATGCAAAAACACATGAAAAATCTTAAACCCACAGTTTTTGATGATTTAATAGCCATGAATGCGTTGTACAGGCCTGGGCCAATGGAATATATTCCAAGTTTTATTGCGCGTAAGCATGGTGATGAAGACATTGTGTACGATTTGCCCGAAATGGAAGACTACCTAAAAGAAACTTACGGCATTACGGTTTACCAAGAGCAAGTTATGTTACTGTCTCAAAAACTAGCCGATTTTACAAAAGGTGAAGCCGATGTTTTGCGAAAAGCCATGGGTAAAAAGCAAATTGCAGTTTTAGATAAAATGAAACCAAAATTTATTGAGCAAGCTGGCGCAAAAGGACATGATGCCAAAATCTTAGAGAAAATCTGGAAAGATTGGGAAGCCTTTGCACAGTATGCTTTTAATAAAAGTCATTCTACATGCTATGCTTGGATTGCCTACCAAACAGCATATTTAAAAGCGCATTACCCAGCAGAATATATGGCCGCCGTGTTATCTAATAACATGAATGACATTAAATCGGTTACCTTCTTTATGGAAGAATGCAAACGCATGCGTTTGCCCGTTTTAGGCCCAGATGTTAATGAAAGTTATTACAAGTTTTCGGTAAATAACGATAATGCGGTTCGTTTTGGTATGGGCGCAATAAAAGGAGTTGGCCACGGCGCTGTTGTAACTATTGTTGAAGGCAGAAAAGACGGCAATTACAAATCTATCTTTGATTTGGCAAAACGTATAGATTTGCGTGCTGCCAATAAAAAAGCTTTTGAAGGGTTAGCAAATGCTGGCGGTTTTGATTGTTGGCACAATACACATAGAGCGCAATATTTTGCGCACGATGGTGATGGTATTACATTTTTAGAAAAAGCAGTTAAATACGGTGCCAAACACCAAGAAAATGAAAATTCTGCTCAGGTAAGTTTGTTTGGTGGCACTAGCGAGGTGCAAATTGCAGAACCCATAGTACCACCGTGCGAAGATTGGGGAACGATGGAGAAATTATCGCGCGAAAAAGAAGTCGTTGGCATCTATATTTCTGGGCACCCGTTAGACGATTTTAAAGTTGAAATGAAAACGTTTTGTAAAGGTAAAATTTCAGATTTTAATAATTTAGAAGCTGTCATTAACAAAGAAATTACCTTTGGTGGTGTTGTTACTAGTGTACAACATAGAGTAAGCAAACAGGGTAAAGGTTGGGCATTGTTTACAATTGAAGATTATACCGATAGTTTTGAGTTTAGAATATTTGGCGAAGACTACTTAAAATTTAGACATTTTTTTGTGCAAAACTCATTTGTATTTGTACGTGCGTTTATAAAGGAAGGTTGGACCAATAGAGACACCGGTAAAAAAGGAGAACCACGTATTCAGTTTAACAGTTTTCAGTTATTGCACGATGTTATGGATACGTATGCAAAAAAACTATCTATTCAATTACAAATAAGCGATTTAGAAAAAGGCAGAATATTAGATTTGCAAAATATTGTTAACGCTCACGAAGGCAACCAGTCGCTAAATTTTGTTATTTATGATACTGCTGAAAAATTAAAACTACACATGCCAAGTAGAAAACAAAAAGTAAAAGTATCTCAAGACCTAATAAAAGAACTCGAAGCCTTTGATATAAAGTACAAGTTGAATTAACAAATTACAGCAAACGCAGAGATCTTAATTGTAAATTTTAGAGCTGTAGTATTCACCTAACTATACATAAACCAATACCTGTAATACCAAAATAGCATTAACATGTTGTATCACTAATTTGAATTAATTTTTGTTAAGATGAAATAAAAACTATAAACATAGCATTAGCTACAGTTCTATTTTATTTTGAAATAAGAATAAAAAAGACACCTAAATACAGGCGACGTGTTAATGCTATTTTAGTATTAGGTTTTAAAAATTTGAAATTACTGAAAAATATGGTTATACTTTTGTTGCGTTATACAGGTTTTAGTGAATTAACATTGGCAATAACTAATCTCGAAGTTCTGAGAGTTTTTGGTTTTCTTTTTCTATTAAATTAGTCTTACTATATATTGGGTTTGTTTTCACTTGCTATACCATTTCTGTACTGAAATTATTGTAAAAGAAAACGATGATTTTTTTCTTTACTTGAAACAGAAAAATAAAGCATAGCCTAATTACGGTTTCTTTTTATGTTAAAAAAGGCGGTTTTATTGCGGTAATTTCAATGCAGAAAACATAATTTATTT
>JBMYXP010000005.1:0-37851 GCA_049608525.1 Winogradskyella sp.
CCAATAAAGTAGATCGTTGTGTTGGTGGTAAAGTTGCCAAACAACAATGTGTTGGTGCATTACAAATTCCGTTAAATAATGTTGGTGTTATGGCTTTAGACTATAACGGAAAAGAAGGCATTGCAACCAGTATTGGGCACTCTCCTATTTCGGGTTTAATTCACCCAGAAGCTGGTAGCCGTAATTCTATTACAGAAGCTTTAACAAACATTATTTGGGCACCTTTAAAAGATAATTTAGCATCGGTTTCTTTATCTGCAAATTGGATGTGGCCTTGCAAAAATGAAGGAGAAGATGCACGTTTATATAAAGCCGTTAAAGCAATTTCTGAATTTTCTATTGATCTAGGTATTAATGTACCCACAGGAAAAGATTCGCTATCCATGAAACAGAAATATAAAGATGGAGACGTTATTTCACCAGGCACTGTTATTATTTCTGCTGCTGCAAATTGTAATGCAATTTCTAAAGTTGTAGAACCTGTTTTACAACAAAATGGAGAAAACATTTACTATATTAATGTCTCGCAAGATACTTATAAATTAGGTGGTAGTTCGTTTAACCAAATTTTAAATACTGTTGGTAGTGAAGCGCCAGATGTAAAAAATTCAGCTTTTGTAAAAGATACTTTTAATACCATTCAAAATTTAATTAAAGCCAATAAAATTTCTGCTGGGCACGATGTGGCTTCTGGCGGATTAATTACTACGTTATTAGAACTCTGTTTTGCAGATACTAATTTGGGTGCAGATTTTAATATTTCGGCTTTAAATGAAGACGATTCTATTAAGGTTTTATTTTCTGAAAATGCAGGACTTGTTTTTCAAGCAGATGCTTCAGTTGAAAGTATTTTAACTGAACATAATATTGAATTTTTTAATATCGGTACTGTAAATAATTCAGGATTAATAAACATTAAAAATAATGAAGACCACTTCGCTTTTGATGTTGCAGAAATGAGGTCTGTTTGGTACAAAACATCTTATTTATTAGACCAAAAACAAACGGCAAACGGATTAGCAAAAACACGTTTTGATAATTATAAAAATCAACCCTTACACTTTACTTTCCCTAAACATTTTACAGGAAAACTTCCTGAAATTAATACGAAACAACAACGCCCAAAAGCTGCGATTCTTAGAGAAAAAGGAAGTAATAGTGAACGTGAAATGGCAAATGCCATGTACTTAGCTGGTTTTGATGTTAAAGATGTGCACATGACCGATATTATTGAAGGTCGAGAAACCCTTGAAGACATTCAGTTTTTAGGAGCTGTTGGTGGGTTTAGTAACTCTGATGTTTTAGGTTCTGCCAAAGGTTGGGCAGGAGCTATTAAATATAACGACAAAGCAAATAAGGTTATTACCAATTTCTTTAAACGTAAAGACACACTTTCTGTTGGTATTTGTAACGGAGCGCAATTATGGATGGAATTAGATGTAATTAACCCAGATCATAAAGTACACGGAAAATTAGTCCACAACGATTCTAAAAAACACGAAAGTGCGTTTACTTCTGTAAAAATTAAAGAGAATAATTCTGTAATGTTATCGACTTTAGCAGGCACAGAATTAGGGGTTTGGATTTCTCATGGAGAAGGAAAATTTAACTTACCAGAAACAGAAGATAATTATAATATTGTTGCTAAATATGGCTATAAAGATTATCCTGCAAACCCAAATGGCTCTGACTTTAATACTGCCATGCTGTGTGATAAAACAGGAAGACATTTAGTAACCATGCCACATATTGAGCGCTCTACATTTCAATGGAATTGGGCAAACTATCCAAAAGGTAGAAAAGACGAAGTTTCGCCTTGGTTAGAAGCTTTTGTAAATGCTAGACTTTGGGTAGAAAAACACCAATAAAACCAATTATTATTTAAAATTACTATAAAAAAAAGAGCTTTTAAAAATTTTAAAAGCTCTTTTTTACATTATTAATTAGGCGTTAAATTGCTCTAATAGTAGCTTCTCCTATTACAATTCCTTTTTTTATTTCTGGGTTACCTTTATACAAAATCTGTGCTTCACCATAAGCGGTTATTTTTAACTTTTCGGAAGCATTAAATTGAAATATGCCGTCGCCATAAGCTGTTATTTTTGCTTCGCTACTTTGCACATCGCTAGATCTTACGTTACTCTCACCATAGGCAGTAATGCGTTGTTTGTTAATGACACCTTTGGCTATAAACAAATCGCTGTTTCCATATATTGTAACTTTCAAATTTTGTAAAATGGCTTCTTTAATTGCTACTTCAGATGCGCCATAAACTCTAAGTGTAAAATCTTGCTGTTGCAACGTGCTATTAAAATTTATTTTTTCTTCACCTCTAACAGAAAATGTATTTACGTTTACATAGGTTATAGTAACTTTTGCTATTGTGTTTTTATAAATAGGTGTTTTTTGTTTCCAACCGTTTTTCTCTTCTTTTTTACTATTGGTAAAGGTTTTTGCTCCTTTTAAATACACTTGCAAAGTGCCATTTTTTATTTCAAACTGAAACTTGTCAACAGGTACATTTATACTTTCTACAACAATACTAGCTTTATCGCCTTTTACAAAATCTGCGGCAATGTGCGGACTTATTATAATCTTATTAAAATCGTGTACTAAAGCTATAGTTTTCTCTTGTGCTGTAGCATTAAAACGCAATAGAATTGTTAATACAAAAAGGGTAAGTTTTAATGTTTTCATTTTTATTATTTAGGTTAATACATTGTAAAGAGTGCAAAAAAAATGAAGTGTTACAGTTTTGTATAAAATTTTAATACTGTACAAACTCTAATCTAAATTAAACCAAGCTTCTACATTAGTGGCATTACAAGGTTTATCTATTAAGGTTTTATGCACAAACTCATTATTACATTTTGAATACTCATAGTCTTTTGCCCAATCGCTATGATGTTTTGCTAACGCAATTATACTATTACAAACAAATTGAATCTCTGCATTTGTAGTAGTTGGGTGAATGGACATACGAATCCAACCTGGTTTACGCACCAAGTCTCCTATTGAAATTTCGTTAGTTAACTCATTAGACATTTTCTTATCTACGTGCAATAAAAAATGTCCGTAAGTACCAGCACAACTACAACCACCACGACTCTGAATTCCAAATTTATCATTCAATAATTTAACCCCTAAGTTAAAATGCAAATCATCTATATAAAACGAAATTACCCCTAAACGGTCTTTATGCTGACCAGCCAAAATGTTAATATTTGGCACTGCATCTAATTCTTTAAAAATAATACTTACCAATTCGTGCTCACGTTTTAGCATATTTGCAACTCCCATCTGTTCTTTTAACTTAACAGAAAGTGCCGTTTTTATAGCTTGAAGAAACCCAGGTGTACCACCATCTTCTCTATCTTCAATATTATCAATGTATTTGTGTTCGCCCCAAGGGTTCGTCCAACTTACTGTGCCACCACCAGGACAATCTGGAATCCTATTTTCATATAATTTTTTATTAAATACTAAAACTCCCGAAGTCCCTGGGCCACCAAGAAATTTGTGTGGCGAAAAGAAAATAGCATCTAATTGCGCATCTTTATCTTCGGGGTGCATGTCCATTTCTACATAAGGTGCAGAGCAAGCAAAATCGACAAAACAAACACCTCCATGCTTGTGCATTAATTTTGCAACTTTATGATGTGGATTTTGAATACCCGTAACATTAGAGCCACCAATTATTGACGCAATTTTTATAGTACAATCTTTATATTGAAGAAGTAGTTTTTCTAAATTCTTTAAACAAAATAAACCATTTTCATCGGGAGGAATAACTTCAACCTTACAAATGGTTTCTAACCAAGAGGTTTGGTTAGAGTGATGCTCCATGTGTGTTACAAAAACTACGGGGCGCATTTTATCTGGTATATTAGTAAACTCTTTTAAATTTTCAGGAATTTTTAAACCTAGAATACGCTGAAATTTATTTACAACACCTGTCATACCATTACCCGAGACAATTAGCACATCATCTGCATTGGCATTAACATGGTTTTTTATAATATGCTTAGCTTGGTGATAGGCTTTAGTCATTGCCGTACCAGATACGGTTGTTTCTGTATGTGTGTTGGCTACAAAAGGTCCAAAATCATTACACAACTTCTCTTCTATAGGTCTGTATAAACGGCCCGAAGCTGTCCAATCTGTATAGATAATTTTTTGCTCGCCATACGGAGATACAAAAGTTTGATCCTGACCAATAATATGTTTTCTAAATTGATTAAAATACGTTTCTAATTCTGTAGTTTGATGTGAAATGGTTTCAGAAATCATAAGTTATTGTTTTATAAGTTTGAAAAAAAAGAATTATTATTTGTCATTAAAAACGTGTTTTAGGTTGAAGATACGATGTTATACCAATTAGTATTCAAACTAAATTATAACTCGTAATTGGAAGTATTAAATTGCAATACTTCGGTTTTGCCTACCACTAAATAACAAATAAACAAACTAAAGGTTACTAAATATTAGCAATGGTTTTTATTTCATTAATAATACGATCGGCTAAATCATCTGCCGTTTTTTGAGACGGTGCTTCGGTATATATTCTAATAATTGGCTCAGTATTGCTTTTGCGCAAATGCACCCAACTGTTTGCAAAATCAATTTTTACACCATCAATAGTTGTTAATTTTTCATGACTGTAATTAGCTTCCATAGTTTTTAAAATAGTATCGACATTTAATGTTGGTGTGAGCTGAATTTTCTTCTTGCTCATAAAATAGTTAGGGTAAGTCGCTCTAAGCGCGCTTACTTTCATTTTCTTTTCAGCCAATAAGCTCAAAAATAAAGCGACACCAACCAAAGCGTCACGGCCGTAATGCGATTCTGGGTAAATTATACCACCATTACCTTCGCCACCAATGACCACATTATTTTTTTTCATTAGTTCTACAACATTTACTTCGCCAACTGCGCTCGCTTGGTAAGTTCCTCCATGTTTTTCGGTAACATCTCGCAACGCTCTAGTAGAACTCATATTACTAACGGTATTTCCTGGGGTTTTACCTAATACGTAATCTGCACAAGCCACCAATGTATATTCTTCTCCAAACATTTCACCAGTTTCGTCCATAAATGCCAAACGATCAACATCTGGATCTACAACAATACCAAAATCTGCTCGCTCATTAACCACAGCTTTTGCTAAATCTCCTAAATGTTCTTTTAATGGTTCTGGGTTGTGCGGAAAATGCCCTGTTGGGTCGCAATATAATTTTACAGGTTCTACACCCAAACGCTCCAAAAGTAACGGAATAGCAATACCACCAGTAGAGTTAACACCATCTACAACCACTTTAAAATTAGCCGCTTTAATCGCTTTTGTATTTACTAATGGTAAGTTTAACACCTCATCTATATGAATATCTATATACGCCTCATTGATTGTAATTTTGCCTAAATCGTCAACTTCAGCAAAATCCATCTCATTAGCTGCTGCTATTTCTAAAATTTTCTGCCCTTCGGCACCATTTAAAAATTCGCCTTTAGCATTTAGTAATTTTAAGGCATTCCATTGTTTTGGATTATGGCTTGCCGTTAAAATAATTCCGCCATCTGCGTGTTCCATTGGTACAGCAATCTCTACAGTTGGTGTTGTAGATAAGCCTAAATCTATAACGTGTATGCCAAGACCAACTAAAGTATGCATTACTAAATTCTGAATCATTTCACCAGAAATACGTGCATCTCTACCCACCACAACGCTATAATTTTCTTTATTGCGCTGCTGTTTTAACCATGTACCATAAGCCGCAGCAAATTTAACCGCATCAATTGGGGTTAAGTTGTTATCTACTGTACCACCAATTGTGCCTCTAATGCCAGAAATTGATTTTATTAATGTCATATTATACTATATTTGTTTATGTCTAATCTTTCAATTTTAGCAAATATAATTAGTTAATTGTGTTTTATACGTATGAATTTGTAAATTAGAGACATGAATTTTTTAGCACACATATATCTTTCAAACTCCAACGAACTTCTTACCATAGGTAATTTTGCTGCGGATGGTGTTAGAGGTCGTAATTACAAACATTTCCCCGAAGCCATGCAAGCTGGCATTAAGTTACATCGCGAAATAGACACCTTTACAGATGCGCACCAAATTGTAAGACAAAGTACAAAACGCTTGCATAAAAATTATGGGCATTACAGCGGAGTTATTGTCGATATTTTTTACGATCATTTTTTGGCTAAAAATTGGAACAAATATTCAGATATTCCCTTAGCAGAATACATTGATACATTTTATAAAAGCCTAATTAAAAATAAAGCGCATTTACCTGAGCGTTTTAAAGTATTAACACCACTAATGATAAAAAATAATTGGTTATTGAGCTATGCCACAATAGATGGTATTCAATTGGTTTTAGATGGAATGAATAAAAGAACAAATGGACTGTCTAAAATGAATGAAGCCACAAAAGAGTTAAAAACACATTATACTGCATTTGAAAACGATTTTACAGCTTTTTTTAATGAACTAATAGAGTTTAGTAATAACCAACTCCTAAAAATTGAAAAACAATTTAACTTATGAAACGTATTTTACCCATCGGCCTTTTGGCATTGCTTATATTTTTAAATTGTAAAAATGAAGTTAAACAACAACCCAAACAAGCAACTATTAGAGGGTTAACCACAGATAATGCTATGGTGGTTAGCGCAAGAGAAGAAGCCTCAAAAATTGGTGTAGCAATAATGAAACAAGGTGGCAATGCCTTTGATGCTATGATGGCAACAGAAATGGCTTTAGCTGTAACTTACCCAGTTGCAGGCAATCTTGGCGGTGGTGGCTTTATGGTTTACCGCTTAGCAGATGGCACAAAAGGAGCGTTAGACTATAGAGAAAAAGCACCAATGGCAGCTCATAAAGATATGTACTTAGATAGCGCTAATAATGTAATTAAATATAAAAGTACGGTTGGTAGCATGGCAGTTGGTGTGCCTGGCACTATTGCAGGGATCTTTAAAGCTCAAGAGCGTTTTGGCAAACTCGATGCTGCAACCATTTTAAAACCTGTAATTGCACTCGCAAAAAAAGGATATATAATTACAGATAAACAAGAAGTACGCATTGCCAGCTACGACAGTATTTTTAAAGCCGTAAATGGTAAAGAAATCCTTTATAATAAAAAAATTAAAGCAGGCAGTAGGCTTGCAAATTTAAATTTAGCAACAACACTACAACGTATTTCTAAAAACGGTAAAGATGAATTTTATAAAGGCGAAACTGCTAAAAAATTAGTGGCATACCTTAACGCAAAAGGCAGTATTATTACTTTAAAAGATTTAGAAAAATATGAAGCCAAATGGAGAGATCCAATAACGTTTCAGTATGATGATTTAACAATTACGTCTATGTCTCCACCTTCATCTGGCGGAATTTGTCTAAATCAAATTATGACAATGATTGCGCCTTTTAATCTCAAAGAATTTGGTCATAATTCATTAAAAACAATTCAAGTTTTGGTAGAAGCCGAAAAACGTGCTTATGCAGATCGTAGTTTTTATTTAGGCGACCCAGATTTTGTAGATATTCCTGTAAAAACACTAACAAGTGCAATGTATCTTCAAAATAGAATGCAAAATTTTTCATTTAAAAAACCAACCCCAATAGACTCCATTTCGCATGGTAATATAGTTGGTTTTGAAAGTGACGAAACCACGCACTACTCTATTGTAGATACCTATGGCAATGCCGTTGCAGTTACTACCACATTAAATGCAGGTTTTGGCAGCAAGCTTTATGCAGACGATCTTGGTTTCTTTTTAAATAATGAAATGGACGATTTTAGTAGTAAACCTGGCGAACCCAATTATTTTGGTCTTATTGGTGCTGAAGCCAATAGCATTGCACCCGAAAAACGCATGCTAAGTTCTATGACACCAACACTTGTAGAAAAAGATGGAGAACTTTTTATGGTGGTTGGCACACCTGGAGGTTCTACTATTATAACCTCTGTTTTGCAGACTATTTTAAATGTTTATGAATTTAATTTATCAATGCAACAAGCTGTTGATGCTCCTAGATTTCATAACCAATGGCTGCCAGATGAAATACGAATGGAGCCAAACGTATTTGACAAAAACATTATAAATTTGCTTGAAAATAAAGGTTATAAAGTTAACTTAAAACGCTCTCCAGTAATAGGAAAAGTAGATGGTATTTTAGTATTAGAAAACGGCAAACTTGAAGGTGGCGCAGATAAACGTGGTGATGATAGTGCCGCAGGTTTTTAAACTTTAATGGAATTAATACCATTTTTGCATTGAAATTATATTGTCGCACCAATTACTACTTTAACCAAAGCATATAATTCGTTTTAAATACCAATAGATACAACAACGAGTTAAATATGAAATTAAAAACGCATTAACATTGGCAAAACAAAATACACTAACTCGCCTATTAAAAATAATTGGAGGTCTCATTGTTTTCTGTACGTTACCAACACTACTTTTATTTGGTTTTTTATATTTAAAATACAATGAAGATTTACCAAACGGAAAACAAGGTATTGAAGCCGATAAGCTAGCAACTCGCATGCTTAATGTTTTAAATTATAATGCGTACAAGACTACCGATTATTTAGAATGGACTTTTATGGGTAAACATCATTATAAATGGTTTAAATCTGAAAGAAAATGTGACGTTTATTGGAGCGATTTTAAAGTTAGCTTAGACTTTAACAATCGTAATAACTCTAAAGTTTTTGTTGCAGCACAAGAGTACAATGGTATTGAAAAACAAGATTATATTAAAAAAGCCGAAACCTATTTTAACAATGATTCTTTTTGGTTAGTTGCACCATACAAAGTTTTTGATAAAGGTGTAGAGCGTCGTTTGGTAAAGACAGAGGCAAATACAGAGGCACTTTTAATAACCTATACAACAGGAGGCACAACACCAGGAGATTCTTATTTATGGCATTTTGATGATACAGGGAAACCAAAAAGCTTTCAAATGTGGACACAAATTTTACCTATCAATGGTTTAAAAGCCTCTTGGGATAAATGGACAACAACAGAAAGTGGTGCGCAATTACCAACGTTTCATAAATTGTTGATTTTAAGCATAGAAATAGGAGACCCAAAAGGTATTCATCTAGAACAAAAACAAAACCTTAAAAAACTATTATAAAGCGGTCTCATTAACTTTTAAATTACTGATATACAGCACTTAGATGATAACCAAACCTATGGATTGGAAGTCCCATAGATTTGGTATGCAGACTAAAAATCTGCTTCTTGAAATGACAAATAGATAATACCAAAATAGTTTTAAAATGTTGTATAAATAATTTGAATTATTTTTTGTTCAGATGAAATAGAAAATATAAGCATAGCATTTGCTACGGTTCTATTTTATATTGAAATATGAATGAAAAAGAAACATAATTATATGCGACATTTTAATGCTATTTTGGTATAACACCATAAATTCGTGGAAATTCTTGAAATCCGTGTCAAATTTTTTAGAAGCTAAAGCGAGATGCACTAAAGTATATAGTTTTAACTAAAATTTGAGATCAATACAAATATAGAACACTACTAAACAATTACTCTTCAGCTTTATCTACTATTAACCTTTTGGCTCTATTGGCAATTTCCCAAGCGGTGTAAAATACAAGTCGTGTTCTGTTTTCTAATAAATCGTATTCAATTTTATCTGGCGTATCACTTGGTTGATGGTAATCGTTGTGCGTGCCATTAAAATAAAATATTACAGGAATATTGTTTTTTGCAAAGTTATAATGATCCGATCTGTAGTAAAAACGATTGGGGTCGTTTTCGTCATTAAAAGTATAATCTAATTCAACATTACAATATTTAGTATTTACAGCTTCAGAAATATTATGCAGCTCAGTACTTAACTTATCACTACCTATTAAATAGATGTAATTTCGGTTACCTTCTGTACGTTTTGGGTCAGTTCTACCGATCATATCTATATTTAAGTTTGCTACAGTATTTGCTAACGGAAAAATAGGATCATTATCAGTATAATGTTTAGAACCTAAAAGTCCTTTTTCTTCTCCTGTAACATGTAAAAATAATATAGATCGTTTAGGTCCATTACCTTCTTTTTGTGCCGTTTTAAAGGCTTCTGCAATTTCTAAAATGGCAACTGTACCAGAACCATCGTCATCAGCTCCGTTATAAATTTCTCCATCTTTAACCCCTTCATGATCTAAGTGTGCAGAGATAACAATGATTTCATCTGGTTTTTCCGAACCTTTAATAAAAGCCACAACGTTTTCAGAAATTACAGGTTCAGACTTATTTTCTATCGCTAAATTTAGTTGTGCGTTTATTGTTTTTGAAGCATTATCTGTTAAAATAGACGGATGTATTGCCTTAGCTAAAGTTTCATTAATCATTAACATTACCATACGTGCTTCATTACTTTTTAAAGATAAACGTGAAGATGTACCAGATTCTGATTGGTTTTTATAATACGGCGAATACTTTGCAAACAAAGCTTCGTCCATGTACATAAACAACTTAGCGCCTTTAGCTTTTGCTGCATCTCTTTTGCTAGAGAGAGATTGACGACCATTAGACCATTTTGTAGCTTCTTTTGTACCAGAAGTTAAATAGTTACCCGCTGCATCTTTTGGTTCGCCAGCTTTAGCAAGTACTATTTTACCTTTTACATCAATGTTTTTATAACTAGAAAAGTTTTCTGAATCTATGCCATAACCTACATAAACGATATCATTTGTAGAAATAGCCATACGATTTGATGCTGCCAAAACTATATGATCCTCAAAACTGTTAAACGATTTTCCGTTTACACTTATACGTGCTTCAGCTACATTTTGTTTTTCTAATGGTACTTTCTGAAAATAATTATCGTCTGGTAATGGAGATGAAATACCCATTAATCTATATTGAAGTTTTAAATACTCAACAGCCATTTTCTGGCCTTTTTCTCCAGTTTCTCTGCCTTCAAACTCATCTGAAGCATATTTATAAAGCATTTCTTTTAATTCTCCAGAGGTTATAGAGGACGCATACTGCTCTGGGCTAACGCTTTTTTTTGTATCATTTTTTGAGGTAAGACTGCTCTTTGTTGACGGTGTGCCACAACTTGCTACTAAGCAAAAAACAAACAAAGTAAATACTATTTTTTTCATTATTCTAATATGTTTTTATATTTAACAAATGGTTGCTAATATACTAAAGTATAAGGTTACAAAAAAAGTTACACTCCTAAATTTAGAGATTTACCAAGCCAAAAAAAAATAAAAATTCTTATTTTTTTTTATATTTTTACTTTGTGGCTCAATAATTGCAATTAGCCATAAGAGTTAACCTAATTTTTAAATTGAAAAAAAATGAACATTATTCAAAAATCAATTATTTTAAGTGCTGCACTAGTATGTATTACTTTTAGTGTAACAGCACAAAAAGGAA
This sequence comes from Winogradskyella sp., assembly GCA_049608525.1. Lineage (GTDB taxonomy): Bacteria > Bacteroidota > Bacteroidia > Flavobacteriales > Flavobacteriaceae > Winogradskyella. The sequence goes on from JBMYXP010000005.1 coordinate 11,446, forward strand.
CTAGCTTTGGCTTTAAAGGTGGTTTAAATTATAGTGGTAATGGTGATTATTTTGAATCCATTAACAATAACTCCCAAAAACCCGACAAAAATATTGGTTATCACTTTGGTATTTTTGGAAAGGTTGGAAAAAAAATTTATTTAAGGCCAGAACTCGTTTATACCAAAATAAGTAGTGATTATAACACACAAGCATTTAATATGTCTAAATTAGACATGCCATTATTAGTAGGTATTAAAATATTAGGCCCAATAAATCTCTTTGCTGGTCCATCTTTACAATATATTTTAGATACTGATTTTGAAGGGTTGAGAATAGGCGATATTGAAGACGATTTTTCTGTTGGTCTTAACTTTGGTATTGGTTTTAACCTCGGAAAAATAGGCTTAGACCTACGTTACGAAAGAGGTTTTAGTAACAACGAAGCTACCATATTAGACACTAATAATTTAACTGTTAGTAACCGATTAGATACACGACCAGAACAATTAATATTAAGCTTATCTGTTAAAATTTAATGTTTTAGAACTAAAATACTTTTAGACTATAAGTCCGTAAGTTTGGTTTACAGGCTAAAATTTTGCTAGTTGAAAAAACAGGTACACAACACCACAAATCCGTGTCAAAAAAAATTTAGTAGCTAAAGCACATCGTTTTAACTAAATCTAAAAACCCTAAAATATAATAGCAGTTATAAGGTTAATAAAACAACTTTTTAGTTGCTATTTTTTTATTCCTAAAAAACCTCTAAAACACCTGTAATTTTAGCAATTACGTTCTAAAACGTGCAATCAGAAATTTCGTTTATTGGGTTTATTTTAAATGATAATTAGTTTTAACGCACAAAAATCTTAAATTTTTTATACCTTTAGTTACTATGAAAACTTATATAACACTCAGTATAATTACACTATTAATGGCAAGCTGTAAATCTTACCAAAACACACAAACCATTGATAATGAAAAAGAAAACAGTTTAGTAAAAAGCGATACTGTAAGTATTAGTAGTGATGAAACAGATTACGAAATTATTGTAATAGAACCAGGTTTTTATAGTTGGCTACAAACAACAGCAAGACCAGAAGGTTACTACTCGCAATCTTTTTTAGAAAGCAGAAACAAACTGTATGTACAAGCCTGGAATCAAAGAAATTTACAGCCACATACCTACGACCCAAATTTATACGAATTGCAAATAGATTACGATACATTTACAGATTATGGCTACGAGGTTAATTATAAGCTATACAACTACTTTATCTACTTTCAACTAAAATATAAACAACGTTTATCGTCTTTCTATCCTAGAATTTAGTTTAAATTTGTAGTGTAAAATAAGCTATGGAAAAATTTAAAAAACACTGGGAAATTCAACACAATTGGCAGTTGTTATTTCCTTTTTTTGGCCTCTTAGTTTTGGCGTATTCTGCGTTTAGAATATCAAACACCTTATTAAATGGTACTAATTTAATATACATTATAATCGCGGCCTTAATAATTTTCTTTCTGTTATTAAAATTTATTCTTTTTCTATTTAAAAAATTAGAAAAAAAATGGGTATTAGATTATAAATGGGAAATGATTAGAGTTTTTATGGTCTTTGCTATAACAGGTTCTTCATCTTTATTTGTTGGCAGACCAATTATTAAAGCCATTGGTATTACTAAAGAAAACTTAAACCCGCTACTCTATTGGATTTTATTTCTTAGTATTGGGCTTATTTTTTACCAAATATTACTCGTCGCTTTTGGTTGGCTTTTTGGACAATTTAAATTTTTCTGGGAGTTTGAAAAAAAGATGCTAAAACGGTTTGGCTTAAAACGCTTTTTAGATTGAATGTAAAACGTAACATAAAACCAACTTATAAAATTACAGCCGCTCTTGTAGCTGCTCTAATTGTATTACCAGTTGTTGTTAAGTTTGCTCATGCCTTTACACATCAAAATCATTATATCTGCTTTGAAAAACAAACCACACATTTTCATAGTAAAGATTTAGATTGCGATTTTTACAAATTTAAACTCAACACCAAACATTTAGCGTTTAACAAAGTAAAAACACCCAAAAACAAAAGTACTAATTACAAAATCTACAGTACAAATTATTACTTTAAACCTACTTTTAGTAAACTACAATTTTCTTTAAGAGCACCACCGCATTTGGTATAATTAATTAAGGACTTTAAAAAAGTTCTCGCACTATTTTTAATCTATTATACCAATTTTATGAAACAAATTATACATATAGTTGTGTGCTTGCTATGCACCAACGTATTTGCTCAACAACAAATTAAAGGCAAAGTTTTAGACGCATCAACTAATATACCATTAGATTTTGTAACCCTATATGTTCCTGAATTAGAAACAGGAACAACCACCAATAAAAACGGTGTGTTTTCTATAAAAATCCCTAATGGTAAATATAAGCTTATTGCCTCTTCAATAGGCTACAAAACGCAATCGCTAACTATTTCTATTCCATTAAAAACAGATCTTTTAATTACCTTATCTGAGTCTGCAATAGAGATGGAAGAAATTATAATTTCTACACCTTTTCACAAATTACAAAGTGAAAATGTAATGAAGGTTGAACAAAAAAAAATTACCGAATTAAAAGCAAATGGCGCAATTACACTTGCTGAAGGCATTACATCTATTACTGGTGTAGAAAGCATAAGCACGGGTAATAGCATAGGTAAACCCGTAATTAGAGGTTTAAGCTCTAATAGAGTTTTGGTTTATACTCAAAATGTAAGATTAGAAAATCAGCAATTTGGAGACGAACACGGTTTAGGCATTAATGATGCTGGTGTAGAAAGTGTTGAGATAATAAAAGGCCCCGCATCTCTATTATATGGCAGCGATGCCTTAGGTGGTGTTTTGTATATAAACCCAGAACGATTTGCAACTAAAAATAGTGCTAATGCAGACGCAGCTGTAAATTATTTTAGTAACACAAAAGGCTATGCAACTAATGCAGGGTACAAATCCTCTAGCAATAGGTTTAAATTTTTATTTAGAGGCAGTTTAACTGAGCATTCCGATTATAAAACCAATACATATAGAGTTACCAACACACGCTATAGAGAACAAGATTTTAAAACAGGTCTTGGGTATCAATCTTCAAAATTTAAAACCGAGTTTAGATATAATGTTAATACTTCAAAAATAGGATTACCAGAAGAAATTGGTATTCAATCTACAAACAGAACACCATTATTACCGTATCAACATATTGATAATCATATTTTTAGTTCAAAATCAAAACTATTTTTTAATAACTCTAGCTTAGATATTACACTAGGTTATCTCTATAATAATAGACAAGAATTTGAAGACCATCACCACCATGAAGAAGAAAATGATGATGATGAAGACGAAATACACGAAGACGATAAAATTTTAGAACCCGCATTACACATGAAGCTAAAAACGTTTAGCTATAATGTAAAATACAATTTACCAAAACTTGGTCGGTTTGAGACTATTGTTGGCCTACAAGGTATTAACCAAAGCCATACTAATTATGGCGAGGAACGCTTAATACCAAACGCTACAACTAATGATTTTGGCATTTTGGCTGTATCGCATATTCATTTTAAAACACTCGATATTCAGCTAGGCACACGCTACGACCACAGAAAAATTGCCATAAAAAATAATGCTAATCAAAATTTTAATGCCTTTAATGGAGCGTTGGGTTTTAAAACTAATCTTTTAGAAAAAATAACGGCACGATTAAATTTAGCTAGCGGATTTAGAGCCCCAAACTTAGCAGAACTCGCCTCTAATGGTACACACGAAGGCACAAACAGGTACGAAATTGGCAATTTAAATTTAAAAAACGAACAAAATTTTCAGGCAGATTTGGCGCTAGAATTTAAAAATCAACACATCGAATTTTTTGTAAACGCTTTTTACAATAAAATAACTAATTATATTTTTTTAACACCAAATGGAGATGTTGTTAATCAAGACCCTGTTTTTATTTACAAACAAGAAAATGCCAATTTATATGGTGGTGAAATTGGGTTTCATTTACATCCGCATCCTTTAGATTGGTTACATTTTGAAAGTAGTTTTGAAACCGTAACCGGCAAACAAGCAAATGGTAATTATTTACCATTAATACCCGCTAACGCAATTACTAATACTATTAGAGTAGAGTATAATTCTAAATTCTTTCAAAATAACTATGCTTTTATAAAATTAAAATCCACTTTTGCTCAAAATAACACAAGTAATTTTGAAACCTCATCGCCAGCATATCACTTATTAAGTGCTGGTTTTGGTGGCACTGTTACGATATTTAATAAAGCACTAAATGTTACTATTGCCGCTACTAACATAACAGACAAGACATATACTCATCATTTATCTCGACTAAAACCCGACGGAATTTTTAATCCTGGCAGAAATATAATGCTTGGATTAACGTATTCCTTATAGAAAACATATATTTATAATCTAAAACATTAAAATGAGTACTCCAAAAGGAAAACTATATTTAATACCAACACGATTAGGTGATAATCCGCCCCTAGAAGTTTTACCCATTTCAATTAAAAAAATAATTGAAGATTTAGATTATTATATCGTTGAAAACGAAAAAACGGCACGTCGCTTTATTAAACGTGTGTCTCCAAATAAATCGCAACCAACACTACAACTCAATGTATTAAATAAATACACCACAGAAGAAGAGAGAAACACCTTTCTAAACCCTTGTTTAAGAGGTGTTTCTATTGGCTTAGTCTCTGAGGCTGGTTGCCCAGCAATTGCAGATCCTGGCGCAGATATTGTAAGTTTAGCACACCAAATGGATATTAAAGTTGTACCGCTTGTAGGCCCATCATCGCTATTATTAGCATTAATGGCCTCTGGTATGAACGGGCAAGGCTTTACTTTTAATGGCTACTTACCTATAGACAAAAATGAACGCAAATCTAAGTTAAAAACATTAGAACGGCTTTCTTTTGAAAATAACCAAGCACAATTATTTATAGAAACACCTTACAGGAATATGAAAATGCTTGAAGATTTATCTACAACACTACAACCAAATACAAGATTGTGTGTGGCTTGCGACTTAACGTTACCTACCCAATTTATTAAAACATTACCAGCAAAAGATTGGAAACACAATACAGAAGATTTACACAAAAGACCAGCTATATTTATAATACAGAAGGGTTAAATCTTTATTTTTTTCATTTTGAACAAAATAAGGAATAACGCTAAACAAATTACAAATGTTGTCTTAGTAACTAAAGCGTAACCTTAGCTTTCTTATTTGGTTTTACAATAGATGTATCGTAACCCGAAAACTTTTTCATGTAATATTTTACGCTAGATCCGTAAGCGTCTGATGAGTTAGCTCTACCATAAGTGCGTAAAAATTTTTTTACATTACCAGCGCCTGCTAAATGTGCAGCAGCTAAGATACCAGATTCTGTAATCTTAATATTACTAATTAATTTGCCTTTAAAACGCTTAATATCTTTTCTTAATATCCATTTGTTGCGTTTAGCATTTGCAATAAATGCTTTTTCTTGCAACTCTGGGTTTTTTAAAAATTGATTAGGACTATAAACACCTATCAACTTTAAGGTTTCTGATCCAAACTGGTATTTACCCAAATAGCCTAATGTATTTACTGTAAAATAATCTCCTCTAGATTCTTTAAAACCTATGGCTTCTTTAAAACCTTCAAAAGATTTACCCAAATGTGGAGTAAATAAAGGAGTTTCAATTTTATTTTTTTCAGTATTTAGAGCTAATTCTTTTGAGGTATTATAATTTAATTCTAATCCTTCTGTAGAATACTTATCTAAGTTTAGTGAAGAATCTGGATACAATGCCATTGCTATTAACAAACACATTGAAAATGGTAACATAAAATTTTTAACGTTATTGATAGTCATAACAGCTAATTTTTTTGAACAAAACTAATCGTAAAATTAGCGTTGTTAAATTTTGTGCAAATATACGTAAAATAATTAAATACTGAAAATCAAGCTTTTAACTGTTAAATTTTTAACTTTTACACCTGTTTTATTGGCTTAGCGTGCTGCTTTAGAATTACGCTTTCAAATTAAAAAATGGAGAAATTTACTCTTAAAACATTAAACTTTGTTTTAGACTTAGTATTTTTTTTTAAAATTTACTTATTAATGCCATGCTGAGACAAATAACGATGATAAGATTTTGCATTTGCATTATGCTGTGCTAAGGTTTTAGCAAATTTATGATACCCTAAGCGTTTGGCATCTGCTGCAAAATATAAGTAACTGTGCTTTTCTGGGTTTAAAACCGCCTGTATTGCCGATAAATCTGGCATTGCAATAAGTCCTGGCGGTAAACCTTTATACATATAAGTATTGTATGGAGAAACTATGTCTTTATGCTTATTTAATACTCTACGAATAATTGTGTTTTTGTATTCTGGTAATTGATAAGCTGCAAATTTTAAAGTAGGATCTGCTTGTAAAGGCATATTAATTCGTAATCGGTTTAGATACACACCTGCAACCCGTGGTTGCTCATCTGCTTGTTTAGATTCTTCGTGTACAATAGAGGCCAAGGTTATGACTTCATTTGGTGTTAAATTGAGCTGTTGAGCTTGTGCTTTTTTGGTATCCGTCCAAAATCGATTATACGCTTTTAACATTTTTTTTCTAAATGTTTTTGCAGAAGTATTCCAAAAAAACTCGTAGCTATTTGGCAGATACATACCTAGTGCTGTTGCTTTAGTAAATCCGTTTTGGGTTAAAAACGATTTTTCTGTCATCACCTTATACAACGCTATGCTATCTGCTTCAATTTGGGTGCTAATTCGCCCTGCTAAATCAGCCAAACTATGCTGATTATTAAACGCTATTTTTACTGGTAAATTTTTACTTCTAATCGAATTTATTATGGCATTATTATGCATGCCTTTAGAAATGGCAAATCGACCAGCTTTAATATTAGTTATATATTTTTTCTGCTTTGCTAAAGCATCAAATGAACTAATATCATCTAAGAGTGGTTTTAGTTGTTTTCTAACATCATTATAAGTAGCGTTAGATGGAACATAAATGTATTTTACATTAGTATTAAAATTAGTGTTTGGCTGAAACATAGCGTTATAAACGTAATAGGCCATAAAGCCAGAAATAACCAAACCAATTAGAGCTATTGCCCAAAGAATTTTTTTAAAGTACATAATTAATTATTAATGCGTTGTAGTAAATATTCGTTATTATATTGATTGCCATCAAAACTCCACTCTTTTTTTAAGCCTATTTCTTTAAAACCATTGCCTTTAAATAGTTTTAAACTGGGTAAATTATTTTGGGGTATGTTAGCATACACTTGGTGTAAATGCAGCGTACCAAAACAGTAGTTAACTAAAAGCTCTAAAGCTTCTTTACCAAAGCCTTTGCCTCTATTAGAGGTTTCTTTTACTAAAATACCAATACCGGCTCTTCTGTTTTTTGGGTCAAAATCAAAAACGTCTATTAAACCAATAGTATTGTTTTTTGTGTTGCAAATTACGAGTCGTAATTGTTTGGCTTCAAAAATATCTTGATGTGCGTTATCTAAATATTGCTGAATTAAAAAACGAGAATATGGGGTTTGTGTATCGCTTAAATGCCAAAGTTGGGAATCGTTTTCTATTTCGTAAATAAAATCGAGATCTTTAGGTTCTAAGGCACGCAAATAAATATGTTTTCCTTTTAGTGTTACCATACCAGTTCTCCTTTAAATACTTGTTGTGCAGCACCTACTAACCAAATAGCGTTATAACCATTTTCGTGGGCATTAAAAGTTACCGTAAGATTTCCGCCTTGGGTTTTTAATTGAATTATTTTAGATGTCGTTTTACCTGTTTTGTGCATTGCTAAAGCCACTGCTGTTGCACCTGTACCACAAGATAGGGTTTCGTCTTCTACTCCACGCTCATAAGTTCTTACTGCAAAATGTGCTTCTGAGATTTGTTCAACAAAATTCACATTTGTTCCTGCTTCATTATAAGGTTCACCGTTTCTTATTTTTGAGCCTTTAAATTTTACTTCAAAATTTTCTAAGTTTGAAACCAATGCTACATGATGAGGTGAACCTGTATCTATAAATGAATGGGTTTTAAAAACTTCAACTTTATCTACATTTTGCATTTGTAGATGCACTATATCATTTTCAATTTTAGCATTATGTATGCCATCTACTGCTATAAATTTAGTCTCATTTTTAATTACACCCAAAAATTTTGCAAACGCTACAATACAACGACCTCCATTGCCACACATACTACTCTCATTACCATCTGCATTAAAATATACCATTTTAAAATCCGTATCATTATCGTTTTCTAAAAGTATAAAGCCGTCTGCTCCTACCCCAAAGCGTCGGTCGCACAATTGAGCGATACGCTTGGTATTTGTCTTATCTATATGTAGCAAACGGTTATCTACAATAATAAAATCGTTACCTGTACCTTGATATTTATAAAATGTTGTTCTCATAATTACAGGCAAATATAAGCATATTAGCTTGTAAAACGAGGTGTTAAAACGTCGTTAAAGTTGACGTTAAATACACGTTAAAATAGAATCTGTACTTAATAAATTTCTAATTTTATACGTTTAAAACCTAAACGAATATCACTTATTATTTTACACTAGTATATGGCTAATTGTAAGTCATAATTGGTATTAATAGTAACAACTTTTAAAATTTAAAACACATGAAAAAGATTCTTACACTTGTATGCGTTTCTGTACTAGGAGGTATATTAACTTTAGGAGGTTACAAACTTTTTTTAGAAAACACTCCTCAACCAATAGCCGTTGCGCAACCTAATGAGCTTCCTGTTTTTGTACCAACAAATAACACAAACACGACTACTGCTAGCATAACACCAAATTTTGTTGAAGCTGCAGAAAAATCTTTAGATGCTGTGGTGCATGTAAAAAACACAGCTATTGTTAATGCGCCAATGTCTATGCAAGATTTATTTTATGGTCGTAGCTCACAACGTGCACAAGTTGGCACTGGTAGCGGAGTCATTATTTCGCCAACTGGTTATATCGTTACAAATAACCATGTTATTAAAAATGCCAACGAAATTAGTATTACCCTAAACAACAATAAAACGTATAAAGCAGAACTTATGGGCACAGACGAAGCCACAGATATTGCTTTATTAAAAATTGAAACCGAAGAGAATCTACCCTTTATGGCTTTTGGAGATTCTGACAATGCAAAAATTGGCGAGTGGGTTTTGGCTGTTGGTAATCCTTTTAACCTCAACTCTACGGTAACTGCTGGTATAATTAGCGCAAAATCTAGAGATTTAACAGGGCAAAACACACAATCTTTTATACAAACAGATGCAGCTGTAAACCCTGGTAACTCTGGCGGAGCTTTAGTAAATACCAATGGAGATTTAATTGGTATTAATACTGCCATTTCATCGCAAACAGGCTCTTATATTGGTTATTCTTTTGCCGTGCCTAGCAACATTGCACGCAAAATAGTAAATGACATTATGGAATATGGTAATGTGCAAAACGGAATTTTAGGAATTTCTGGTGGTGCTTTAAATAGTAAAACTGCACAAAATTTAGAAATTAATACTACCGAAGGATTCTATGTTAATGATGTACAAAAAGATACAGGTGCAGAAAAAGCAGGTATTAAACCTGGAGATATAATTAAAAAAATAGATAATGTAAAAATTAATAAATTCTCAGATTTAACAGGTTATTTAAAAACTAAAAGCCCAAATGATGTTGTAAATGTTAAATTACTAAGAGATGGAGATGAAAAACTAGTTGCAGTTACTCTATTAAAAAACAATACGCTTATTATTCCTATTATTGGCTTAGCAAAAGCAGCTACTAAAAAGGAGTTAAAAAACTTTAACCTAGATTATGGGTTAAAAATTTCTGAATTCAAATTTGAAAATGAAGACCAATGGAAAAGAAATGGTATTGAAGTAGGTAGTATTATTACAAAAATTAATGGTAAAAAATTATATACTATTGAAGACGGACAAAAAGCTTTAAAAAACAGAGCTAATAACCGACCATTACAGATTGAAATTATAAATAAAAATGGTGAAAAAATAACTTATAGTTTTAGATAACCGTTTAAATTATCTGCAATAAAACCTTTTGAAATTTCGAAAATTTTGAAGGGTTTTATTTTTACTAAAATACCAAACGAAAACGTTTGAAATATATTACTTTTGCACAAATTTAAAATCATTAAACCAAAACATTATGGGTTTTAACGACACTTACGAAAAAGAATTAGCCTTTCAGGCAGACCGCCGCAGAGCTACGGTAGAGTTTATTAAAATTGTAAGCGATTTATGGTACGACAAATCTATTGAGCTTGTACTTTTTAGAAATCAGCTAATAGACAGAAATGTAAGCGAAATCTTAAATTTACATGAGTACGCAGGTGCTTTTGTAGAAAAACCAATTTCAATTTTCGATTCTGTAGAAATTGCAGAAGCTGTAAAAACTTTAGATTTACCACCATCAAAATTAGATATTGGTAAGTTAACTTATGAGTTTCATTTAGAAGATCAAAAATACAGTAATGCAACTGCTTTTGTTGCCGCCAAACTTGGTAATGCAAAAGATACTGAAAGCATTAAACCAAAAGATGTTGTATTATATGGTTTTGGTAGAATTGGTAGATTGGTAGCACGAGAGCTAATGACACGCACTGGTACAGGTAATCAGTTACGCTTAAGAGCCATTGTAACCCGCGGAGCTATAAATGAAACTGTATTAGAAAAACGAGCTTCGTTATTAAGAAATGACTCTGTACACGGAGATTTTTCGGGTATGGTAAGTGTTGATGTAGAAAATAGTGCTTTACTTATTAACGGCACTACAGTAAAAATAATTTCGGCAAATGCACCAGAAGATATAGATTATACAAGCTATGGTATTAATGAAGCTTTAATTATAGATAATACAGGTGCTTTTAGAGATAACGAAGCATTGAGCAGACATTTAAAATCTAAAGGAGCAGACAAAGTATTACTAACTGCACCAGGAAAAGGCATTCCAAATATTGTACACGGAGTTAACCATTTAGAGCACAACCCAGACAAGGTAAACATATTCTCTGCGGCATCTTGTACAACAAATGCTATTACACCAATTTTAAAAGCAGTAGAAGACACTTATGGTGTTGTGTCTGGACATTTAGAAACGATACATGCCTACACAAACGATCAAAACTTAGTCGATAATTTTCATAGCAAATACAGACGTGGTCGTGCAGCTGCACTAAACATGGTTATTACAGAAACTGGTGCTGGTAAAGCAGTAAGTAAAGCGCTTCCATCTTTAGAAGGCAAATTAACGTCTAACGCTATTAGAGTACCAGTACCAAACGGATCGCTTGCCATTCTAAGTTTAGATTTAGAAAAAGAAACTTCGGTAGAAGCTATGAATGCCATAATGAAAAAATATGCACTTGCAGGCAACTTAGTAGAACAAATTAAATACGAAATGAGCGATGAACTTGTTTCTAGTGATATTGTTGGTAGTTCTGCACCATCTATTTACGACAGTAAAGCAACTATTGTAAGAGCTGATGGCAAAAATGCTATTTTATATATTTGGTACGATAACGAATATGGTTACAGCCACCAGGTTATTCGTTTAGCAAAATATATAGCTAAAGTAAGACGTTACTCGTATTACTAAACTACGCTTAAAAACATAAAACTAAAAATCTTGTCTATCGGCAAGATTTTTTTGGTTTTAAACGCAACCTTTTCTAAATTTTCCACCAAATTATTTTTTTAATATCGTATTGAAAATTTGAATTATATAGAATTATAATAATACCATTTTTGCTTAGAAATTACTTTAAAAGAAAACGATGATGTTTTTCTTTATTTGAAACAGGAAACTAAACCTCTTCTATGGACTGGAAGTCCATAGATATGGTTTGCAGACTAAAAGTCTGCTTCGTTAATAGATAACACCATAAATTCGTGAAAATCCGTGTCAAAATTTTTTTTAGAAGCTAAAGCGAGATGCACTAAAGTACATCGTTTTAACTAAAATTTGAGACCAATAAAGTACAGTTTAGTTACGGTTTCTTTTTATGTTAAAAAAGAAAGAAAAAAAAAGAAGATTTTATTGTGGTAATTTCAATGCAGAAATGGTATAACTTAGTCTTTCAAAATTGAAAGGCTTTTTTTCGTATAAACTATTTATAAATATAGTATCTTGCCAAGCCATTCAAATTAACAAAGACCTAAACGCATTTTTTAATGAAACTTTTAACTTTTAGTACCCTAATTTTAAGCCTTACGTTAGCATTACAATCTGTAAATGCGCAAGCAGAAACACAAAAAGAAAAATTATCTTTAACTAGTGGTACTATTGATAGTCAGTTTGAATATCTAATTCAAAAATCTGGAAAATACCAAGACTACAAAGTGGTAAAACGAACTTGGTTATATACCTTAAAAGCAAATACGTTAGACACTCTTAAAGTTGCTCAAAAAAATTTAACAGAAATACAAAATACTGTAAGCAAACAATCTAAAGAAATAAAGACATTAAAAAACGATTTATCAGACACTAAAATTGCTTTAACAACCATTGGCGAAGAAAAAGACAGTATGGCTTTGTTTGGCACACAAATGAGTAAGGCAAGTTACAATGTGCTAATGTGGTCAATTATTGGGGCATTATTTTTACTACTAATTTTCTTTATTTATAAATTTAAAAATAGCGATTCTATTACCAACAAAGCGCAATTAAAATTAAAAGATTTAGAGCAAGAATACGAAGAACATAGACGTATAGCCTTAGAGCGAGAGCAGAAAGTGAGACGTCAGTTACAAGATGAAATTAATAAGAATAAAGCGTAATTATAGTTTTTTACATCACGTTAAACACAATAAAACGCTAAATATACCTTTGCATTTTATTACAAATTATTATGCGCATAGATATCATTACTGTATTACCAGAACTTATAAAAAGTCCGTTTGAAGCTTCAATTTTAAAACGTGCCATTGCAGCCAATTTGGTAGAAGTTCACTTTCATAACCTAAGAGATTATGCAACTGGCGGCTACAAAGCCATTGACGACACACAATTTGGAGGCGGAGCTGGTATGGTAATGTTAATAGAACCCATAGACAAGTGTATTTCTAAACTAAAAGCAGAGCGCAGCTACGATGAGATTATATATATGACACCAGATGGGGAGCAACTCAACCAAAGCATAACCAATCAAATTTCATTAAAAGAAAACATTATTATTCTCTGTGGGCATTATAAAGGAGTAGATGAGCGTGTTAGAGACTTATTCATAACCCGAGAAATTTCAATAGGAGATTATGTATTGTCTGGCGGAGAACTTGGTGCTGCTGTATTATGCGACGCTGTTATTAGGTTAATACCAGGTGTTTTAGGCAATGAGACCTCTGCCTTAACCGATTCGTTTCAAGATAATTTATTAGCACCTCCTATTTACACCAAACCACGAGAATACAAAGGCTTAAAAGTCCCTGAAGTTTTATTTAGTGGTAATTTTCCTGAAATAGAAAAATGGCGAGAAGCACAAGCCTATAAACGTACTGAAGAGCGACGGCCAGATCTATTAGATAAGTAATTTGCAAAAAACTAAAAAAATGCTAAATGCTAAATTATTAGTTTTTAAAATTCGGGTTTTGATACTGGTCATTTCTAAAAAAATGTAACTTTTAACTTTTAACTCTTAGCTTTTTAAGTATCTTTGCAGCCAATTTGAGATTAACCTCTGGCGAAATCCGTGAATGTTGATTTTAAAACAATCTTAATAAAAAAGAAAACATGAATTCTTTAGTAAAATTTGTACAAGACGAATTTGTAACCCGTAAAGACTTTCCAGAATTTAGTGCTGGTGATACAATCACAGTATTTTATGAAATTAGAGAAGGTGAAAAAGTACGTACTCAGTTTTTTAGAGGCGTTGTATTACAACGTAAAGGAAGTGGATCTTCTGAAACATTCACAATCCGTAAAATGTCTGGTACTATTGGTGTAGAGCGTATCTTCCCAGTACATTTACCTGCATTACAAAAAGTTGAAGTTAACAAACGTGGTAAAGTACGTAGAGCAAGAATATTCTATTTTAGAGGTCTTACTGGTAAAAAAGCAAGAATTAAAGAAGCTAGAAGAAAATAATTTAATTATTATTTTTAAAATACAAAAACCAGAGTACAATCTAAGTACTCTGGTTTTTTTTATGAACACATTTAACCTTTTTTTTTATTATGCAAAAAATTATACCAAATATAATGCTATTGCTAAAAGTTAAAATTGAAACTGAAATGGTTTTAGTGTCTGCATACAATTTTTAACAGTTATTTTATCTTTACTTTTTTACCAAAAAATTTGGGTTGTACATTAAAGATAATGTCTAATACTGCTTTTGTTCTTGCAAAATATTCGCGAATGGGTTTGTTAAAAAAACCACTTTTTATAGCATGTTTAGCATTAAAACCAACGGCATTGATACCGTGATGTTGTGCTAAATAAATAGCACGTTGGTTATGAAAACGCTGCGAAATTATTGTTACAGAAGTTTCGCCAAAAACCGCTTTAGCACGTATTACAGAATCTAAGGTTCTAAAACCCGCATAGTCTAAAAATATTTTATGTTCAGGAATACCCAATGCTATTAAATCATTTTTAAACGCTGTAGGTTCATCATAATCCTCAACACCATTATCTCCGCTAGCTAAAATGTAATCTATTTTTTTAGCTTTAAAGAGTTTTGCTGCTGCCTCTACTCTATATTTATAATACAAACTAATAGTACCACGTTTTGTGTATTTGCCAGCTCCGAGCACTAAACCAACTTTGTTTTTAGGAATTTTAGAACTACTATAATAAGTCTTATTTTCTGAACATTTAGCCACTAAATAATTAGGAATTAGTAATGCCATACAGATTAATATAATTGTAATGATAAGCTTTTTCCGTGTGCTGTAAATTTTACTTAATATGGCTTTAAAAAATGTGCATATTTGTGTTAGTTTAGTACTGTATTTAGCGGTTTTAGAGTTTTCAGCTTCAAAAAACAATACTGTTACAACACCAAGTGTATAGGCTACAAGGTCGCTTATACTAAACGTGCTACCAAATATAAGTTTTGCAGTAAAACTATCTTCTAAATTAAAATAACTTAAAAATGAGGTTAGTTGAAGTAGCTCAATACCATAAGCAGTTACGAGTACAAATAGTGCTGCTGTCCAAATTTTTAAATTGGTGCATCCTCTAATTATTACATACATTAAAATTACTACTAAATAATCGCCAAATGTATAGCGTATAAAACCTGTTTTTATAAAAAATGCAATCCATAATTCTATTAAAAACAAAATTAAAGCGATGGTTAAATAGGGTTTGTTGAGTTTTAGTTTCATGTGTTTATTTTATAAATCACTTAAGTAAATTACTATAAAAAAATAAGCTATTGCAATTGGTATATTGAGTAGTAGTACACCGCAAGTGATAAATAATTGGTGCCGCAGATTCCAAAAATATAATACTGAAATTAATACACTTACAAACACAATAAGATTAACGGCAATAGCAATTGCGACGTAGTAAATTCCTATAACAATTAAGGTATCGCTAGTTCTAAATAGTGCAAAAAGTAGCACCAGAAAAGTACCTATTATAAAGCTGACTAAAGCTGTTAATTTTGCTGTGTTTTTTATTTGGGTTGCTGTTATATTCATAATTAAGATTAATTTTTAGAAGTGTTCAACAAAAAATTGAAGCTGAATTTATAGAATTACCATCATTTTATTCAAAATGAAAATTCAACTTCAACTTCAAATTTTAATTACCCATTGTGCCAATCTATTTTACGAGATACAAACATTACAGTTGCCAGAATTAAAAATAACCCAATACTACCAACTAAGAGCGCATAATTTTCTAACTGAATAATAACATATATAAACGCATAAAGCGCCGTTAACGCTATGCCAATTAAAGCTGAAAACTTAACACTTTTTAAAATAGATTTTGAATACCATGTAATTAAAGCAATTACCGAAACACAGGCAATTAAATACGCTTTTAAGAAATTACTGTGCTCTGAAATTGAAACTAATAGTGTATAAAACATTATTAGCGCAATACCAATCATTAAATACTGAAACGCATGAATATGAATTTTGCTCATTGTCTGTATTAAAAAAAACACCAAAAACGTAAGTCCAATAACTAAAAAGCCATACTTTGCAGAACGCTCACTTTTTTGGTATTCATCTACCAAAACCACAAATTTTGTCCCAAATGCAAATTGCCTTAAACTTGGTACTTTATTTAAATACAGTTGTGAAAATGCGCGGTTTACGGATAAAATTTTCCAATCTACGTTAAAACCATCTTTAGTGATACTTCGGGTTTCGTCATTTGGTGAGTACGCACCAATAAATCCTGGATCTGCCCAATTAGAATCCATTGCAAAACGTGTTGTTTTGCCTACTGGTATTAATTGTATTTGCTCGCTGCCATCGTAAGTAACATTCATATTAAAACTAAATGTTTTACTAAGTAAGGTTTTATCTAAAAAACGTGTTTCTAATTCGTCTAGCTGCTTTATATTATTGTTATTATCATTAAAATTTGTTTCGAGCGCATACCGTTTGTCGTTAATGGTAATTGCCATTTCACTTTTAATACCTTTTAAGTTTGTGGTTTTAAATAACATGGTGGCTTTTTCCCAGATAATAGCTTCATTTTCTATACCTTTAGATTCTAAATTAGGCTGCTTATAATTGCCTTTGATTGCCATTTTTGAAGTAAACACTGCAGATTCAAAATTACCTAAGTGTAACGATTTTGATGTTACAGACGCATCTACATCTAAGGTTTCTGGGAAAATATAAGCATAATTTATATGCGTTTTTGTGTCTTTAAAATAGGTTTTTGTTTTTTCGTTATATGTAGATGTTTCCGTGTATGTTTTATACGGCAATTTTAGTATTGGACCGTATATAACAACGTCATCACCCCATTTTTTATTAATCTCTTGCACTACATCTTGTTGCCGATATGCACGCTCTTCTATTAATATATTTACATAAGTTAACGGAATTAAAAGTACTAATGTTAAAGCACCTACCATTAGCATTCTTGCAGTAATAGATGTTTTTAGCCATTGTGAAAATTTGTTGTGGTTTGGTTGTTCAATCTGTTCCATAATGTGTGTGTTTATTTATTTTAAATTAAATTTATTAAATTGTAAAGCACTTTGTATTTCAAAGTAAATAGGTAAAAAAAAGTGATTATCTTGTTTTAATTAATTTTTCTAGAGCGTCTATATGTTTCTTAAATGCCAATTTACCTAGTTTTGTGGCGCTATATCTGGTATTGGGTTTTCTGCCTATAAACTGCTTTTCTACCAAAATATAGTCTGCCTTTTCTAAGGCTTTGGTATGACTTGCCAAATTACCGTCAGTAGCACCCAACAGTGTTTTAAGCATTTTAAAATCTGCATACGCATTTACCATTAAAATAGACATAATACCGAGTCTAATTCTATGATCAAAAAGCTTATTTATGTTGGTTATAATGTTCAAATTTCAGTATTCAGTATTCAGTATTCAGTATTTAGTTTAGCTTTGCTCCTTTGCGAGATACATATTATTTAGTATCATATTTAAAATGCATCCAAGTACCATAAACAATGTGCATAACACCAAAACCCATAACCCATAGCCAAAATCCATAGCCTGGAAATAATGCAGCAATTAAACCTAAAGTAATTTGAATAAACCCCAAATACTTAATATCGCCGATACTATATTTAGACGCATTTACTAAAGCCAATCCATAAAAAATAAGCATAAGTCCGCCTGTTTGTCCGTATTTACCTTGTACTAATATAATTAACGTATATAAGCCACCAGCAACTAATGGAATAAGAAAATTGATTAACAAACGTTGAGATGAGTTGTCCCAGATTTTTTCTCCGTTTTGTTTTGCTTTTCGTGTGGTTAAAAAAACACCTGTTGCTATACTAGCTACTGCTACTCCAATTAATAGAACTACACATATATTAAAAATAGTGCCATGCAAAATTAAATAACCTCTAGCCGAATTACTAACCAACCAATACGCTATACTAGCACCCACCAAAGCATAGATACCTGCCAAAATACCCGACAAACCACTTAGTGAAATAAACCGAGACGACTTATTCATTAAATTCTTAATCTCGCTAATGTCTTTTAAATAATCTTTATTGCTCATGGTAAAAGTACTTTGAAATACAAAGTAACTAAAATTAAACAAGCTTAGCAAACCTTTTTTAGAAGAATTTAACTAAATTTAAAATCTAACAAATTAAATACAAAACATTTTATGGAGTTTATTTTAACACTAGCAAACATTTCTGGTGGTATTTTATTAGGTTTATCTACTTTAGATAAGCTAGACGGAGAACGTAATTTCTTTAATAAAATAGCAGCTTTTTTAGCTCCTTTTCAAACCCTAATTGGTGGTACTTTAGTTGTATTGGCACTTTTAACATTTTTTAATACTATTCTTTTTAATGCTGCAAGTATTATCGGTGGTATTTTATTACTAACTCATGTATTTAGCAAAGTACCAGCATTAGAACAAACACTTAGAAAACTATCTGACAAATTAATGCCGTTTAAAGCTATTATTGGCATTGGGCTTATTGTTATTGGTGTGTTGGGTTTATTGTAATTTTGATATGAAGCCAGCAGAAAATTATATCTTAAAACAACAAGAACCCTATAAATCTATACTAATACATTTACAGATTTTAATAGCGCATACTTTGCCTAATGCAGAGTTATTATACAAATGGCACTTACCTTGCTACTATATTGGCAAACAGCCCATTTGCTACCTCAACCAAACTAAAGATTATGTAGATGTTGGTTTTTGGCACGCTGCACATTTATCTAAAAAATGGGACACTTATTTAATTTCTGAAAACCGTAAAGTTGTAAAATCGTTGCGATATACATCTTTAGAAACTATTGATGATGCTATATTTATTTCTATTTTGAATGAGGTCTATTCTTTGAAAGATGAAGGGTTTTATAAAAAAAATGATAGTAATTAACGCTTTGTGAAACTCAGTGAATTGTTGGTGTATTGCTTTGTAAAACGAAACTATTATTTTAGAATTTCAACTTTACGTCTTTTTTCCTCTACCAGAACATCTACAAACTATTCACCGTCTTTCTAATAGCTACCAAATTACTAAGCAAACCTTCCAAGTTATCTAAATGTAGCATATTTGCGCCATCAGATTTTGCATTTGCAGGGTCAAAATGTGTTTCAATAAACAAGCCATCTACATTATTTACAACTCCTGCTCTTGCAATTGTTTCTATCATATCTGGTCGTCCACCAGTAACACCAATACTTTGGTTAGGTTGTTGTAAAGAATGTGTTACATCTAAAACTGTTGGCGCAAACTTACGCATAGTTGGTATGCCCCTAAAATCTACTACCATATCTTGGTAACCAAACATGGTACCACGATCTGTAATCCAAGCATTAGCATTACCAGCATCTTTTACTTTTTGCACGGCATGTTTCATTGCCTCAGGACTCATAAACTGTCCTTTCTTTAAATTAACAACCTTACCCGTTTTTGCAGCAGCAACAACTAAATCTGTTTGTCTAACCAAAAACGCAGGTATTTGTAATACATCTACATACTCAGCGGCAAATGAAGCGTCAGAAACCTCGTGTATATCTGTTACAGTTGGCACATCAAAAGTTTCAGAAACTTTTTTAAGAATTTTTAAAGCTTTTTCATCGCCAATTCCTGTAAAACTATCTATTCTACTTCTATTGGCTTTTTTAAAACTACCTTTAAAAACGTAAGGAATTTGAAGTTTGTCTGTAATTGAAATTACCTTTTCGGCAATACGAAGTGCCATATCTTCACTTTCTATAGCACAAGGACCACAAAGCAAGAAAAAATTATTGGATTGGGTATGTTTTAATTTCGGAATGGTTATCAAAATTTATTAAGCTTAAAAATTAGATGACAAAAGTAACATTTTAAAATGCTTTTTTAATACTATTTCTAATAATCCAAAGCGACATCGTAAAATTTCCTATAACAATAAAACCACCGTAAAAGAGAATTTTTTGTGCACTTTCAGACCAAGATATAAGACTAAAAACATGAGTTAAGTAAGCCAATATAAAATAAGAGGATAAGCAAACAAATATAATACCTAGTGAAAAATTTAGTTTTTTATTAGGCATTATGAGTTGGTATAAAAACGGAATTGCAAATAACAAAATAGGGTACGCAGAAAGCCCTTCACTTCTATTAATAGACGTAAACCAATATAAAATTATGGCAATAAAATATAAATAAGGGATAAACTTGCTGTATTTTTTTATAACGTTCATTTGCTTTAAATTTTAGGGTTTAAACTATAGACCAGCGTAGCATTAGTTTTAACTAATACCAATAACAACTTAAAATGAGCTCTATAATTTGTTTCTATTTTGTTCAAATTTAAATACAAAATAAAACCGTAACTAAGACTATGTTTTAATTTTACATTTCAGTAAAACAACATATAATTCAAATTAATTATAGCACATTTAAAATCATAATTGGCCTAACTTTCAATTTATAAAACGTTAATTTAATACATCAAATTGCTGTAAAGTTAAAATATAACATTTAATTAACTAATTGTAGATAATAAGCGTACATTTGCACGCTCAAATTCAGCACTAAATATATATGGCTACGATTAAAAATATTGCAATTATTGCACACGTTGACCACGGAAAAACAACCTTGGTAGATAAAATTATGTATCACTGTCAATTGTTTCGTGAAAACGAAAACACAGGTGATTTAATATTAGATAATAATGATTTAGAGCGTGAAAGAGGTATAACAATTACCTCAAAAAACGTATCTGTAACCTATAAAGGGACTAAAATAAATGTAATTGACACACCTGGTCACGCCGATTTTGGTGGTGAGGTAGAACGTGTATTAAACATGGCAGATGGTGTTTTACTTTTAGTTGATGCTTTTGAAGGCCCAATGCCACAAACTCGCTTTGTACTACAAAAAGCAATAGATTTAGGCTTAAAACCTTGTGTGGTTGTAAATAAGGTAGATAAAGAAAATTGCACCCCAGACGAAGTACACGAAAAAGTGTTTGATTTAATGTTTGAGCTTGGCGCAGAAGAATGGCAATTAGATTTTCCTACGGTTTACGGTTCTGCAAAGAACAACTGGATGAGTGATGATTGGAAAAATGAAACTACAAATGTAGAGCCCTTGTTAGATATGGTTATTGAGCATATCCCAGAGCCTAAAATTGAAGAAGGCACAACGCAGATGCTAATTACATCTTTAGATTTTTCTTCATTTACAGGTCGTATTGCTATTGGTCGTTTAACACGTGGTCATCTTAAAGTAGGTCAACAAATTTCTCTAGTAAAAAGAGATGGTTCTATTGTAAAAAGTAAAATTAAAGAATTACATACTTTTGAAGGTGTTGGTCGCAAAAAAGTAGAAGAAGTACAAACTGGTGATATTTGTGCAATTGTAGGTTTAGATGGTTTTGAAATTGGTGATACTGTTGCCGATTTAGAACACCCAGAAGGTTTAAAAACAATTGCAATAGATGAGCCTACAATGAGTATGCTTTTTACAATTAACGATTCTCCTTTCTTTGGTAAAGATGGTAAATTTGTTACCTCTCGCCATATTAAAGATCGTTTAACAAAAGAGTTAGAAAAGAATTTAGCACTTAGAGTTGAAGAAACCGATAGTGCAGATAAGTTTATGGTTTTTGGTCGTGGTGTATTACACTTATCGGTATTAATAGAAACAATGCGTCGCGAAGGTTACGAACTTCAAATAGGACAACCACAAGTAATCATTAAAGAAATTGATGGTGTAAAATGTGAGCCTTTTGAAGAAATGACTATTGATTTACCAGAAAACGTATCGGGTAAAGCCATAGAAATGGTAACAATGCGTAAAGGAGAGATGCTAAGTATGGAAGCCAAAGGAGACCGTATGGTCTGCGAGTTTTTAGTACCTTCTCGTGGTATAATTGGTTTGCGTAACCAATTGTTAACTGCAACCGCTGGTGAGGCAATTATGGCACATCGATTTAAAGAATATATGCCTTTAAAAGGTGGTATCCCAGAACGTCAAAATGGCTCTTTAGTATCTATGGAAAACGGACAAGCCATACCTTATTCTATTGACAAACTACAAGATAGAGGTAAGTTTTTTGTAAATCCTGGTGAAGATATTTATGGCGGGCAAGTTATTGGCGAAAATTCTCGTGGAGATGACATGGCGGTTAACGTTACAAAAACTAAAAAGTTGAGTAATGTACGTTCATCTGGGGCAGATGATAAGGCTAAAATTGTTCCTGCTATTAAGTTTTCTTTAGAAGAGGCTTTAGAGTATATTCAAAAAGATGAATATGTTGAAGTAACACCAAACCATATTAGATTACGTAAAATTTATTTAAGCGAAGTAGATCGTAAACGTAATAAAAATATGTAATACCAATTACAAGTACAGATAAAGACTAAAATTCGTTTCTATGGTGTTTTATTTCAAATTAAAATAGAATCGTTACTTAGCCATAAGTCTATTTTTAATAGCATATATACATCATAAATTCAAAATTATTTATAGCTCATTTTAAATAATAATTGGTATAAATGAATACTATAACCGTTAAAAACCCTATCCTTAGACGTGTTGTTCACTCTAAATATATAGATATTTTTGGCGTTATATTAATAGTATGTGTTACAGTATATAGAGGTTTTCACACCACCATGTATTACAATGGTGGTGTTTTATTTAACACACCTTTAAATCTCATTACAGATTATATAAGCAAAGGTGCTTTCCCCATAGGATTATTGTCTATACTAGGTGCTGTATTTTCTTTATTAGCAACCCGTTTTCATGTAAAACAAAACAATTTAGGAAACATTATTTGGTTATTTACAACCATAAACTCTGGTGTTTTAGATTATTTGTTTGGTAATAGTTCTGCTATTATTACCTATCCTATAACATTTGGCATTGCAGTTTTATCTACAAGAAATTGGAACAAAGGCGAGCTAATTAAAGATGCCGATTATAAGTATGGTATTTTAATAATAGTTTCATTTATAGTTGCTTACACGCTGGTATATACTGGCTTTTATATGTTTAACACACCTATTAACAATCCTATTTTTATACATACCATAGCCATACTTTTTGCAATATCACTAATTGGTAACATTGGTACTGCTTATAAATACAAACAGTCTTTTATAGTTTGGGGCTTTTATAATATATCTCAAATTATAAAAAATACAATACAAGGAAATTTAGCTAATGTTATTAAATACCTATTCTATATGTTTAATACAATCATTTCTTATTTTGATTGGCATATTAATGGAGACCTAAAAAAAGAGATGTAAAGTTATGATGGATACAGAATTATTTGGTGTTACAGTTTTAGAATATATTGGTTATTTAGCATCGTTTATGGTACTTTTATCATTTACAATGAAAGCACTAAAAAAACTACGAGTTGTAAATATGATGGGTTGTGTCTTATTTATTATCTATGGCTTTTTTATGCCTTCGCTCCGTATTGGCTTACCAATAATAATAGCTAATACAGCCATATTCTTGGTTAATGCGTATTATTTATTTAAGTTAAACAATAACTAATGTTTAATCTATAGTTATGTGCAAGCTAAAAAAACATAGTGCATCAATCAAAATATTGAATAAAAAGCCAGCGAAATAGTCTGAACTAATGTATTTTGCGAATCGCATTTATAAACATTTTTTTGGAGTTATTAACATCCTATCCGCATAAGTGCGGTTAGCATATAAAAGTTATCAACAAAATTTGCATAAATGAAAGATTTAATTTCTTCAAATATAGACAGGCAGAACATATTAAATAATCCCCTAGTATTAAGTAATCTAAGAGATTACTTTGGTGTTCCTGGAATGCTATTTCAAGAAGAATATAAATACACTAGGCAACAAATATCTGAATTTTACCAAATAGACATAGCAACAATTGATAGATATCTTGAGAATTTTGAAAAGGAACTAAAGCACAATGGATATATTGTCTTGAAAGGCAAAAACCTTAAAGAATTTAAAACTGATTTTGGTCACATCATAAACCTTTCAAGTAAAACGTCACAATTAGGAGTATTTAATTTTAGGTCATTTTTGAACTTGGGAATGTTATTAGTTGAAAGTGAAATGGCAAGAGCATTAAGAAGTAAAATTCTTGACATTGTGATTGATACTTTAAATGAAAAAGCTGGAGGTTCAACAAAGTACATAAACCAAAGAGACGAGGACTTTTTAAACGCTATACTAAAAGAACCGCACTATAGAAAAGAATTTACTCAAGCTTTAAACGCATATTTAGATTTAGGAAATTTTAAATACGCTATTTATACGAGTAAAATTTATGAATGCATTTTCAAAGAAAATGCTGTAGAATATAAAAAAATACTTAATCTAAGTGAAAAGGAGAATGCTAGAGATACAATGTATTCAGAAGTTTTAAAACTTATAGCCTCTTTTGAGACTGGTCTTGCTCACGAAATGAAAGAGAAATATAATTCTCTTGGTAGAAAACTAACAAAA
The DNA here is from genome assembly GCA_049608525.1 of Winogradskyella sp. Lineage (GTDB taxonomy): Bacteria > Bacteroidota > Bacteroidia > Flavobacteriales > Flavobacteriaceae > Winogradskyella. Next base: position 36,162 of record JBMYXP010000005.1, read on the forward strand.
TCTGAAATGGACTTACTTCTATTTCAGTTTTCTGAACATCCTTTATTCAAGCCTTTAATTGAAGATGCAAGAATAAAAATGGCTAGTAGAGATTATGGATTTAGAAAAGTATTCCACGATAGTTTAAAAAACTATATCAATACTGTATCGCAATCTGATTTTGAGAGATTTTTAGGAGTTAAAAGTAAAGCTTTGGAAGAAAGAATTGACGAAAACATAAACGTCTTTAAACGTCTTAAAAATCGATAATATGGCATTTATATATTTCGATTTTGATTACGCAGTTAAAGAGCACGATTATATAATCGAACATTCTGGCGGAATGACTGGAGCAAAGGATTTAGGACAACTTCATGCTACATTAGATTTTGTTCAGGATGATAACTATTATCCAGAATTTGAGGACAAAGTTGCTTATCTGTTTTATTCCATAAATAAAAATCACGCTTTCAATGATGGAAATAAAAGGTCCTCTATTGCACTAAGTGCATATTTTTTGGAAATAAATGGACTTGACCACCTTGTATCTAAATTCATTTCATCAACTGAAAATGTTGCTGTGGATGTTGCTGATAACATAATAGACAGAGACTTACTTAAAGAAATCATCACCTCTATTATTTACGAAGAAGATTTCAGCTACGAATTAAAACTGAAAATAATAGAGGCTAAGACAAGAGAATAGCGTAAAGCCTGCACATAACAAAGTATATAATTTATTGCTAATTTTAGCTCACTTGCGAAATTCCTTCGGAATTTAGCCGTTCGTGATTTATTTAGTAACTTGGTTGCTTAAACCACGCAACAAAATCATACACAAAACAGATCTATGCAGAACCTTGTTGGCATAAAAAAAGTAGTAGTCATAGATAATTATGATAGTTTTACATACAATCTTGTACATTATTTAGAAGCTCTAAATTGCGAAGTCATTGTAAAGCGAAACGATAGACTAACCATAGAAGATGTTTCAGAATTTAATAATATTGTTTTATCTCCTGGACCAGGTATTCCAGACGAAGCAGGCTTACTTAAACAGATTATAAAAACCTATGCACCTACCAAAAACATTCTAGGTATTTGCTTAGGCCAGCAAGCAATAGCAGAAGTTTTTGGTGGTTCTTTAAAAAACTTAAACAAGGTCTATCATGGTGTCGCAACCCGTATTAGCACATCTGTAGAAAACGAATCTCTATTTAAAGGATTAGAAAGAACGTTTCTAGTTGGCCGTTACCACTCTTGGGTAGTTAATACTAATCTACCTTTTTGCTTAGAGGCAACTTCTTTTGATGAAAACGGGCAAATAATGTCGCTGAGACACAGAACCTATAATGTTAAAGCTTTGCAATTTCACCCTGAATCTATTTTAACACCAAACGGCAAAACAATTCTAAAAAATTGGGTAAATCACTTGGGTGCTGTACATTGAAAAGATTAATTTTTGGAAATCCCCTTCAAAAAAAAATTAGAAGCTAAAGCGAGATACACCAAAGTAAATCGCTTTAACAAAATTTGAGCCGCATAATTTCAAACTAAAAATATACCAATTACAACTTATACCATTTCTGCATTGAAACTACCGCAATAAAATATCCTTTTCTTCCTTTCTTTATTAACATAAAAAAAACGTAACTCGGCTATGCTTTATTTTTCTGTTTCAAATAAAGAAAAAAATCATCGTTTTCTTTTA
>JBMYXP010000006.1:0-35695 GCA_049608525.1 Winogradskyella sp.
GCATAACCAAAAATAAGCCCTTTTTTATATACTAAATTTAACATAGCGCAATAAATTTGTTATTACTGCAAAGGTAGTCATCTATAAAAAATACTGCATGTAAATTTTTATCTTCTTAGTAATAAATATAGTGCATTTAAGGCTTTACTTTAAAGACTTAACCGCTTTATTTCTAACCACGTGAGACAATACAATTTGCGTTTTTGTTTCACCATAACTTATAAGCTGATCTATAAAAGTTTCCATGTGTTTTTGATTTTTTAAAACTACTTCCATAACAATATTTTCGTTACCAGTAATACGGTAACAATTTATAACCTCATCATAGGTTTTTACTTTTTCTAAAAATGGTTTAAGCATTCCCATAAAAGCGCGTAATGTTATAATGGCTTTTAGTTGATAGCCAGCTTGTAGCGGAGAAACTACCGTTACGTAAGCCTGTATAATTTCGGCATCTTCCATTTTTTTAATCCGCTCAGATACTGCGGGAGAACTTATACCAACTTGCCTTCCTATCTCGGCATTAGACATACGTGCATTTAGTTGAAGGCATTTTAAAATCTTCCAATTTAAATCATCTATATTCATTTAAACAAAATTAGGGTTAACTACATTGATTTTAAAGTAAAAATACGTTTTTACTTTAAAATACAAATTAAAATCTCACAACTTGTTCTTAATTTCGTGTGCTATTAAATTGAAAATGAATTATAATTTACCGTCTCACCTAGCTAATTTGCCTGTGTATAAAAAGGCTATAGAAATCATTATGCTGTCTCGCAACATATCTACATATCTTAATCATGATTTGGCGTATTTACAAGACGATGGCACAGAAGATAATAATATCTATTTTTCTGGTGATATTGTACAACAATCTACAAGTTTAGCTCCAGAAATTATTAAAGCAGAACGCGAGCGTTTTTCTGAAAACAAACACAAACATTTAGAAAGTTTGAATCGTTTAACCTACCGTTTGTACACTAACTGTAAACGTTTAGAAGTCTCTAATAGTAACGGAAAAGACTACCTGCCAATATTGCGTAATGAGTTACACAAGTTTAGAAAATTGCAACGTCATTGGATGATGACTTTATAAAAAATTACTCCTTTATAATATGTGCATTGCTCATAAATGAGTTTTGATAATTCTGAATTTTAGAATTCATTTCATCTGCTGTTATAACAAACTGACATTTACTAATACTTTCAGATAAACGCAATATATGGTTATAAGCATTGTTGCGCCCCATGTAATCTGCATCTTCTATGGCAAACAATTGCACTTCTCCTAAATGAATACCGTTTAGAAAATACAATTTACTTAATCGTGCTGGTGAGGCTATTACAATATCTTGCCCAAAATAAATTTCTGTTTTCTGTTTTTCTATGTCGTACGCATCGTAAGCTGTATAAACTCTTAAATCTGTATTTTTTGTAAAACGGGCTAACTCCTCTTTCAAAATAATAGCAGCTTGCTTGTCTTTAACTATAATTATAGCTCGTGGCGAATCTTCAAAAGCCGCAGCTTTTAATTTGTGTATGGCAGCAATTATAAGCGCAGTGGTTTTTCCGCTTCCTTTTGGTGCTAACATATAAGTATTTGCACCACCTTTTAGGATTGGCAATACTTTTTTCTGAAAAGCGTTTGAGGTTTCAAAACCTGCGTTTTCTAATGATTCTTTTAATAAAGGGTTTAATTTTTTAAAGGACATATTTAGAGTTTAGTAGCGTACAATTTAAAACAAACCGAATAAAACGTTCTTTTTTACTCATTTTAAATTATAGTTGGTCTAAGTGCAATTTTTAGCAAATATACCATTAACCACAAACTTTACAGTTTGCTTTCTCTTGTATTTCGCCAACTAAATAACCGTCTTCATTCATTACAAAACCACAGCAGTCCATAAAACCTTGTGCTATTTGTTTTCTGGCACGTTGTATTTGAGATTTTACAGTTGGTAATGGAAGCTTTAATTGTTTGGCTACATCGTGTTGTTTTAAGCCTTTTATGTCCGATAAAAATAGTGGATCTCTGTATTTTTTTGGTAACTTTTTTAAGATTCCTCGTAAGCAATCTTGCTCGGTATGCTCGTTTATTAGTGTTTCTGCTTCAAGCTCTAAATCTGCAACCTGTATTGTGTTTTTTGAGTTTCTAAAATAATCTAAAAGTGTATATCTGGCAATAGAAAACAACCACGGTTTTAGTTTATCTATAGCTTTTAAAGTATGCAGTTTGGTGTGTACTTTTATAAACGTATCCTGAAGAATATCATCAGTTATTTCAGCATCTTTCACTTTACTAAAGATAAAACGTTTTACGTCTTCTGAGTAGGTATTCCAAATGGTTTTTGTGGTCATAATTTGAATATAAAATTCAGCTCGAATAAAATAAATTTACCCGAACTGATATTTATACCAAAATAGTTTTAAAATGTTGTGTAAATAATTTGAATTATTTTTTGTTGAGATGAAATAGAAAATATAAGCATCGTATTTGCTACAGTTCTATTTTATATTGAAATATCAATGAACAAGAAACATAATTATAGGCGACATTTTAATGTTATTTTGGCATTACTTAACAATTACAATTTGTACACGTACAACTATCGCAAGTACAGTTTGCACATTGTCCATTTTTACAAGATTCGCAATTGCATGTACATTCATTTTTATTTTTCATAATACTAAATTTAAAGTTCACTTAATAGACGTAAAAGTTACAAAAAAGATGCGTTTTTTAGTTAAAAAATTTTTGTAATTCTTTTCTAATAGGCATTGGCTTTGTCGCAGAACTATTTGCACCTCCTGTATTACCAACTGGCACCCAAATTAATGTGAATAAAAGCGAGGCAATTAGTCTAAACAGTTGACCAAAAACTTCTTTTACACTTTTAGTTTTCAAACCAAAAAACAACATCCATAAGTGACTTAATGTGTGTCTGTACAAATGCTTTTGCCCAAGAATGTGAGCGTTTTCAAAATGATAAAAAGCGGTTGAATAGTTGTTACGTTTCAATTCGTTTTTACCCAAATTTAATTGGTTGTAAAATTCTTGTTTTAAATGGTGTTTCGTCATTATTCGTTTTTATAAATAGACGATTAATTGTGTAAAAAGATGCAATTAATTTATATAGAACACATCATTACTCCACTTATTTGGATGTTATTGAATAGAGTTAGTGATGTTTTAATAAGCCTTATCATTTCTAATTATATAATCGAGGAAAGAACGCTTCCATTTAAATTCTGAAAAATCAGATTTATGAATCATTTTAGAAGATGTGGCTTTGAAAGCTTCAACTAATTCTGGTAAAAGTTTAATTTTTATATCGTAACCAAAAAACCTATGACTATTAATCTCTAAAACAGCATGCACATGATTTTTGCATTACTACATTTGCGAAAACTACAACATAATCTTATTGATTTTATCACCAAATTAATTGGCATCAACAATTTTACCATACGCATTTAATTGCATTATTTTTTTTGGATAATTCGCTTTGTAGGGACAAGTAGCTACTTGTCCCTACAGATGGCAGATTCATTTTCAAAATAATTCAAAAAAAATATTACATATTTCTACGATATTGCCCACCAACTTCAAACAACGCTGATGTAATTTGCCCTAAAGAACATACTTTACAAACTTCCATTAAAGCTTCAAAAATATTTTCGTTACTGATGGCTTTTTGCTGTAACGCTTTTAATAGTGCATCGGTTTGGTGTGCGCTATGAAGATTTTTTAAAATCTGAATTTGATATTGCTTTTCTTGTTCCGTAGCTCTAATCACTTCTTTAGGTATTACGGTTGGTGAACCTTTACTACTTAAAAACGTATTTACTCCAATAATAGGAAACGATCCATTATGTTTTAATGTTTCGTAATGCAAACTTTCTTCTTGTATTTTACTACGTTGGTACATGGTTTCCATTGCGCCTAATACTCCACCACGTTCTGTAATACGGTCAAACTCAAGTAAAACAGCCTCTTCTACCAAATCTGTTAATTCTTCAATAATAAAAGAGCCTTGTATTGGGTTTTCATTTTTAGCTAAGCCCAATTCTTTGTTTATAATTAACTGAATTGCCATGGCACGACGCACAGACTCTTCGGTCGGTGTTGTAATAGCCTCATCATACGCATTAGTGTGTAATGAATTACAGTTATCATAGATTGCATACAAAGCCTGAAGCGTTGTACGTATATCATTAAAATCTATCTCTTGTGCATGCAAACTACGACCAGAGGTTTGAATGTGGTATTTTAACATTTGTGCTCTAGCATTTGCACCATATTTGTGTTTCATGGCTTTTGCCCAAATCTTACGAGCCACACGACCAATAACTGCATATTCTGGATCAATTCCGTTTGAAAAGAAGAACGATAAGTTTGGACCAAACTTATTAATATCCATACCTCTACTTATGTAATATTCTACATACGTAAATCCGTTAGAAAGCGTTAATGCTAATTGCGTAATTGGGTTGGCACCAGCTTCTGCAATATGATAGCCAGAAATTGAAACCGAATAAAAATTACGTACATTATTTTCTATAAAATAGTCTTGTACATCTCCCATTAATCGCAATGCAAATTCTGTAGAAAAAATACACGTATTTTGTGCTTGGTCTTCTTTTAAAATATCGGCTTGTACAGTTCCACGTACTTGTGCAATCGTTTTTGCTTTTATATCTAAATAGACATCTGCTGGCAATACTTGGTCTCCTGTAATACCTAAAAGCATTAACCCTAAACCGTTGTTTCCTTCTGGCAATTTGCCATTATAAGTTGGTCGTTGTTTGTCTTTATATAATTCCGAAATTTTTGCTTCAACCTCTTTTTCTAAGTTATTTTCTTTAATGTAAATCTCACATTGTTGGTCTATGGCAGCATTCATAAAAAAGCCTAACAACATTGGTGCTGGCCCGTTAATAGTCATACTTACAGACGTCATTACGTTTGCCAAATCAAACCCAGAATAGAGTTTTTTAGCATCGTCTAAACAACAAATAGACACACCTGCATTACCTATTTTACCATAAATATCTGGTCGTAAATCTGGATCATTACCATAAAGGGTTACACTATCAAAAGCTGTAGATAATCGTTTTGCAGGCAAGCCCATACTTACATAATGAAAACGTTTATTGGTACGCTCTGGCCCACCTTCGCCTGCAAACATTCGAGCGGGATCTTCTCCTGTTCTTTTAAAAGGATATAAGCCAGAAGTATAAGGAAACTCTCCAGGAACATTTTCTTGTAAACACCATCTTAAAATATCGCCCCAAGCTTCATATTTTGGTAAGGCAACTTTAGGTATTTGTGTATGAGAAAGCGATTCTGTGTGTGTTTCTATTTTAATTACTTTGTCACGAACTTTAAAAGAATAAATTGGGTTTTTGTATGTACTAACTTTCTCTGCCCAACCTGTAATAACTTCCCAATTGTAAGGGTCTAAGTTGAGTTTTACTCTATCAAACTCTGCCATAAGCAACTTAACAAAGTCTTTGTTATCATTTTCAACTTGTTTTAGAATCTCACCAGTATTTAGTCCGTATTTATCTAAAAATGGTGGCTTGGTTTTACTCGCATTAACATTTAGTACAGACTCTAAGGTTTTATAAATTCCGTAAAGTTTCTGGGCAACTTCAACTTGCACATTTGCTGTTTTATCGTAAGCACGGTTACTTTCTGCAATTTCAGATAAGTAACGTGTGCGAGAAGGCGGAATTACAAAAATTTTCTCGCTCATTTCATCTGTAATATGAAAGGTAGATTTTAAACTCGCATTAGCTTTCTCAACCAACTTATCCATTATCGCTTTGTAGAGCGTATTCATGCCTGGGTCATTAAACTGTGAAGCAATAGTGCCGTAAACAGGCAAATCGTCTTGGTGAACATCCCAAAGATTATTGTTACGCATATACTGTTTTTTTACATCGCGCAAAGCATCAAGCGAGCCACGTTTATCAAATTTATTGATGGCTACTAAGTCTGCAAAATCTAGCATGTCAATTTTTTCGAGCTGTGTTGCTGCACCAAACTCTGGTGTCATTACATATAAAGCTACGTCGGAATGTTCCATAATTTCTGTATCGGATTGACCGATACCAGAAGTTTCTAAAATAATTAAATCGTATTCTGCAGCTTTTAAAACTTCTATGGCTTCGTTTACATATTTAGACAATGCTAAATTAGACTGACGTGTTGCCAAACTACGCATGTAAACACGAGGTGAGTTAATCGCATTCATTCTAATTCTATCTCCTAACAATGCACCACCTGTTTTTCGTTTAGACGGATCTACGGAAATAAGTCCTATTGTTTTTTCAGGAAAATCGATTAAAAAACGACGCACCAATTCATCAACCAAAGACGATTTACCTGCACCACCTGTTCCAGTAATTCCTAAAACTGGAGTTGTTGATGTTTTATTTTTATTATGAATAGCATCTAAAGCTTCTTTTGCAACGGCTGGAAAATTCTCGGCTGCAGAAATGACTCTTGCTATCGCTTTTGGGTTTTTTTTATGTAAAACGCTAGCCTCGTCGCCTAGTGTATCCCCAATGGCATAATCTGATTGTTGCACTAAATCATTAATCATGCCTTGTAATCCAAGTGCTCTTCCATCATCTGGAGAATAAATTCTGGTAATACCATAATCCATTAATTCTTTAATTTCTTCAGGAAGAATAACTCCACCACCACCACCAAAGATTTTAATGTGGTCTGCACCTTTTTCTTTTAGTAAATCGTACATGTATTTAAAATACTCGTTATGCCCGCCTTGGTAAGAGGTCATTGCAATAGCATTAGCATCTTCTTGTATAGCGGTATTTACAACTTCTTCAACACTTCTGTCATGCCCAAGGTGTATCACTTCTACACCAGTAGATTGAATTATACGACGCATTATATTTATTGCTGCATCGTGCCCATCAAAAAGTGATGCGGCTGTTACTATTCGTACTTTATATTTTGGCTTGTATGGAGGTACTTGTATCATTTAGTAATATATATTGAAATTAAAACTACAAATTTACGGAATATTCAAAAAAAACAGGTTAATTAACTTTAATTATCAATACCTCTATTTAGTAGTGATATCATTTTAAAAAAAAAGTTCGTTTTTTTAACATACTGCCAATGGCTACTAGGGGTAACAAAAAAAGAATAACACTCAAATACCTAACAATAAACCTATTACAAAAAAATATATCTTACTTTAATTAAAACACAAATGTTAACACTACACTATTTTTTTGTATTTTTGCAAAAGTAAATAGACCATATTAAAATTTAGTGACTTAACTATTTTTAATGTGTCTAAACCACGTAACTATATAAAATTACATTAAACTAAATTAAACCCTTTTATGAAAAAAAGATTATTATTATCTATCTGCTTAATTGCTGGCTTAGTATTTTCTCAAGCCCAAAATTTACCAACAAATCCTACACCAGGAAAATGTTATGTAAAATGTATTACCAAAGATACTTTTAAAGAAGTAACAGAAACTGTAGAAGTTTCACCTGAATACAATACACTAAAAGTTGTACCAGGCACCTACAAAACTGTTACTGAACGCGTATTAGTTAAAGAAGCTAGTAAAAAATTAGTCTATGTACCTGCGGTTTATGAAACTGTTGAAGTGTCTTATGTAAGTAAAGAAGCTGGAGCTGACTTAGATGTTGTACCTGCTACTTTTGGTAAAGACTCAAAAACTTTTGAGGTTCAGCCTAAAACATCTGGTTGGGAGTACAAAATCTTAGAAGATTGTCCTTCTGTTAACAAAGATGACTGTGTTGCGGCTTGTTTTGTTGAGTACCCTGCACAATCTACAAACGTTAGTTTAACGACTTTACTAGCTGATGCTAGTACAAAAACCTCTCCTGTTGGAGAACGAACTGCAACTTACAAAAAACGTGTTGTTAAAACACCAGCTCGCATGGAAGAGGTTGTAATACCTGCTGAATATACAACTATTAAGAAAAGAGTTGTAGATACAAAAGCTTCTGCTGTAAAAACGATTGTACCTGCTAAAACTGAAACAGTAACTAGAACTATTTTAGATAAAAAAGGTGGTATTACGACTTGGGAAGAGGTTGACTGTACTTTATTAACACCTACTGCAATTAACATTCTTTACGAATTAGGAAGTGCTAGATTAACACCTGCATCTAAAACTACAATTGACAATACTTTAATGCCAATATTAAAAGACTCTAACGTTAGTATTGAGATTATGTCTCATACAGATTCTAGAGGTAATGATGCTTTTAACATGTCTTTATCTCAACAACGCGCTAAGTCTGTTGTAAATTACTTAGTATCTAAAGGTATCTCTAGAAGTAGATTAACTTCAAGAGGTTTTGGAGAATCTCGTTTAACTAACAGATGTTCTAACGGCACTGATTGTTCTGAGGCTCAACACCAAAAAAATAGACGTACAGAATTTAGAGTTATTAACAACTAGTTAAAACACTAAATTGTAAAAACTAAAAAGCCCCTTATGGGGCTTTTTTTTGTATTATATATATTGGATAGCTTTTAATTTCTTTCTTAGCAGTTATACCATAATTATCTAATAAATCGGTCTGCATTAATTCAAAAAATTGATAATGAAAATCCCAATCGTGAAGCGTATAACCTATTTCATCTTCATTATTTACAATAATTGGCATATCTAATATGTGTGATAATTGATAACCTATTTCTTTTAATGATACATTGTCTGCTTTAATTTGAGAATCGTCAATTAAATACTTAGTGGTATTATGCCCCCAATTAATTTGGTTGGTGTCCCATAATTTTGACCCGTCTGCTTTCAAATTAACAACTTCACCTTCAATAAATTTTCTTTCAACATCAAAATTCATTTCATTAATAAGCTTAACTGCTAAATTCTCTTTTTGACTTAAAGGTTTTTTAAAGTAAATTTCATAATTCTTATTTAAAGCTTCTTTAAGTTGAATCTGGTTATTATAAATTTTAGCCAAATAACCTACAATAGCTTTTAAATGACCTGTAAGCTTTAAATAGTTATCATTATTAACAACCTGCAAATCTTCTGCATTGGTAGCCAACTGTTTTATTTCTATGGCATTTGTTGGAGTATAGTCTTTATCTTCAACCTCATCTATGGCTACGATATCAAAAAACGATTTAATTGAAGCTTTCGTTTTTTGTTGTCTTAAAAATTTAGCAATAATTACTGCCTTTAAATCTGCTGTACCTCCTTGCCAAAGCACCTTGCCTTCTGCATTAAATAATATGCCATGCGGAAGCGAATACACATTATACTTACTAAACGTTTCCCCATTATAATCTATAGCAATTGCCAAATCCGTAGATTTTTTCTCTAGGTATTTTTCTACTCTTTCAGGATTTTCTTGAGAGATAGAGACACTATAAAAATCTTTAGGAAACTGCTTTTGCAACACTCCTAATTGTGCCTTTGCAGCAACACAAGGGACACACCAAGTAGCCCAAAAATCTACAAAATATAAAGAATTAGTTTCTGAGGTGTTTATTTTAGACTCCTGCACAAACTCCGAAACCTTTACTTGTCCATATCCGTAAGATAAGATTAGAAAATAAAGAGCTAATACAATTGAAAATTTTTTATGGAACAATTTCATAACTTTTGCTGCGTTTTTTTTATGTAATCAAATACTGTGCTAAAAGTAGTCATTTTTATATTTTTATTGCATTAAAACGTTATAGGGTATTATAAATTGTGTGTAAGTTTCCTTAAATTTTTATCTTTGACACAAATTAAATAATAGAAATTATGATTAAAAAAATAGCGTTAGTTGTATTTATAATTACATTCTGCGCTTGTGCAGAGTTGCAACAAGTGGTTAACCAACTCCCACAAACTGGTGGTGCAATAGGTAATGCAGACATTGCTTCTGGTCTTCGACAGGCCTTAAATTTTGGTATAGATAAGCAAGTAACCAAGCTTACCCAAGAAGGTGGTTTTTATAAAAATGATCTTGTAAAAATATTACTTCCCAAAGATTTACAAAAAGTAGATAACGCCTTACGAAAAATAGGCCTAAGTAATTTAGCAGACCAAGGTTTAAAAATTTTAAATAGTGCTGCTGAAGATGCTGTAAAAGAAGCAACCCCAATATTTGTAAACGCAGTTAAAGGCATTACGTTTAGCGATGCAAAAAACATACTCTTGGGCAATAACGATGCTGCAACTCAATATTTAACCACAAAAACACAAGCGGATCTTTATAACAAATTTAAGCCTGTAATAAACAATTCGTTTTCTAAAGTTGGTGCAGATAAAATATGGGAGAATTTAATAAACCGTTACAATTCTATACCACTTACAAAAAATGTAAATGCAGATTTAACAGACTATGTAACTACTGAAGCTCTAAAAGGTGTTTACACAATGATTGCCGTTGAAGAACAAGACATTAGAACCAAAGCGTCTTCGCGAACAACAGATTTATTGAGAAAAGTTTTTGCTTTACAAGATTAACTTAGGTAACTTTTAAACACCTATTTTAAATTATGTAGCGTTTCAAAATAGCTGTAAGACTTTTGTAATCTGCTACCATACCAAGAAAATAATTCCCCATCTACAATTTTAATTAATGTATTGGGGAATTGTTTTTTTAACTCTAAAACATCCGCAGTTTTAAACGGAAAAGGCTCGCTAGATAAAAAGAGAACATCTACTTCTTTTAGTTTAATGGCATCTAAATTAATTTCGGGATAACGTGTTTCTTTAGTAAATACATTTTTAAATCCTGCGTCATTAAGCATTACATCTATAAATGTATTTGAAGCGGCAACCATCCATGGGTTTTTCCAAATAAAATAAGCCACTTTTAAACGTTTTCTATCTTTAATTTGAAGTTGAAAAGCATCTCGTTTATTTTGAATATTTAAAATTAAGCTTGAAGCTTTAGTTTCGACATTAAAAATAGCACCATACATTTTAATAAGCTCAAAACAATCCTCTAAATTGTTTATATCACTAATATGAATTGGTGAAACCGCTTCTAAAGACTCAATAATGGCTTTTGTGTTTTCTTCCTTATTGCAAAGAATAACATCTGGTTGTAATGCTTTTATTTTTTGAATATTAACTTGCTTTGTACCACCAACAACTACTTTAGATAATCTAAGATGTTTTGGATGCACGCAAAATTTAGTAACACCAACTATTGAAGCTTCTAAACCTAAATCTACCAACAACTCCGTTTGCGATGGCACTAAAGAAACAATACGTTTTGGTATTTTTTTTAGTTGAATACTTCGTTTGAGTTGGTCTTTCATTTTTTTAAGTTTTCAGTGGCAGTGGCAGTTTTCAGGTATGCTCGTGCACAATAACTAATACTGTTTACTGAGAGTGTTTACTTAGTATGTCTTTCATTTGCAACTGTAATTCCTCTGCTTTTTGGGCAGCAGCTTGTGCAAAATTTTCATTTTGTGAAGCATAAATAATGCCACGAGACGAATTTATTAATAAGCCCACATTTTCATTCATTCCATATTTACATACATCTTGCAGGTTTCCACCTTGTGCTCCAACACCAGGAACTAATAAAAAAGAATTAGGTATAATTTTACGAATATCTCCAAAAAAATCAGCCTTTGTAGCACCAACCACATACATTAAATTTTCAGCGTTTTTCCAAGTTTTAGAGGTTTCTAAAACGTGCTTATACAACGCTACACCATCAACTGTTTTTGTTTGAAAATCAAAAGCACCCGCATTAGAGGTTAATGCTAAAAGAATAGTGTGTTTATCTTTAAAGGCTAAAAAAGGCTCAACGGAATCTTTTCCCATATATGGTGCAACCGTTACACTATCGAAACCTAAATCTTCAAAAAACGCTTTTGCATACATACTGCTTGTATTGCCAATATCTCCACGTTTTGCATCTGCGATGGTGTATATTTCTGGGTAATTTTTATTGAGATAATTAATTGTTTTCTCTAACGCTCGCCAACCTTTTATACCATACGCTTCGTAAAATGCTGTATTGGGTTTGTAAGATACACAAAGATGATGTGTTGCATCTATAATGGCTTTATTAAATGCAAAAATTGGGTCGTCTTCTTTTAGTAAGTGCTTTGGTATTTTATTTAAATCTACATCTAAGCCTATACAGAGAAAGGATTTTTTTTTGCGAATTTGGGTTGTAATTTGGTTTTGGGTCAAGGGTTTTAGGTTTTAGTATTTACTCTTAGAATACTTAATTAAAGCATTTATTCTTTTTTGGATTTTTTGAATTTCTGCAACAAGCCGTTTATCAATTTCAATATATTTTAATTCAAAACAAATTATTAAATGCGTTTCTAATTCAAATGCCGAACCTAAACTTATTTGAAGAAATCTAACAAAATCCTTTTGAGAATCTTTTGCACAACCTTCGGCTATGTTAGCTGGTATTGAAACTACACATCTTGAAATCTGAGATTTAAGACCAAATTTTTCGGAATCAGGTAGATGCTCAATTAAACTATAAACTTGTTTAACCAACGTTATCGCATCCTGCCAAACTTCAAGATCTCTAAAATTTCTCATTTTCTATAACATAAAACTCACCTGTTTTTTCCAACACCTAACACCAAAAACCCAAAACCTATATAACACTATCATTGGCTTTCAATAACTCAGTATTCTCAGCTAACATTAATTCGTCAATTATTTTTTGAATATCGCCATTAATAATATTAGATAAATCGTAAAGCGTTAGGCCTATTCTATGATCGGTAACACGTCCTTGCGGATAGTTATAGGTTCTAATTTTGGCACTTCGGTCTCCAGAACTCACCATACTTTTACGTTTTTCAGAATCTGCGGCTTGTTGTTTTGCCAATTCTAAATCGTATAGTCGCGAACGCAATACCTTTAATGCTTTCTCTAAATTTTTATGAGATGATTTCTGGTCTTGGCAACTTACAATCATACCAGTTGGCTCGTGGTGCAATTTAATTGCCGAGTAGGTTGTATTTACCGATTGACCTCCGGGACCTGTTGATGTGGTACGCTCTATACGCACTTCGGTCATATCTAACTCATAATCAAACTCTTCTGCTTCTGGCAAAACCATAACGGTTGCTGCACTTGTATGTACTCTACCTTGCGTTTCTGTTTGTGGCACACGTTGCACGCGGTGTACACCAGCTTCAAACTTTAATGTGCCGTAAACATCTTCGCCTGAAACTTCAAAAATTACTTCTTTAAAACCTCCAGATGTTCCGTCACTTTGGCTCACTACATCTACTCTCCAACCTTTGTCGCTACAGTATTTTGAATACATTCTAAACAAATCGCCTGCAAAAATACTTGCTTCGTCACCACCTGTACCAGCTCTAACCTCAACAACAACATTTTTAGCATCGTCGGGGTCTTTTGGTATGAGCATAAACCGAATTTCTTCCTCGAGTTTTTCTATAACCTCTTTAGCTTCTTCAAGTTGCAGTTTTGCCATTTCTACCATTTCGGCATCAGAACCATCTGCAATAATCTCTTCGGCTTCAGACCTGTTATCGTTGGCTTCTTTATAAATTTCTCCCTTATCTACAATTAGTTTTAGATCTTTGTATTCTTTCATCAATGTAGCATAACGCTTTTGATCTGAAATAATATCTGGCTGAATGATAAGATCATTCACTTCATCAAAACGTTGCTTTATAATTTGTATTTTCTCTAACATTGCTCTTCAAAATTGAACTTCAAAAATACGATAAATTATGAATTTTGAAGCTTTACGTATTAGGACATATTAAAATAAATTGTACTGAAGTATTTACATATAGGTAGTCTTTGAAATTGAAAAATAATTTTCTCGCAAAGTCGCAGAGCTGTATGAAATAAGAAACTAAAAGTTTAACTCTTTCCCTTTTAACAAAACTAATACTCAAACACCCCAAATTCACTCTTAATAGTCAACTTTTTAACCTCCGAAGCTTCTACTCTACCGACAATTTTAGCATCGACATTAAAAGATTTTGAAATTTCAATGATAGACTCAGCAACTTCGGGCTTTACGTATAATTCCATGCGGTGTCCACAGTTAAAAACTTGGTACATTTCTTTCCAATCTGTCTTTGATTGTTCTTGTATTAATTTGAATAATGGGGGAACTTCAAATAAATTATCTTTAACAATATGAAGGTTATCTACAAAATGAAGAATCTTAGTTTGTGCGCCACCACTACAATGCACCATTCCGTGAATGGAATCGCTATTATATGTATTCAGAATTGATTTTATTATTGGAGCATAAGTCCGAGTTGGTGATAATACGAGTTTACCAGCATCTATTGGCGAGTTAGCGACTGTATCGGTAAGTTTGGTTTGCCCAGAATACACTAAATCTTCGGGCACAGCTGCATCAAAACTTTCTGGGTATTTTTTTGCTAAATATTTAGAAAACACATCGTGTCGAGCAGACGTTAAGCCATTGCTTCCCATACCACCATTATACTCGGTTTCGTATGTGGCTTGCCCAAAACTTTCTAAACCAACAATAACATCTCCTGCTTTAATGTTTGCATTATCAATAACTTTGCTACGTTTAATACGCGCTGTTACAGTAGAATCTACAATGATGGTACGGACCAAATCCCCAACATCGGCAGTTTCACCACCAGTAGAATGTATAGTTACCCCAAAGGTTTTTAAATCTTCTATTAGTTCTTCAGTACCATTTATAATTGCAGAAAGTACCTCGCCAGTAATTAAGTTTTTGTTTCTACCTATGGTTGAAGATAACATAATATTATCAGTAGCACCAACGCAGAGTAAATCGTCTATATTCATTATTAAGGCATCTTGCGCAATACCTTTCCAAACCGAAATATCTCCAGTTTCTTTCCAATACATATAAGCCAAAGCAGATTTTGTACCAGCTCCATCAGCGTGCATTATTAAACAGTAATCGTCATCGTTGGTTAAATAATCGGGTACTATTTTACAAAATGCTTTAGGAAATAAGCCTTTATCTATGTTTTTTATAGCATTATGCACATCTTCTTTAGCTGCGGAAACTCCTCGTTGTGCATATCTTTTACTTACCGAATGACTCATATTAAAAAAATTTTTACAAAAATAAGCAATTGTATGTTTTTGATACTTTTTGGTTTTGATTAATTCATAAAAAAAATACCCTTTATTCTAATACAATTAAATATAAGAAAGATGTTAATAACAATTTAATAAAAGTAGCGCAATAGGCATTGAAAAGGGATTTTAAAACACAAATAAAAAATTATATTTGCAATTTCTAATTAAACCCATAACTAATGAGTAAATCTAAATTAGAGTACATTTGGCTAGATGGATACAAGCCAACTCAAAACATGAGAAGTAAAACAAAAGTTGAAAATAACTTTAGTGGTAAATTGGAAGATTGCCCTATTTGGTCTTTTGATGGTTCTTCTACAAAGCAAGCTTCTGGCGGAGCATCAGACTGTTTATTAAAGCCAGTGGCTATTTACCCAGACCCTGCTAGAGAAAATGGGTTTTTAGTAATGACTGAGGTTTTAAACGCAGACGGCACACCACACATCTCTAACGGTAGAGCTACTATTGATGACGATGATAATGATTTTTGGTTTGGGTTTGAACAAGAATACTTTATTATGGATAAAGCAACTCAATTGCCTTTAGGTTTTCCTATTGGTGGTTATCCTGGCCCACAAGGTATGTATTATTGCTCGGTTGGTGGCAGACATACACATGGTAGAAACTTTGTTGAAGAACATGCCGATCTTTGTATTGAAGCTGGCTTAAATTTTGAAGGAATAAACCAAGAAGTTGCCTCTGGGCAATGGGAATACCAATTATTTGCTCAAGGTGCAAAAAAAGCTGGTGACGAAATTTGGATATCGCGTTATTTACTAGATCGTTTAACAGAACAATATGGATACTATATTGAGTACCACCCAAAACCTGTAAAAGGAGATTGGAATGGCTCTGGTATGCACGCTAATTTTTCTAACACCACATTAAGAACTTGTGGTAGCCAAGCTGTTTACGAAAAAATATGCGAAGCTTTTAGACCCGTTGTAAAAGAACACATGGCAGTTTATGGTGAGTTTAATGATGAGCGCTTAACTGGCGATCATGAAACTGCTCACGTAGATGATTTTTCGTTTGGTGTTTCTGATAGAGGCGCATCAATCCGTATTCCAATTATTACTGTAGAAAAAGGCTGGAAAGGTTGGTTAGAAGACAGAAGACCAGCATCTAACGGTGATCCTTATAAAATTGCAGGTCGTATTATTGAAACTGTAAAAAGTGCCAATATACAAGACTAAGTAAGTCTATTGACAAATAAATGAAAAAGGCTAAATTCTAAGTAAAACAACTTATAGAATTTAGCCTTTTTTTTATTTTTTGCTTTAACTAGTTTTTAGTTTCATGGTCTTTTTTAACAGCTTCATCTCTATACTTACAACACGCATGTAAAGAATTGTAGGCTTCTTCTGTAGCTTTTACTGCTTTAGTGTCGTGCCCAACAGATGCCACTTTTTTAGAAATGGTGTTAACGTCTGTTTTTCGTGCATCGTAGATTAATTTTAGCTCGTGCGTATCTACATTCCAAACTGCAGATTTAACACCTTTGGTTCTAATAACTGCTTTTTCTATACGATTTTTACACATACCGCAAACTCCATCGACTTCTATACTTGCTTTTTCATTTTTGTTTTGTGCAAAAGTTATTGTTGTAACCAATAATACTGCGATTAAAATTATTTTTTTCATCTTATTTGTTATTTAAATTATGAGATTAGTGTGCTAAATTTTTCTGTTTCAATTTTCTGTTTTCGAGGTAATTAATTATTTTATTTTGTATCGTAACCCTGCGTAATACATACTTCCAAAAATCGGCCCATAGACTAAGTTAGTGTCAAAATTTGTGCCAAACGGATTATCGGCACTTATTATTGGGTTATTTTGCTTTACATCTGTTACGTTTTCACCACCTAAATATATTTCAAATTTTGGAGAAAACACTTTTGTTACTTGCAAATTTAGTGTACCAACTGTTGGTGAGTGTTTGGGCAACTGAAACTCTAAAGCGCTTAAATTTGTGTTGGGAAAACGTTGCTTACTCAACCAATTATACGTGGCATCAAATTTCCATTGTGCACCATTATCTTTTATATGTGTCTCATAAGACGCGTTAGCAAATAAACGATGTTGTGGTATTAATGGTTTGGTTAATTTACCAGAATTATAATCGGTTTTTATGTCGTAATACTTATAAGCCGTTCTTAAATCAAAATGCTCAAAAACGTTATAATTAAATTCAAACTGAAAACTATTGGCATAGCTTTTTCCTTCAAGATTATAAAAATTAACCTCAAACGGGTTTTCCCAATCTACAACCACTTGGTTTTTAAAATTGGTGATGTAATAATCTAATGTAATATCTGCGGCTCTTCCAAATAAATTAAATCCTTGCAGGTAACTTACACCATAATTCCATGCAATTTCTGGATCTAAACCATAAATTTTTCCTCCAGAATTTGCAACATTTATTTGCCGAGAACTCGAAAACATATTTTGGTTTTCAGCAAAAATATTAGCACTTCGCTTGCCTCTTCCTAGTGATGCTCTAAATGCAGATTTTCCCCAAGGCGAATAACGTAAATGTAAACGTGGAGTTGCAAAAAAACCAAGTCTATTGTGCTGATCTACTCTTAAACCTGCCGTTAATGTTAGTTTGTCTAAATCGTCGTAAGCATATTCAAAAAAACCACCAACCGAGTTTTCTACACGATCATAAATAGTTGTATTTACCAACTCATCATAAAAATCGTAAGTAAAACTTAAACCTGTTTTTATTTTATGACGCGAATCTGAAATGATACTATTATACACCAAGTTTGAATAAAAACTATTGTGGGTAATATCGTACGCGTTCAACCCAAAATAAGAATCTTGTTTGTGATGACTAAATGCCGTCTGAAACCCAAGACTTTGGTATGGCACTTCTGGGTTTACAAACCCCAATTTTGTTGTTACCTCAAAACGTTCGGTATTAATTTCGCTCCCCCAAGCATTTGTTGTGCCTTTGTCTGTATCTGGGTTAAACGCAACCTGACCCGATTGGGCATTATCATTAAGGTAACGCAAATTAACAAAACTTACAATGCCTTTTTCTCCATTGGTATATTGCCAACGGTTCATTACATTAATTTGTTTTTTTAATGGCACATCTAAAAACGAATCGTTGTTTTTATCAAATTCTTGATCTCTAAGATTGCCGTGTACATATAGACCTGTACTCCATTTGTCGGTTACTTTTTGGTTAATATGCGTGTTCAACTCTAAGCGGCCGTTAGCACCTGCATAGGCATTAACAAATAATTTATCGTCGGTGTTTGGTTTTACCAACTCGGCATTTATTTGCCCAGCAATACTTTCAAACCCATTAACAACACTACCTGTGCCTTTTGTAATTTGAATACTCTCTACCCAAGTACCTGGTATAAAACTTAAGCCATAAGCTTGTGATGCTCCCCGAATTGAAGGTATATTTTCTGTGGCAATTAAAATGTAAGGCGAATTTAAACCCAACATTTTTATTTGTTTTGTGCCCGAAACGGCATCTGCAAAATTTACATCTATAGACGGGTTGGTTTCAAAACTTTCGGAGAGGTTACAGCATGCGGCTTTCAATAATTCGTCTGCACTAACTGTAAACGTGTTTGTAGCTTTTAAATACGATTTTGTTGTGGCTTGCTTTCGAGATGTAATTGTTACCGCATCTAACTCGTCGGTAGATTGCAAAACGTGTTTTATAAATGTATTAGATTTTACAGTTATAGTATCTGTTTTAAAACCTACATAGCTAACTACCAATTTATTATAAGAAAACTTATAGGGTAGTGAAAATGTACCGTCATTTGCAGTAATTGTACCAATTGATGAGTTTAACCAATACACATTTGCACCTGGCAATGGGCTTTCTTTGGCATTAGTAGTTTCTAAAACAACACCTTTTAGTTGCTCTTGCGCTGCAATTGTAAGCGACAAAAACATAAAACTTAATATTATATATTTTTTCATTTTTTTTTAATTTTTGATAACACTAATTAGTGCAAAAAAAGTTGCACGTTATAATTTTGTAAATGTGGTATCAAAAAATTAAATTAAAAAGGTCTCATTTAAAACATAAATAGGTTTAATAAGACGTGGCGAAGAGTAGTATTTGTGAGGAATTATTGGTTTTGGTAAACTCGCAAACAATTGCTTGTATGAGTAAACAAAAGCTACCAATGTAAGCTTTGTAGTTTTGTTATAATCTTTAAGGTTTGTTGTATTTAATTCATCTTGACCTTCAAAAAAATCGACGGTATCCTTACAACACGGTTTTTTTACGTAAGCATCGTTTACAGCATCTTTAGCTCCACAATTTTTTACTTCAGAAAAAACAGCAATATCAACCAAATTATTACCACAAAAATGTTTCTCTACAGTAAAAGATAATGTAGAAAATAGCACTAAAAAGGATAATGCAATTGAAACTATTTTATAAGGTATTGAAAATTTCACGATACAAAGATAACTAATAAATTAATTAGACTAATTTTTATTTTGAAAACAATTAACATTTTAAATACTTTTGCAAAAAAAAATTAAAATGACATTTGAAGCATTACAACCACAAATTACAGCTATAACCCAACAAAAAAAATTAGGCATTGATGACTGTTTGTTAAAAATTTGCGAACTTTTGGAAGCACAAATTTCTTACTATAATTGGGTTGGCTTTTATTTTAAAAACGGAGATAAAAACGAATTAAAACTTGGTCCTTATGTTGGAGAGCCAACCGACCATACCATAATTCCGTTTGGAAAAGGCATTTGCGGACAGGTTGCTATAAGTAACGAAAACTTTGTAGTACCAGATGTTACTGCGCAAAACAACTACATTGCTTGTAGTATTACTGTAAAAGCAGAAATTGTAGTACCCATTTTTGTAAATGGCGAAAATATTGGGCAAATAGATATAGACTCTAACACAGCAAATCCTTTTACAGAAGCAGACGAACGCTTTTTAGAGTTTGTCTGTGCTGAAGTTGCAAAATTAATAGCCTAAGCTAACGCTTTTCAACTTTTTAACTTTTTAACTTTTTAACTTTTTAACTTTTAAACTAAACTCTACATCCCTGTTCTAATAGCCTCAACTGGGTCTAGTTTAGATGCCGATATTGCTGGTATTATACCTGCAATAAGCCCAATTATGGTAGATAGAAAAAAGCCTAAAAACATATTACTAAACGAAAGTACAAATTCGAAATCGCCTGTAAAATTTGAAGCAGCCAAAGTCCCCAACCAAACAAACAACAAACCAACCAAGCCACCAACAACGGCAAGTATTACAGCTTCAAATAAAAACTGAAACAGTATAAATCTGTTTTTTGCACCCAATGATTTTTGAATACCAATAAGGTTGGTTCGTTCTTTTACACTAACAAACATAATATTAGCAATACCAAAACCACCAACAAGTAGAGAAAAACCACTAATAAGCCAACCAACAAAATTCATAGTTGAAATAATACTATCTACAAAAGACAATAAACCTGCTATTTTATTCACAAAAAAATCATCGGCTTCATTGGCTTTAAGTCCTCTAAAAGCTCTAAATTTTTGTTTTAAAATTTGCTCAAAAGCCCCCATATCAACACCAGCTTTAGGCTTTATTGCTACGGCACCAGGCAAACCATTAACACCACCATTTTTAAAACGTCTCACAAAATTAGCAGGCAAAAACGCTTTATCATCTGGTGAGTCTCCCAACCCAGAGCCTATTTTTTTAAGCACACCGATAACTGTTAATTTGCGTCCGTAAACTCTAATTTGTTTACCAACAGGATTAGACTTATCAAATAAATTTTCTGCAAGATTGTAACCTATAACAATAACTGGCGCACCAGTATCAGACTCTAATTCTGTATAAAAACGTCCTTTTTCAATTTTTAAATCGTCTATAACATATATACCATAAGAAACTGGTGTAACATCTACACCTGCAATAGTTTCGGCTTGGTATCTAACCGTTTCGTTACCACCAAAAATAACATAAGCAGACGCTTCAATATTTGGCACATTACGGTTTATAAACTCGTAATCATCATAATCTGTTTGCGGGTAATTATCTCGTTTCCAACGTGGTACTTCGGTTGGCCCAAAAGAATATTTAGACAAATAGATTGTATTTTTATCTAAACCCGACAGGCTGTCTTTAATATTTTTATCTAAAGAATCTACCGCAGCAAGTACTGCTATAATTGAAAAAATACCGACAGTTACACCCAAAAGTGATAGAAATGTACGTAGTTTATTGTTTCTAAGTGCATTTAATGCAAATGAAAAACTCTCTTTAAATACCCTTAAATAAACAAGCATAAATTGATGATTTTTAATCTTGGTTAAAGATAGGACGTTTTCAACAATTTATTGTTACAAAAATTTGAAACAAACTGCATTTTGTGTTTAGATTATCGTTTTGAATATGTGTACTTTTGTACTACAAAAAAACCTCAACACCTTATTATGACAAATAAAACCATTTCATCGGCACTAATTTCGGTATTTAGTAAAGATGGGTTAGCACCTATTGTAAAAAAATTAAACGCGCTTAATGTAACCATTTATTCTACCGGAGGTACAGAAAAATTTATTAGAGATTTAGGTATAGATGTTATTGCTGTTGAAGATGTTACATCATATCCATCAATACTTGGCGGACGTGTTAAAACCTTACACCCAAAGGTTTTTGGTGGCATTTTAAACCGCCAAAACAATACGAGTGATGTTAAAGAATTGCAAGAATTTAACATTCCGCAAATAGATTTGGTTATCGTAGATTTATACCCTTTTGAAAACACCGTTGCTTCTGGTGCAAACCACAAAGATAATATTGAAAAAATTGATATTGGTGGCATTTCATTAATTAGAGCTGCTGCAAAAAACTATACAGATGTGGTTTGTGTATCTTCGGTTAACGACTATGCTGAATTTTTAAATCTGTTAGAAACTAAGAACGGAGAAACCTCTTATGAGGACAGAAAACGTTTTGCTGCAAAAGCCTTCAACGTTTCATCGCATTACGATACTGCAATTTTTAATTACTTCAACAAAAACCAAGAAGAAACCGCTTTAAAAATAAGTGAGACAAACGGAAAAGTATTACGCTATGGAGAAAATCCACACCAAAAAGGCTATTTCTTTGGAGATTTTGATGCCGTTTTTACTAAACTACATGGCAAAGAACTAAGCTACAATAACCTTTTAGATGTTGATGCTGCCGTAAATCTTATATTAGAATTTAAAGGCGAAGACCCAACATTTGCTATATTAAAACACAATAATGCTTGTGGTTTTGCACAACGCAACACGCTGCAACAAGCTTATGTAGATGCTTTGGCTGGCGACCCCGTTTCGGCATTTGGAGGTGTTTTAATTTGTAATTCTGAAATTGACAAAGCCACAGCAGAAAACATTCATAAATTATTTTGTGAAGTCGTTATTGCCCCTGCATTTTCAGCTGAAGCCTTAGAAATACTTAAAGGTAAAAAGAATAGAATACTTTTAATTTTGAACGCTTTTGAACTGCCAAAAACTAACGTAAGAAGTTGTTTAAACGGTATTTTAGTTCAAGATAGAAATACGGTTACAGATACACTTGAAGGGTTAACATCGGTTACAAAAACAACTGCAACTTCAAATGAATTAGAAGATTTAATATTTGCTTCAAAAATCTGCAAACACACCAAATCTAATACCATTGTTTTAGTAAAAAACAAACAATTATGTGCTAGCGGAACTGGGCAAACCAGTAGAGTTGACGCACTAAACCAAGCCATACACAAGGCAACATCTTTCAACTTTAATTTAAAAGGAGCAGTAATGGCGAGTGATGCCTTTTTTCCGTTTCCAGATTGCGTAGAGATTGCAGATAAAGCAGGCATAAGTGCCGTAATACAGCCTGGTGGATCTATAAAAGATGAGCTAAGTATTAACTATTGCAATGCAAACACAATTGCAATGGTATTTACAGGCACGAGACATTTTAAGCACTAAAATTTACTTGTAAATTGGTTTAAAAAACAAATTTTTAATTAAAACGTTAATTATTAGATAATTGAAGCATTATTATTTAGCAAGTTTTATTACATTTACAAACCACCTAACCACAACCTAATAACAACCCAAATAATTAATAACATACATGGGATTTTTTGATTTCTTAACTGAAGAAATAGCCATAGATTTAGGCACAGCAAACACCTTAATAATACATAATGACAAGGTTGTTGTTGATAGCCCTTCTATAGTTGCTAGAGACAGAATTAGTAGTAAAATTATTGCTGTTGGTAAGGAAGCAAACATGATGCAAGGAAAAACGCACGAAAACATAAAAACAATTAGACCATTAAAAGATGGTGTAATTGCAGATTTTGATGCTTCTGAACAAATGATTAGCTTATTTATTAAAAACATACCTGCACTAAAAAAGAAGTTTTTTAACCCCGCATTGCGTATGGTGGTTTGTATTCCGTCTGGAATTACAGAAGTAGAAATGCGAGCAGTAAAAGAATCGTGTGAGCGTGTTAATGGAAAAGAAGTTTACCTAATACACGAGCCAATGGCAGCTGCAATTGGTATTGGTGTAGATATAATGCAGCCTAAAGGTAATATGATTGTAGATATAGGTGGCGGAACAACCGAAATTGCAGTTATTGCGCTTGGTGGTATTGTTTGCGACAAATCTGTTAAAGTTGCCGGAGATGTATTTACTAACGATATTGTGTATTACATGCGTACGCAACACAACTTATATGTTGGAGATAGAACTGCCGAAAAAATAAAAATACAAATTGGTGCTGCCACAGAAGATTTAGAATTACCACCAGAAGACATGAGTGTTCAAGGTCGTGATTTATTAACAGGAAAACCAAAACAAGTGCAAATATCGCACCGCGAAATTGCAAAAGCCTTAGATAAATCTATTTTGCGTGTAGAGGATTCTGTTATGGAAACCTTATCGCAAACACCACCAGAATTGGCTGCAGATATATACAACACAGGTGTTTATCTTGCCGGTGGTGGGTCTATGTTAAGAGGTTTAGACAAGCGTTTGTCTCAAAAAACAGACTTACCTGTTTATATAGCAGAAGATCCTTTACGAGCTGTTGTTAGAGGCACAGGTATAGTTCTTAAAAACTTATCTAAATATAGAAGTATCTTGATTAAATAAAAAAATAACAGATGCAGCGAATATTTGATTTTGTAATTAAAAACATAAGCTTTTTGCTGTTTTTATTACTTTTCGGCATCGCTTTAGCTTTAACTATACAATCGCATGCTTACCACAGAAGTTTATTTATTAATTCTGCAAACGAATTAACTGGTGGTGTTTATAAAAGTTTCAATTCTATACATCAATATTTAAATTTGAAAGATGAAAACGAAACACTTTCCGAAGAAAATAGACAATTAAGAGAACGGCTATTTAACCTCAAAGCTAAAGATAGTAGCTATATTGATACCACATACGCTAAAGGACATTTTAGAGTGGTTAAAGCAGAGGTTTACAAAAACAGTTATGCTTTAGTTAATAATTACATTACTATAAATAAAGGAAAAAACGATAGTATAAAACAAGATTATGGTGTTATAACCTCAAAAGGTATTGTTGGTATTATTGATAACACGTCTAATAATTACGCAACCGTTTTGTCTATTTTAAGTAAAAAAAGTAGTATAAATGCGCAGCTAAAAGCTACAAATCATATTGGATCTTTAAAGTGGAATGGCGATTCTTCTGAGTTTATTCAACTAAAAGACGTTTCAAAATTTGCACCAGTAAAAAATGGGGATACTATTATTACAGGCGGAGAGTCTTCAATTTTTCCAAAAGGTATTGGCATAGGTACGGTACATCGTTTTAAAACCGATATTAGTGGAGATACTTACAGTATAGACGTAAAATTGTTTAATGACATGACAAATTTAAGAACCGTTTATATACTAAATAACATTAATAAGGCAGAGATACAAGCATTAGAACATAGTATTGATGACTAGCATTACAATTACACATATTACAAAATTTATTAGCTTAGTGTTACTACAAGTGCTAATATGCAACCATATTAATTTTTTGGGCTATATAAACCCATACATTTATATTATATTTATTTTATTGTATCCTGTTAGCACTAATCGCCTTCTCTTTTTATTTTTAAGCTTTCTCTTAGGGCTATTAATAGATAGCTTCTCAGACTCGGGCGGAGTGCACGCAGCAGCAGCAGTATCTTTAGCTTACATAAGACCCGTTTTTCTAAAAACAGCGTTTAAAGTTTTATACGAACACCATAATATTAAAATAGCAAACACAGATATTGGTAGTTTAATAACTTATATTGTTTTTGGCACATTTCTTCATCATTTAATACTGTTTTCACTAGAAGTATTTAACATTACTAACCTACTTTTAATACTAAAAAAGACATTATTCTCTGGCGTTTTTACGATTATACTTAGCCTTTTATTAATAATTATATTTAGTAGAGATAAAAAATGAGAAAACTACTACTATTAATAACTGTTGTTAGTGTTGGTCTTGTTTTTATTGCACGCCTATTATACCTTCAGGTTTATAACGCACCATCAAATAATGTGCTAAATGATAATGCCATTAAAAAAGTTTATACCTATCCAAAACGAGGCTATGTTTATGACAGAAATGGCAAACTTTTAGTTGCCAATCAACCTTCTTACGACGTTATGGTTATTCCTAAAAACGTTAAACCACTCAAAGATTCAGAGTTAGATGAGTTTTGTAAATTACTAAAAATAACAACAGAAGACTATCACAAAAAACTTAAACGTGCTACAACATATTCTCCAAGATTACCATCTCCATTTGTAGCACAACTTTCTAAAACCGATTATGCTGTTCTTCAAGAAAAAATGAGAAAATATAAAGGGTTTTATATTGAAAAACGTTCTTTAAGAGCATATCAAACTAACATCGGAGCCAATGTGCTTGGAGATATTGGAGAAGTTAATAGTACTATTATTTCAAAACAACCCTATTATAAATTGGGAGACCTTATTGGCAAACAAGGTGTTGAGCTATCTTATGAAAAAACACTAAGAGGCACAAAAGGTGTTAGTTACATACAAAAAGATAAGTTTAATAAAAATATAGGGGTTTATAAAAATGGCATTTATGATACATTACCACAACCAGGAAAAGATATTACCATTACAATTGACTCTAAACTGCAAGCCTATGGCGAATTATTAATGAAACATAAACGTGGCGGTATTATTGCATTAGACCCAAAAAATGGAGAACTACTAGCTATGGTTACTGCACCAAGTTACAATCCTAACGCACTAGTAGGCAGAGCCCGAAGGCAAAATTTTTCGCGTTTATATTTCGATAAAATAAACAAACCAACTTACGACCGAGGTTTACAAGCGCAGTATCCGCCAGGTTCACCTTTTAAAGTACTAAACGCACTTATAGGCTTACAAGAAGGTGTTGTAAAAACTAATGAAAAATTTGTTTGCCGCTTAGGTTACTATTATGGTTCTAAAAAATTAACAGGCTGCCACCACCACAGAAGCCCCGTTAATATGAATTTAGGAATCTCAGAGTCTTGTAATGCTTATTTTGTAAATGTTTATCGTCGCATTATAGATAAGTACGATAAAGCAGATAATGGTATGTCTATTTGGGCAAATCATGTTAAAAGTTTTGGTTTAGGCAATTATTTAAATAATGATTTATCTGTTGGCTCAAAAGGTAGAGTACCAGACGGAGATTATTACAACAGACAATATGGTAATAACCGTTGGGGCTCAACATTTGTGGTTTCTAATGCAATTGGGCAAGGCGAAGTAGAAGCAACACCAATTCAGCTCGCTAATATGGTGGCCGCAATTGCTAATCGTGGTTACTATTACACACCGCACATTATAAAAAGTATTGAAGGAGAAACAATAAACAAAAACTTTACGACACCAAAATATACAACAATAGATAAAGCACATTTTAAACCTGTTATACAAGGTATGTTAGAAGTATATACTAAAGGAACAGCGGCAACCCTAAAAGTGCCTGGGATAGAAATATGCGGAAAAACTGGTACAGCAGAAAATTTTATAAAAATAGATGGTGTTAAAACCCAACTTACAGATCATTCTATTTTTGTCGCATTTGCACCAAAAGATGACCCAAAAATTGCTATTGCGGTTTTTGTTGAAAACGGGTATTGGGGAAGTCGTTTTGCAGGGCGAATAGCAAGTTTAATGATTGAAAAACATATTAAAGGCACCATTACCAGAACCGATCTAGAGCATTGGATACTAACACACAGCTTAGAAAACGAATATGCAAAACCACAATCTGGCAAACCTTTTAAAATAAATGGAGAAGCGGCATTACAAGTCATAGAAAACTACAACTATGCCAGTGAAATTACTAACCAAAACACCATTAATCGCTAAAAATGCTAAGAGAAAACCAAAGACGTTTTGGGTTTGATTGGATAACCATACTTATTTTCTTAGCATTAATAGGCTTTGGTTATCTTAATATATTATCTGCCTCGCATGTTGGTGAGATTACCAACTATTTTGATACCACACAACCTTATGGAAAGCAACTGATTTTTATTGGTTTAACCTTTTTTATTATTGTTATAATTCTTTCGGTTGAGGCTAAATTTTACGAACGTTTTGCAAGTTTAATCTATATAATTGCCATTTTAGCATTATTAGGTTTATTCATTTTTGGTAAAGACGTTAATGGTGCTCGTTCTTGGTATGGCATTGGTAGTATGACAATACAACCTAGCGAGTTTGCTAAGTTTGCAACAACACTAGCCGTTGCAAAATATATAAGCGACATCCAAACCAATCTTAAAACGCTACAAGATCAATTAAAAATTGCTGCCATTATTTTTATACCTGCGCTATTAATTTTGCTTCAAAATGATGCAGGCAGTACCATAGTTTATACCGCTTTCTTTTTTATTTTATACAGAGAAGGCCTACAACAAATTTATTTAATTATTGCACTATCTCTAATTTTAATAGCTGTTTTAAGTTTGAAATTCGGAATTATTATAACCGCAACTCTGGTCGCTATACTAATAACAATCGCTTACTTTTTAAGACGAAAAAAACGCACACCAATTATTCAATATATAATTGTTTTAATTGCCGCTATGGTATTTTCTTATGGAGTAAAACAATTTTATGAGCATGGCTTAAGACCGCATCAGCAAAACAGAATTAGTCTTTGGTTACGATTAGAAACTGATGCTACTAAGTTGAAACAAATGAAAAAAAGAGAAGCTTATAACCTTATACAATCTGAAGAAGCAATAAGCTCTGGCAGGTTTTACGGCAAAGGCTTTTTGCAAGGCACAAGAACCAAAGGAAAATTTGTGCCAGAACAACATACCGATTATATTTTTAGTACCGTTGGCGAAGAATGGGGCTTTTTAGGAAGTAGCTTAGTGGTAATTTTATTTGTGTTTTTAATTATACGCATACTCTATTTAGCGGAATCTCAAAAGTCGCAATTTAGTCGTATTTATGGGTATGGAGTTGCTTCTATTTTATTTGTACATTTTACCATAAATACAGGCATGGTAATGGGCTTAATACCAACAGTTGGTATTCCGCTACCCTTTTTTAGTTATGGTGGCTCTGGGCTTTGGGGTTTTACTATTCTACTTTTTATCTTTATTAAATTAGATAGCAATAAAATAAATGAGTGGTAGAATAGAAGCCGTTATATTGCTGCGCTTTTAGATGTTTAGAATAAAGACTGAAGCTAACTAACCTATATCTTCAAAAAAATCTGATAAGCTTACTTTAAAATAACTGCATATTTTTTTGAAACGTAGCCACTGTAATAGTTATTTTACCTTGTTCTATCCTGGCAAAACAACTACCTGTATAAAAGTAAAACATTTCTAATATCACGTCGTTTGTCTTACGCAATAATTTTATTTTTTTTGCGCAATAGCCTTATTTTGAAATCGTTTTACAAGCACCTCAATATCTAACATAAGTTACCGATTAATTTTTTACAAAAAAAGTATTTTTCAAAAAATTGATTTATTTGCGCAAACATTTTTTTTGATTTTGAAAAGCTTTAAAGTAACTTTAAACATTGAACTCGTATAAACTTTTTCGATTAAATAAAAAATAGCTAATTTTAGGGATAACTTAAAAAAGTTAAACGAGTTAATTAAAAAACACAGCTACATGAAAAGATTTTTTTTCGTTTTAACACTATCAATCATAACGTTAAGTTATTCACAAACAGATCCAAAAATTTATGATATTATAAATGCAATTTCTGAAGAACGACTTAGAAATGATGTTAAAACTTTAACCAACTTTGGTACAAGACACACCTTAAGCGATACCATTTCAAAAACACGAGGCATTGGTGCAGCACGTCGCTGGATAAAAGGGCAATTTGAAACCATCTCAAAAAATTGTAATAATTGTTTAGAGGTGTTTTATCAGAAAGATTTGGTAAAAAAAGGCACAAATAAACGCATTACAAAAGATGTAATGGTAGTAAATGTTGTTGCAATACAACGTGGCACAACATACCCAAACCGCTTTATTATAATGAGTGGCGATATAGACTCTAGGGTTACAGATCCAAACGATTATAGCTCTGATGCACCTGGCGCAAACGATAATGCAACTGGTATGGCTGGTGCAATTGAAGCTGCACGAGCTTTATCTCAATATAAGTTTGAAAGCAGTATAATTTACGTAGGACTTTCGGGAGAAGAACAAGGCTTATTTGGTGGCAAGGGTTTAGCTAAATACGCTAAATCGCATAATTGGGATATAATAGGAGTTTTAAATAATGATATGATTGGTAACATCTCTGGAGTAGATGGTGTTATTGACAATCGTACATTTCGTATTTTTTCTGAACCTATCACAACCGACGAAACTGATGCAGAAAACCTAAAGCGCGAAACGACGTTACGTCGTTTTTATGGCGGAGAAGTCGATGGTATTTCTAGGCAACTTGCCCGCTATGTGTACAAAACCACCACAACCTACATGCCAGAGTTAAACCCAATGTTAGTTTACAGATTAGATCGTTTTGGCCGTGGCGGACATCATAGACCTTTTAATGATGCTGGCTTTGCAGGTATTAGAATTATGGAAGCCCACGAAAACTACACACAGCAACACCAAGATATCCGTACCGAAAATGGAATTAACTACGGAGATACCTTTGAGCATGTTAACTTTCCGTATTGCAAAAAATTAACTGCCGTAAATGCAATTACTATGGCAAGTTTGGCCGCTGCGCCACCTTCACCAAAAAACGTAGGTATTGGCGGTATTGTTGAACCGTCAGCCAAATTACAATGGAGCAAAGTAAATGGTGCTAAAGGTTATAAAATCTACTGGCGAAACACCACATCTCCAACTTGGAATCATAGTCGCTATGTAGAAAACGTAACCGAATTTACTCTAAAAGGTATTGTTATTGACAACTTTTTATTTGGCATTGCTGCCGTTGGAAAAAATGGCCATGAGAGCGTTGTTGTTTTTCCTAATAAAATTATAAAATAACGCTTACAAACCTTTAAAACTAGAAGACATTCAAAAACGCAAAAATTTTATGAAAAATAGCACTTTAATTATATTCTTAATTTTAGTAATAACCAGCTGTGAAGGTCAAGGTTTACTTCAAGAAAAAAATAAGTTTACAAAACAAGATACGCTTCGTGGTAGCATTACAACAGAGCGTGCTTGGTGGGATTTAACGTATTACCATTTAGATATTGAAGTAAAACCCGATGAGAAATTTATCTCTGGCAAAAATACCATTCACTATAAAGTTTTAGAAGCAAAACAAGTAATGCAAATAGATTTGCAATATCCTATGGAAATTACAAAAGTGCTTCAAAACGGAAACGAATTAAAAGTTGAACATAATGGTAATGCGCATTTTATTCAATTAAAAGAGCAACAAAATATTGGAGACTCAAATTCTATTGAAGTCTATTACAAAGGCAATCCACGCGCTGCAAAACGTGCCCCTTGGGATGGTGGTTTTTCTTGGAAAAAAGACAAAAATGGCAAGCATTTTATAGCAACATCTTGCCAAGGTTTGGGAGCAAGTGTTTGGTGGCCAAATAAAGACCACATGTACGATGAAGTAGATAGTATGCGCATTAGTGTTACCAATCCAAAAGATTTAACTAACATATCTAACGGCCGTTTACAAAAACTTGTTGAGAATGATAACAACACTGTAACATCGCATTGGTTTGTTAGTAACCCAATTAACAATTATGGTGTAAATGTTAATATTGGCGATTATGTAAATTTTTCTGAAGTTTATAATGGCGAAAAAGGACCGTTAAATATGGATTATTGGGTATTAGCAGACAACCTCGAAAAAGCTAAAATTCATTTTAAAAATGCTCCAAAAATGATGAAAGCTTTTGAGCATTGGTTTGGGCCGTATCCGTTTTACGAAGATAGTTTTAAATTGGTAGAAGTACCGTATCTAGGCATGGAACATCAAAGTTCTGTAACTTATGGTAATGCGTATAAAAAAGGCTATTTGGGTAGAGATTTATCACAGACGGGCTGGGGCTTAAAATTCGATTTTATAATTATTCATGAAGCTGGGCATGAGTGGTTTGCAAATAATATTACCAATAAAGATATTGCAGATATGTGGATTCATGAAGGGTTTACGGCTTATGCAGAAAATTTATTTTTAGATTACCATTATGGCAAAAAAGCATCGGCAGATTATGTCATTGGTACACGTGCTAATATACAGAATGACAGACCTTTAATTGGGAAATACAACGTTAATAACGAAGGCTCTAGCGATATGTATTACAAAGGTGCAAATATGCTGCACACGCTGCGTCAGTTAGTTAAAGATGATAAAAAATGGAGACAAATTTTACGAGGATTAAATTCAAATTTTTATCATCAAACTGTAACTACTAAGCAAATTGAAGATTATATTAGTACCAAAACGGGTATAGATTTAACGGCATTTTTTAATCAGTATTTACGAGATGTTAAAATTCCTGTTTTAGAATATAAAATTGAAAACAAAAAACTAAAATACCGTTGGACAGAAATTGTTGAGGGTTTTGATATGCCTATTCAAATTGAAGTTGGTAACAAAACGGAATGGTTGTACCCAAAAACTGAATGGCAAACTAAAGCGATTAGCGCCAAGACTTTAAAAGTTAATCGCAATTTTTATGTAAAATCTAAAGCACTATAATTTGATATTATACCCTTCTGATTTTAAAGACCTAACAGGTTTAAAAAAATGCTTTAAGTAAATGGTAATTTTATACACCTACTAATTCAATCTAAAATATGCCTCTAAATATTGTTTTAATAGAACCCGAAATACCAAACAACACTGGTAATATTGGTAGATTGGCATTAGCCACAAACGCTCGCTTACATTTGGTAAAACCTTTTGGTTTTAAAATAGACGACAAACGTTTAAAACGTGCTGGCTTAGATTACTGGAAACATTTAGACGTTATTTATTATGAAAATGCAGACGCTTTTTTTAATAAAAATAAAGATGCCCAAATGGTATTTTTAAGTAGTCATGGTACAAAGTCGCATTGGGATATTACGTTTGTAGAACATCAGTTTTTGGTATTTGGAAAAGAGTCGATGGGTTTATCAAAATCTATAATTGAAAAGTATAAAGACCAATTATTTAAAATACCAATGTACTCAGATAATATAAGAAGCCTAAATATTGCAAATGCAGTAAGTATTGTTACTTATGAAGGTTTAAGACAACTTAAACACTAACATCAATTTTCTTTTTAAATTTTCAAACTTAATTAAACATTTAACTGTTGAAACACTCTAAAACTTATAATTTTATTTCAGAATATGGGCAAATTGCATTAGGCATAGTGCTTGCCAGCATTGGTCTTAAAGCCTTTTTATTACCAAACGGGTTTTTAGATGGCGGAGTAACTGGTATGGCACTTTTGGTACGTACACAGTTTAATATTAGTATTTCTGTTTTACTAATTGTATTTAGTATTCCGTTTTTAATTTTGGGGTATTACACCGTTTCTAAGCGTATTGTATTAAAATCTATAGTTAGTATTATTGGTTTAGCATTATTTATTCATTTTGAAAATTTTGATACGATTACAGAAGATAAGCTACTCATTTCCATTTTTGGCGGTTTATTTTTGGGTGCAGGTATTGGTATTGCTATTAGAAATGGATCGGTTTTAGATGGTTCGGAAATTTTAGGTATTTATCTCAACGATAAATTTGGGTTTAGTATTGGGCAAGTCATTCTGTTATTCAATATTATTTTATTTGGTATTACGGCTTATGTTATTTCTACTGAAGTTGCTTTATACTCTATACTTACCTATATCGTTACTGCAAAAGTTACCGACCTTACTATTGAAGGTTTCGAAGATTTTATTGGTGTAACAATAGTCTCAAATGAATACCCAAAAGTAAAGCATGCCATTATGCAACAACTAGGTGCTGGCTTAACTACTTACAAAGGCTCTAAAGGTTTTGGAAGCAACGGAGAACAACAAGATTTTGATATTATACATACCATTATAAACCGTATTGATATTAAAAAAATGCACCGTATTATTAACAAAATAGACGAAAACGCTTTTATTATAGAGTTTGATGTAAACTCTGTAAAAGGTGGTGTTTTAAGGCATTATATAGATAAAAAGAAAAATAAGCGTCTGCCAAAAATTTAACGCTTTTTAGCTAACATGTTTATATACATAGCTTCTACTTTAGTGCGTGCCCATGGTGTTCTCCTTAAAAATTTTAGGCTAGATTTTACAGACGGATTGCTTGTAAAACAGCGTATATTAATTTGATACCCCATGTATTCCCAACCATAATGCGCTTGTAATTGTGTAACAATCTTTTCAAGTGTTACACCATGCAATGGGTTGTTGGGTTGGGTTGACATGTCTTTTTTTTCAATTATTTTGGTAAAAAGCGAAGCCTATTATAATTGGTATTATTTATTGTTTACCAATGCTTTTATCTTCACCGCTTTTTCAAAATGATCTAATTGATGGGTTTGTATCCACCAAGTAGCTGCCTCCATTAGCAGTTTAGGGTTGTCATTTTTATTTGCAAAAAACGCATAAAAGGACAGACCCACGTTTGTTCCTTTTTGTGCTATTTTTTTATTACAAACGTCTATAATTTTAGTTTTTAAGCTGGGTGTCATTACTTATCGTCTATTATCGGTACGTTTTCGGTTAGCGTTTTTATTAGTTTTAGAGTTAGCATTTCTGTTTTTACTATTTCTGTTTTGTCGGCCTTGACCTTGTTTTATAGGTTGTGTAGATGCGTTAGGATCGGGCTCAAAACCTTCAATAATTTCAACGGGTATTTTGTTACCTATTAATTTTTCAATACCTCTTAAATAAGAAGTTTCATCTGCACTTACTAAAGATAATGCTTCACCACTAGCTCCTGCTCTACCAGTTCTACCTATTCGGTGAACATAATCTTCTGATATATTAGGCAATTCAAAATTAATAACATGTGGTAATAATGGAATATCTAAACCACGAGCAGCAATATCTGTCGCCACCAAAACACGTACAGAGCCATTTTTAAAACCTGCTAAAGCTTTAGTACGTGCGCCTTGGCTTTTATTGCCATGTATTGCCGCAGCAGTAATACCTTTAGCAATCATTTTTTTACACAAATTATTAGCTCCATGTTTGGTTCTGGTAAACACTAAAACTTGTTTCCAGTTACCATCTGTAATGAGTTTAATTATTAAACCTGTTTTTTTGCCTTTGGCTACTCTGTAAACTTTCTGCTCAATAACTTCAACGGCAGTGTTTTCTGGTGTGGCTTCAACCTGTACAGGGTTATTTAATATATTAAATGCTAATTTTTTAATATCTTTAGAAAACGTTGCCGAAAACATTAAATTTTGTCGTTTGCTTGGCATTAGTTTCATAACACGCTCTATATCGCGTAAAAAGCCCATATCTAGCATACGATCTGCTTCGTCTAAAACAAATATTTCTATACGTTTTAAAGACAATGCTCCTTGGTTTTCTAAATCTAATAATCGACCAGGAGTTGCTACTAAAACATCTACACCTTGCCTAATTGTAGCCACTTGTGGTTTTTGATTTACGCCACCAAAAATAACCGCACTTTTTAA
Organism: Winogradskyella sp.; assembly: GCA_049608525.1. Taxonomy (GTDB): domain Bacteria; phylum Bacteroidota; class Bacteroidia; order Flavobacteriales; family Flavobacteriaceae; genus Winogradskyella. The sequence continues at coordinate 35,285 of JBMYXP010000006.1, forward strand.
GTTTAAAAACGCACTATAGTCTTTAACATTGGCATACACTTGTGCGGCTAACTCGCGTGTTGGTGTTAAAATTAATGCACGTATAGGTCTGTATTTCTGCTTTGGGTTTTCAGATAACAAATGTAGTAATGGTAATGTAAAACCTGCTGTTTTACCAGTACCAGTTTGTGCAGATGCTAAAACATCTTTACCGTCTAAAACTGGCGGAATGGCTTTGGCTTGTATTGGTGATGGTGTTTCGTATCCTTTTTTACTAATTGCTTTTAGTAATGGCTCAGAAAGGCCTAAATTTTTAAATGACATATATTGTGTTTATGAAGCAAACACTAGTAATTTAGGTTACTTCTTTTAAGTACTGCGAAGTTACAGCTAATTAATTAGGATAGCTTGTATTTGTTTGGCTTTCTGAAA